>JBAXKQ010000052.1:0-17836 GCA_037135275.1 bacterium
TTGCCTGGCAGGTATGACAGGTAGACCTCCTCACCGCCCTTGTTCAACCCGAACCCGCTGTTCGTGGCCGGGTGGAAACCGTCAACCTCAAAGAATGTGATCCAGTTGCTTGAGGCTACGCTGTTCGAACCGGGTATCATCCACTTCTTCAGGTCGTCGGCGTTGTCGCTGAGATACCAGTTCGTCGTGAATGCCACGGTATTGCTGCTGGCATTGAAGAGCTCGATCCAGTCGTTCGAGTCCTGCCACAGCGCGCCGTTGGTGTAATCCGTGTGCGACATGACCTCGTTCATCGCTATGTCCCGCACAGGCTCCGGATCAGCCCGGCCCGGGGAACCGTCGCGGTACGCGCTGGCACGCCAGTTGCCGCCGTAATCCAACACACCGTTGGTTTGGCTGTCGACGGTACTCGACAGCGGCACGAGCGAGTGACCTGCCCCGTCCGCCGCAAGCGGCCAGCCGCGACCATCGTTGTAGGTGAAGACGGCGTTGGTCAAACCCACGCACGGCACGCGCAGCTTGATCTCCTCGCCGGCATTGTTGAGGTTGTCGGAAGATTCACCGGCTATCCGCATCCCGGCCCAGCCGCTATACCGGTTGGTGAAGGCCGCCAGACGCTTGACCACGACAACATGTTCGCCGGGCGCCAGTGTCCGGACGCTCCCATAGGAGAAGTCAAAGTCCACACCATCGGTGAACTTCACGCCGGCCAGGCTTGTCGTCTCATCACCGATGTTCTGGAGTTCAATGAATTCAAAGTCCGAGGCGGGATAGTTGGTTTCCGCCGTGCCGGTGGTCGGCGCTCGAGGATTGTACATGACTTCCGACACCGCGAGGGTTGGTGCCTGGCTGATGAACACAGCCCTGGACGGGCCACTCCACGGCGAGTGGTTTGGCGCACCCAGCCAGGATGACGAACCGTCGTGGCACCTGGCCACTACCACCGCGGAACCGTACAGCGTGACCGGCCCGGAGTAGGTCAGGGCTGATGCGGAAACACTCCCGCCTGATGCGCGGGGATCGGTACCGTTGGTGGTGTAGTATATGGTCTTGCCGCTGTGCCCGACCATGGTGACAGACGTGGGCACCGTGACCCAGCCGGATGCCGGCGTAATCACCGGCGAAGTCGGGAACTGCCCGGAGATCCACACGACCCGATTCGACAACCAGTCGCGGAGATAAACCACCTCATTTGACCAGCCGCGTGTCGTATCGGAGCTCCACTTCTGGAAGTTCCTCACGTGGCTCTCCCGGACTTCCAGTGCCAGCGTGTCGATCATGGAACATATGTTGCTCGCATTCAGCACGGTCGGCGACAATTCCTGCCAGCGATCCACCCACTTCTGCCAGAAGTCGGGGTCCTGGAGCAGGCGCATGTACCATATCACCGGGTATCCGGAACCAGAGAACTTGCTCCACAGTGTTCCATCCCACGTGTTCCAAGCCTCATCAGAAGTATCGTAAGAATCCGCAGACCGGTCAAAATCCCAGGGCGGTCCCATAACGATTTTGCCCAGCCGGTCCTTGTACATGTAGGTGCTGAACTTGGGCCAGTCTATGTTCTTGGTGAAGACATTGAGGATGTGCGCGTCGATCCACGAGTCCACGTCAATGTAGGCGGCATATCCCAGCACGGGATTGGTGTAATTCAGTCCGTCCAGGACCGTCTTGAAAGTGTCAAAATGCCCTTTGATCCAATTCGTCTGCACCGCGGTCAAGTCCTTCATGTCAGGATAGACCGCCCAAAGCAACGCGCCTCCGCCACTGAAATCGCCCCCCCCATCAGGCTTATCACTCTTGACGATATATCCGCCGGTTATGTCTGGTTCAGCGGTATCGGAGGGCAACAGTTCGTGTATATCCACGCGGCTATCGGCCCGCTTGATCCGCTCCAGCCAGGAGTAGACGCCCTGGTAGTGGGAGGCGTAGCTGGCCGCTACATTGTCTACATTGATGAACACCTCCGCCCACCGGTCTCTCGACGCGTACTGCCCCATCAGGTTGCTCAACCGGTAAGGGAACGGTGTGCGCAGGAGCGATGCATCCAGATTGCCTCCGGCGTTACGTGTTCCGTACAGGACCCAGTCTGACTCCGGGGGCAGGCCTAGCGGCGAGATGGACGTGTTCAGGTTATTCTCGTCGCGCGATTCAACCGCCAGTATTGGTTTTTCGTACGTGGTACGTATCGTACTCTCTCCGCGGCACCTGACTCCAATGCGCGTGGCGAGTGTCGGTGGGTTGGTCACTGAACTTCGACCGTTCACAGCCTCGAATATCACCATGAAGGCGTCGGTCTTGGGCTCAACCGACGGCAATGCGCCGCCTCCGAAGCTGTCTATAAGCACAAGCGGTACGTCGGAAGTGAAGTTCCAAAGATCGCTGGCCACCTTGATATATGCCTTCCTGACAATCGGGCTTGGTACCATCCCTGTCGCGTAGACCCTGGCGCGGACAAGGGTGGATGTCGAGATAGTGATCGGCACGGTATACTGCGGCGACACTTCAGTGGGTGCGGACTTATCCGTTGTGTAGCGTATGATTCCTCCGCTGGCATTCGAGATGGAGAGGGTGAGTCCATTCGTGAACGCCTTGGAGTCGACGGAGAACAGCGGCGGACCAGCCATGCTCGTGCATCCGTCCATTCCGTTGCTGGCCCCCGGCGTCGGCGTGGCGAAATAGCCCCGCGTCAACCGGTCTGCACGGATACCGTACGAGACATCAGCGGACTGCGCCGGAAACTCCGGCGAATACTCGTCTATTACGGTCACACCATTGGTCCACACCAGCGCGAGATACTCACCGCTCCCTTTCAGCGAAAAGTTAGTGGTGTGTAATTCACCCTTATATACAGAGCTGGTACTCCCGTCAGCTACGACAACGACGTAGCCGTAGGCCGGAATATTTGTGGCGGGAAAGACCCATTTGGTCAGCTTCGAGTCATCGTCGGTCAGATACCATCCCTGGAGGTTGATGGGACTGGCTGTCTGGTTGCAGAGCTCAATCCAGTCGGACTTGACCCCGTACTTGTCCACGCGGCCGCTGTCGTTGATCGCAAGTAACTCATTGATAACGACATCTGCGCCATTTGCCCCCGCGGCAGCCATCCAGACGGCCGCCACGGCAACAAAAACAGCACCGGCAATGTTTGAACCCCTTCGCATGGCACACCCCATAGCAAACCATCCACCGAATGATAGAACAGAGGCATCTTGATGGCAATAACGGAGATGCGTTATGAGCCTGCCCGGCCACGGAGTTTTGTTCTGACACAGTCCGCCTCATTGTGCGTACCAGTGCATACCGCTCCGTAGCAAGGATGCTCGAAACCGGTATTCCCGTGTCACCGCGGGAACGCCTCGCAACCGGCACCTCATTGGCGTTGCACAACATGGCGGCTGCCAGTACGACGAAACAGCGCCCGGCGAGGATTTCAAGGCGCGAAGTCACCGCTTGCCTGCGTGCTGTCTTCCGTGGTATTGGCGTGGACAGATCAGGCTTCGTCTTTACTGACGCGGTCGGTCTCATCGATATGTGTTTCGGGCCGGGTAGAGCCCTGGCATGAACTGGAAGCGGACGCACAGAAGGGCAGGTCAATCGGCGGAGATGGCAATTCTCGAAACAATCCTATCCACCCTCTCTTTTATCTTCGTCCTCGCAGCCGCGTGCGTCTCCCCATGGCTGTTCGGAGCGTGGGAGATGTGGTGGTTCTGGCCTTTCGCAGTCTGCGTCTTTGCGGCGGCCCTGTGTTTCGGAATCCGCCTGGTGGCCGGTGGCAGTCCGCTCAGGAGCCACAGGCTCCGGTTCTCCGCCGCCGGCACAACCACTGCGGTTTGCTTTGCCGTGTTCGTTGCCTACGCATGGGTGCGCGCATGGCAAACGCCTGTTTACATGGATGCCGAGCGCAGCCTGCTGCTGTTTGCCACACCATTGCTGCTCGCCGGCGTTATCGCAATCGGCTTCAGTCGCGCCCAGTTGCGGGCCCTCTATCTTGCCGTGGCGTTGAATCTGCTCTGCCTAGGGCTATACGGCATAGTCAACCACCGGATCACCGGCAGCAGCAGGGTGCTCTGGGTGCAAACCACGTTCACACAGTACTCAGGCCGAGCCACCGGGGCCTACTTCTGCCCCGACCACTACTCCGGGCTTATGGAGCTGCTGCTTGCGCTTGCGATCGGCATCCTGCTGACGCCGTATGCCTCCGGTTCGAGGCGGCTCGCGGGTTACACATGGAAGTTCGTCGCCGCTTTCGCCGCCGTGGTGGCACTGTACGGCGTCTGGCTCAGCCAATCGCGCGGTGGCGGTTTGACGGTCCTTGCCATGTTATCGGTCGCAGGCCTGGTCTGGACTGCCGGGTTCAAGCCGGCGGTCAGGTGGGGAATCCGTCTCGGCGGCCTGGCGGCATGCGTTGCCCTGCTGGTCATTGCCTGGAGTTCGGGCAGCGCCTATGTCGGGCGGTTCAAGGAATTCACCCCGTCAGGGGCCAGTACGTTCGACGAGGCCCGGCGGCAGGCAACCGACCGTATCATGGATAACCCCCGTTACGGCATGTACTCGGCGGCAGTACGGGCGTGGCGGGAGGTCGGCCCGTGGGTCGGGATAGGCCCGGGCATGCACCAACACCTCTGGTTTCACTACGCCGCCAGTCCCGACGGCGACCGGGCGAAGGGCATCTGGCCGACACGCCCCAATGCCGAGGCGCATTCACACCAGGTGCACAACGACTGGCTGCAGCTCCTTGAGGAATACGGAATCATCGGGGCCGTGCTCTTCTCCGCAATGGCGGGCTCACTCCTAATCGTACTAATCAAAGGCTACAGGTCCGGGACAAAGCCGGCTGTGACTCTCGGCGCAATACTTTGCTTCACAGCCATGGCGCTGCATTCACTGGTTGATTTCAACCTGCAGATACCGGCAACTACGTGGATATTCTCATCAGTTCTCGCAGCAGCCTTCGCCTTCATCCAGCGGGCACATGGCCCAACATAGGCGTTGACTTTTGTCCAGGCGCGACGACACTTACAACCGCTTGCCTTGTGAATCCAGTGGCTGCGCACGGCACAGCAGGGACAATGGACAAGATGCGCATCGTATCAATGAGCGACCTTCATCTCGGGTCTCCTGCCAGCATGCACCGGCAGTTCCGAAGTTTCCTGCGGAAGCTGCCTGACGGCTGCGTGCTGATCATGAACGGCGACGTGGTTGACGTCGAGAGGCGGCAGATGCCGCGGGAACACGAGGAGGTTCTCAGTGATATCTGCGCTGCGTCGTTCCGGCTCCGGATTGTGTGGACCGGTGGCAACCACGACAAGGAGTTTGTCACAGGAGAACCCAATCGCATTGAATTCGCGCACTCATGGAACGATGGGCGGATATTCTTCTCGCACGGCGACGCGTTCATGCCGATGCTCCCGCTCTACCGGGCCTTCAACAAGTCAGTCAGGTTCTATCGAGCGCTCAGATCGCCGGACTTCCTCTGCACGGTGAAGCTGGCCAAAAGTATGCCGGCGGTCTTCCGCATCCTGAAGAAGGCAAGCGCAGCCAAGGCACTGCGGTACGCACGAAAGCATGGGTACAAGACAGTGGTCTGCGGCCACCTGCACGAGGTCATGGACCTCGCGACACGCGGGGGGCGGTACATCAATACAGGTTCATGGACCGAATGGCCGGCGTATTTCCTGATATACGAGAACGGGACCGCCAGGCTGGTCCAGGCCGACGGAGACTAGTCGGGTCGCGAACACGATCCGCAGGCCGGCGTTTCCGCCGGGCTTGGACCATCACACAAGCGCCTGGATCTGGCGATCGTACTTCCCGACCTGTTCAAGCACTTCACTTCGCCGCTGCTGAAGCTGGGCCACAACGTCTTTCGGCGCCTTGCTCATGAATGCCTGATTGGCCAGTTTCGCATCAACTTTGGCCAGTTCCGCCTCCACCTTCTCACGCTGGCGCGTGAGCCGCGCGGTTTCAGCCTGAACGTCGATCAGCCCATCGAGCGGCATGAAGATAGTCCCAAGCTTGTTGACACCACTGGGCATTGCCTTGGCCGGCTGGAATTCGGGGACAATATCCACCTTCTCGGCCCTGAGCAACTGGAGGACCGACTCCATGTCCGCCCGCAGTGCGTCCGCGCACTGCGGCGAGACGGGCTTGACGATATAGGCGATCTTTCGCGACGGTTGGATAGTGTAATCCGAACGCAACGCACGCCCCACCCTGATGAGGTCATACTTGTCGTCAACATACGCCACGGTTGCCTTGTTGACGCCGTAGCCGGCCAGGGTCGCGTTGTCGGGCAGTGTCGGCCACGGCGCCGCGCTGATTGTGCCGCCCTCGACACCATAGCCCATCGCCAGCCAGAGTTCCTCGGTCATGAACGGCATGAACGGGTGCAGCAGGCGCAGGACGTTCGAGAACACGAAATGCATCACCCTCAGCACATGCTCGCGGCGGTCCTGCTGTGCCTCATAGAGCACACTCTTCGAGTACTCGACGTACCAGTCGCAGAACTGGTGCCAGACAAACTCATACAGGACATGGGCTGCGTCATTGAACCGGCATTTATCCAGGTTGTCGTCACAGGCGGCAATAGCATCCCTCAGCAGGTAGAGGATGTGCTGGTCATCCGGGCTCAGGGCAATGCCATCCCTGAGGAGCACGGCCAGGCCCTCAGCAGACGGGATACCTGCCGACACCATGGCCGGCGAGTCCTTGGTCTGCATCTGAAGGTAGCGGGCGGCGTTCCAGAGTTTCGTCCCGAAGTTCCGGCCGAGCGTGAACTTCTCGTTCGACACATAGACATCCTGCCCGGTCGCGGTGAGCATGGTCAGGCTGAAGCGCAACGCATCGGCGCTGAACTCGTTGATGATCGCCAGCGGATCAATCGAGTTACCCAGACTCTTGCTCATTTTGCGGCCCTTGTCGTCGCGGACGGTGCCATGGATATAGACGCGCCTGAACGGCAGGTCGCCCATGAATTCGTAGCCGGCCATGATCATACGGGCTACCCAGAAGAAGATGATTTCCGACGCGGTCACCAGGTCGTCCGTCGGATAGTAGAAGGACAGGTCCTTGCTCTTCTCCGGCCAGCCAAACGTGCTGAACGGCCAGAGCCAGGACGAAAACCAGGTATCAAGGACGTCCTCATCCTGACGGATTCCGGCGTCGCCGCACTTCGGGCATCTTGATGGCGCACCCTTCGCCGCCCATTCATGGTTGCAGGCCGAGCAGTAGAAAACCGGGATGCGGTGGCCCCACCATATCTGCCGTGAGATGCACCAGTCCCTGATGTTCTCCATCCAGTCCAGATAGACCTTGGTCCACCGGTCCGGAACGAATACGATCTTCTCCTGTTTCACCGCTTCGATCGCCGGCGCCGCGAGCGGCTTCATCTTGACGAACCATTGCGGGGAAAGCCTCGGTTCGACGACGGTGTTGCACCTGTAGCAGTGGCCAACGGCATGATTGTGATCCGCAATCTTCTCAAGAAGACCGGCCGCCTCCAGATCCGCCACAAGCTGCTTACGGCACGCAAACCTGTCCAAGCCCGCATACGGCCCGGCCTCAGCGTTCATTTTTGCGTCAGGTGTCAGGATATTGATGTGCTTGAGCCCGTGCCGGCTTGCCATCTCGAAATCGTTTGGATCATGCGCTGGCGTGACCTTGACGGCGCCAGTCCCGAATGCCGGATCCACAAAGCTGTCGGCAACGACCTGGATCTCACGGTTGAGGATGGGCAGAATGAGCGTCTTGCCGACCAGATCCTTGTACCGCGGGTCGTCCGGGCTTACCGCAACCGCTGTGTCGCCCAGCATCGTCTCGGGCCTGGTCGTGGCAACCACCACGTACTCACCTGTCGCGCCACCTTTCACAGGGTAGCGAATATGATACAGCTTGCCGGCCGAATCACGGTGTTCGCTCTCCTCGTCCGAGAGGGCCGTCTGGCACCGTGGACACCAGTTGATGATGCGGCTGCCCCTGTAGATCAGACCCTTCCCGTAGAGATGGACAAAAGCCTCGGTCACGGCATCACTCAGGCCCGGATCCATGGTGAAACGCTCGCGTTCCCAGTCGCACGAGGCGCCCAGCTTCTTCAATTGGTTGATGATCGTTCCGCCGTACTGCTCCTTCCATTCCCAGACACGGCCTATGAAAGCTTCCCGGCCCAGGTCATTCCTGGTCTTCTTTTCTGTGGCAAGGGACCGCTCAACTACGTTCTGAGTGGCGATGCCGGCGTGATCAGTACCCGGCAGCCAGACGGTGTTGAAGCCCTGCATGCGCCGGCGGCGGACAAGTATATCCTGGATAGTATTGTTGAGGGCATGCCCCATGTGGAGAATGCCTGTGACGTTCGGTGGCGGAATAACAATGGTGTATGGCTTCCCGCCGCTGCCGGCGTCAGAATGGTACGCCCGGTTCTCAAGCCAGCGAGCCAGCCACTTGTCCTCCACCTTCCGAGGATCGTAGTCCTTTTCCAGCTCAATCATGACGCCGCCTCTTCCGGGTCGCTTTTTCCTCATCGCTGAACAACTTGTACTCGACGCTGTCCACGAGAGCCTCCCACGACGCCTCTATGATGTTCGCCGACACACCGACCGTTCCCCAGGTCTCGCGGCCGTCACCCGACTCAATAAGCACGCGGGTCTTGGCCCCGGTTGCCTCCTCAGGATCAAGGATACGAACCTGGAAGTCCGTCAGCAGCACTTTGGCGATCTCCGGGTAGAATTTTGTCAGCGCCTTGCGCAGCGCGTGGTCAAGCGCGTCAACCGGGCCCTTCCCCTCGCCCGCGGTGTGCGCGACTTCGTCCTTCACGCGCACCTTGATCGTCGCCTCCGACAGACAGGGTTCATCACGACCACGCTTCTCGACGATCACGCGGAAGCCCTCAAGCTCGAAGAACGGCCTGTGCTTCTTGAGGATCTTCTGGACCAGGATCCGGAAAGACGCGTCCGCGGCCTCAAATGCGTAACCCCTGCTCTCGAGGTCCTTCAGAGCCGCCACCACGGCCGGGAGCTCGGCTGATGACTTCTTCAGCCCCATCACGCCCACTTCTATGGCCTTCATAAGGACACTGCTCTTGCCGGAGGCATCGGAAAGGAGGATTGTTCGCTCGTTGCCGACAGACTCCGGCTTGATGTGTTCGACGGTCCGCGGGTTCTTCTGCACTGCGTTCACGTGGAGACCGGCCTTATGGGCAAAGGCGCACTTCCCGACGTACGGCAGCCGATCATTACGCCGCATGTTGGTCAGTTCATCCACATAGACGGAAACGTCATATAATTCCTTGAGCCTGGCCGCGCCGATGCAGTCGAGGTTCATTTTCAGCTCAACCGTAGGTATCACCGTGCAAAGGTCCGCATTGCCGCATCTCTCGCCATAGCCGTTGATTGTCCCCTGCACATGGCGTGCGCCGGCCCGGACCGCCTCAATGCTGTTGGCCTCGGCCATGCCCGTATCATTATGGGCATGCACGCCGACCGCAACCGGCAGTGCGTCCACAACTTCCCTCGTGATGGCATACACCTCGTGGGGTATGCACCCGCCGTTGGTGTCGCAAAGCACTACGCAATCGCAGCCGGCCTCAACAGCGACCCTGGCGGCATCCATCGCGAACACAGGGCTGTCTTTCCAGCCGTCGTAGAAATGCTCGGCGTCGAAGAGGACCGTCATCCCGCGGTTCTTCAGGTGCCGGACTGTGTCGGATATCATCGCCAGGTTCTCCTGGCGCGATGTGCGGAGCACATCCCTCACGTGCAGGCTCCACGCCTTGCCAACCACCGACACCACCTTTGTGCCGGCTTCGAGCAGCTTGGTCACATGGTCATCGGTTGCCGCGGTGTAGCCCACCCGCCTGGTGCTGCCGAAGGCGACCAGCCGCGCATTGTGCAGCTTCATTTTGGCCGCTTCGTGAAAGAACTCCATGTCTTTGCCGGCAGAGCCGGGATACCCGCCCTCAACAAAGTGTACGGCGATATCGTCCAACCTGCGCAGCAGACGGAGCTTGGCCGGCGTGGAAAGCGACACTCCCATCCCCTGGGTTCCATCCCGCATGGTCGTATCGCAAATTTCAACAGTTTTCCCAGTCTTCATATCAATCAGGCTCCCAAAGAAAAACAGTGAGCAATGGTACCAGAAATGCCCCCGTATGCAATTGCGATTGTTCTGCTGTCAAGGCTCGTTGGAAATGTCCCTGGTGGCTTCCCGTCAGCGAATCATTGCAGGGTCCGCAATCGCAACCAGCCTCGACCCGGATTTCTTTCCCCGTCTCGTGATCCGGATGGTGAGCGTCGGAGAATCGTCAGGACGGCTGCCGGAGGTCCTTGAGCGAGTCTCAACGGTTTACGAGGACCAGGCGGAAGCCTCCATCACAATGGCAACATCGCTTTTCGAGCCGATCATTATCTGCGTCTTCGGAACGCTGATTCTGACCCTGGTGCTGGCGATCTACATGCCTGTGTTCACGGTGGCATCAAGTGTGGGTTAGTTGCTGAAAGGAGGTGCGAGGCGTAAAGCCAATGATCGTTTTGCTGACGGCAATCGGTAGATAGGTTGAGCCCTGGTAACTATGACACATGACGGAGGAACGAAAATGAACTACAGGAACAAGTCTGGATTCACCCTGGTGGAGCTCATGGTGGTTGCGGTCATCGTGGCCGTCCTTGCGGCAGTGGCGATACCACTGATGATGGCAAACGTGAAACGGGCCAAGACCACCGAAGCCGACTCCGGCTGCGGAGCGGTGCGCACCGCACTCAGGGTCTACTACGCTGAACATCAGGCGTATCCCGCCGGCACTGACTCTCCCGTGACAGCCATACCCGGCGTCGGCGCGAACGATCTGGACGGAGTGTATTTCAGCACCCCGGATTACACATACACGGTGGTCGGGAACAACTACACGATCAAGTGCACAGGCAACAGCGCCGGATCCGTCGCGCCCAAGAAGAGCGAGGCCGGAAGCATAGTGGTAACGCTGGACCAGAGCGGCAGCTTCGTTCGAACCGGCCTGTGACGTCAGCTTGTACGGGGCCCGATTGCCAGCCTGCTGCGGGACCTCTCATGGTCCCGCAGGCCAGCCGGCCGGTTCCCGGCCATGAGCAACGAAGCTGGAGGAACGGCAGAATGGCAAACACTTTTCTAACCGAGGATGTGGCCGGTCTGGACATAGCCGACACGTACGTCGCAGCAACACGGATCGGGTCAACCCCGAACGGTGGGCTGGAGCTGCGGAATGCCGGCTGGGTCATTCATGAGCCGGGGCTGCCCGATACCGTCCTGGCGTCAGCAATCAGGTCCCTCTGGCGCAGATGCGGTATGCCGACATCCACCGTCTGTTCAGCCATGCACAACCCATCTATTGCTTTCCGCTACTTCAAACATGGAAACGTTTCCCCGTCGGAACTGGAAGCGGCCCTCTGGCTGCAAGGCGAGGAACTGCTGCATAAATCACGCGGTGAGATCGCCATGGACTGGCTCCTGAACCGGTCTGCCTGCGGATGCACCCCACCCGACGGTGAGGTGGCAAACGAGGGAATACTGGTCGCTGTGCCGGCCAAGGATGTGGACCGTCACCTGGCCATACTTGAAATGGCCGGGCTGTTCCCGGTCATCCTTGATGTAGGCTGCTTGGCCTTGAGCAACATCTTCCTGGAGTTGTGCCGGGAGAGTGTCGCAAAAGGGCCGTTGTGCCTGATCAACCTGTCCGATCATTTTGCCGATATGGCAATTGTCTGCGACGCCGACTGGATCTACCCTCACGCGATAGTCTTCAACGCAACCAGACCGGAAGATTCAATTGCCTACCTGTGCGACAGCATCAACAACGTCCTCAGATTCCACCAGTACAAGCTTCGCCGCAGCCCGGTAACCAGGATCGTGATAGCCGGGAAACTGCCCATACCCTCACAATTGCAGGCCGCCCTTCAAAAGGGCGCCGGTTTGCCCGTGGAGATATGGAACCCGTTGCAGAAGATGACAGTACGACCTGCCGGCCTGGCCCGCCGGCTCGCAGCCAACCCGGATATCGGGCCGCTGCTGGCTACCAGCCTTGGCCTGGCATTGAGGAGGGATTGATGGCCGTGTTCCAGATCAATCTTGGGCGAGGAAGGATAATCCCCGTCCGGAAGAGAAGGGCGTGGTACCGCGGGCTACTGCTCTACCTGGCGTTCTCGGGCCTGCTGCTGACAATCATGGCCGGCTCAGTCACCACCAGCCTGATCAGGGCCTTTGACCGTCGCCTACAGCTCACACTCCGCGAAAGGAAAGCACTGCTGTTGTATCCCGGCAATGAGAATATCGAGGAATACGCCGCCGGGGCCGGAATCAGGATTGCACACTATGCTGATAAACTGGAATCCCTTGCCGGCGTCATCAGGCAGAATCAGCCACGGATCGCCATAATCCTCTCCGGGCTGGCCTCCCCCCTATCCGGAGACATGGCGATCACGAGCCTGGATTTGAACACGGACAAGTCGGAAATCAGTTTTGAAATATGGGTCCCCGAGGACGGAACGACAGCCGGGATTAACCCGCCCGGCCTCGTGTCGGAATGGAACCGGCTTCCGGCGCTGATGGCGGAGGTGCCGAATCTGGCATCGACCGGAAAGCAGAATACACACATGAACGGCCGCAAGTTTTCCGCGTGGCGGTTCACCGGGCGACTCAGGCAGAACGGAGCGTAGCATGGACCTTGGAATACTGAGGCTGGGTAGAATGGGATTCTGGGTTGCGATCGCCGGACCGGTCGCGATCCTGGCCGCAGTCTATCTGCCAGGCCGTCTCTACGCCCGTCACATCAACAGGACCTGCGACAGAGGCGGAGCAATCCTCGACTATATGCCGGAAATGAATGCGAAGACCCGTCTTGCGGTCGCAACAATTACGAGACTGGTTCCGGTCAGAGGCAGGGACGGCGATGGCAGCGCGGACCTCAGCCTGAGAATCCAGGTCATGGCGCAGCAGCACGGCGTCGTAGTCCGTTCGTTGATGCCTGATCAGGAAGGGCCAGTGCCAGGCAAAGCCGCAGGCGGTCGGCCTCCGGAACTGCCGGCCACAATCGCAACCATGCAGTGCGAAGGGTCGCTGCAGGGCATAGCGGTAATGCTGGATGAACTGCAGCGCCCCGAATGCCTGTGCAGGCTCGACAGTGTTCATATTCGTACTGTGACACGCCTGCCGGAACCAGTGTATGGCTGTGAGGTAGTCATGAGGTGCTACAAGGCACCGGCGGTGGAGGAATGACAGTGCTATCGCCCGACAACAAATGCGGAACACCACACAGCAGGCAGGGCGCTGCTGCATGGATCACCTATTCCATGCTGACAGCGACCGCAGCCTGCTGCCTATGCCCCGGCTGCCGCGACAGCACCGCCCACGGAAAACTCTCAATCGAAAGGTATAAACAGGCCGGGCAGCGTATTGAAACTGCCGCGGCCGCCATCAACCAGGTTCTCACGGCAAAGCGTGTCGCTCCGGAAACAGCCACGCTCGCGCCGCGCAGAAAGTTCGCAACCTCTTCACAGCAGGGTGGCTGGGGGGACAACGTAATCGAGTTCAGGCTGACAGGGATTGCCGGCAACAGGAGCAGCCCGCTCGTGCTGACCAGTGCTGGTACCGCCGGGCTGGGCGAGGAGATCAGGGGCTTAACAGTCGTGGAGATTGGCGAGGACACTGTCACATTCGCCGATAAGCACGGGCACAAGACGACAGTTCGGCTCTACAAGGAGAATCAGGAGCCATGAAAGCGAAGCATCCACGACTCCACGGCGGCAGGGATGGCGCGACACTCGTGGAGGTGCTCATAGCCGTTGTCATCCTGGCAGTCATGGCGGTCGGATCCGCCGCCTACCTCCATCTCTCGCGCTCAAATCTTGCCGTGCAGCGCAACAAGCGGACGGCTCTTGAGGCCGGGAATGCTCGCATGGAAGAGATGCGCACCACGTCCTACACCGCGATGACCGGCCTTCTGCCCCTCGACTACAGCCTCCGCTACCTGAGAAGGACGGCAGGCACCTGGGTGGCTTCAACCACGGATCCAGGCGAAACCGTCAACATCAACGGCTCCATACTGCCCATTACCACAACTGTCCGTTTCGTTGACATTGACGGCGGACCGGCATCCTACGATTGCATCGCAATGGTGGTGAAGGTTGCGTACCGCCCGAACATAGCTGACCGCATCATCCTGGAGTCGATCTATGCACGATGAGAGCAAAAGAGGGTACAACGCCATGGCAAACCTGAAAGATACAGGCGGTCATACGCTTGTTGAGCTCATTGTCGGGGCGGCGGCAGCGGCTGTGCTGGCTGTCACCCTTGGCGCCATGCTGTTCTACGGATATCTGACCTGGGGCAGAAACAGCCTGGCTGTGGACCTCCATCGCGATGCCACGCTGGCCATGGAGACCCTGGCCAGGAGCCTCCGGCAGGCCTCGGCCGAAGGGGTAGACCTGTCACAACCAAGTAGTATCGTCGTCTCCAACCAGGGTACCGGAATCCTCTGCTCGTTCTACCAGCAGGGCAGCAATCTTGTGTTCAATCCGGCCGTAAACAGCGGCGGCACCCCTTTTGTGCTGGTACAAGGCCGCCTGAGCCCGGCTGGCTTCACGCATTCGAATACCACCCGGGGCGTAACACTGTATCTGAACCTGGAACAAGGCATGGAGAAAATGAAAGTAAGCGGCAACATAGCGTTCCGGAACTAGTCCGGCCGCGTATTGCCAAGTCAGCCAGACAGGGACACACATGAGCACCTACCGGAAATGCAGGTACGGGACCGGGGACAGGCGACAGGATCGCGGGGCGGTGCTGGGCGTCGTTCTCATCGTCCTGTTGATCTTCAGCATCCTCGGCTTCCAACTGCTGGAACTCAGCGGCAGGGACGGCGTGGAGACAGCTCGCGCTGTCGGCACCACCAGGGCGTTCTGGGTTGCCGAGGCGGGTCTGCACCATGCACGCGCAATGCTCCTCGTCAGCTCCGCGTTCCGTGCATCACCGTGGACCCTCACTGGCGGCGGACTGAACTACTCCGCAGCCACTGAAATCAATCCCGACGGAACCTACACTGTGACGTCGGCCGGAACGGCGCAGACATTGACGCGGACCGTCCAGCAGGTGATTGAGGTCCGCGAAACGCTTCCGCTGGCCTTTGACTACATCCTGTTCGGAGGATCCGGAGACATGACGATCAGGAAGGAAGCCGTGATCAACGGCGACGTCTTCCAGAATGGGGATATCACCTTTGCGGATGCGACCGTAACAGGAACAGTATATGCCACCGGCACAGTGAGCGGACACGAACGTACGGATCCGGGCAATCCCCCGCCGGCCATGCCGGAGCTGGATACATCCTACTATGACGCTCTCATTGCGTACGCCAGAACAAACGGCGGCGCTTCGCTTACTTATCCGCTGAACCTTGGCGGCGCAACCCTCTACGTCAGGGGCAACGAGGCCGTCGGCGACTTGACAGGGCCCGGAACACTGGTCATCAGCGAAGACGCATCCATCGGCAAGGAATTGTCAATCGGGCACAATGTGCAGGTCATATCCGGAGGCACGTTCTCGATCGCCAAGAACCTGCAGGGCGGATCCAACGCCCTGCTCTACGCAGCCACGGGCTTCAATATCGCAAAATCTGCCGATGTATCCATCGGCAACTGCATCCTCATCACTCCTGGCGACATCTCGGCAAGCAAGAACCTCTCCATCAGCGGCCTGATGTTCGCCTCCGGTTCGATAACGATGAAAAAGGATGCGACTGTGGTCGGCTGCGCCGTGGCAGGGCAGGGATTCACGATCTTCAAGGCACCTCGCCTCACCTATGACGCGTCACAGCTTCCCACGACTTTCCCGCCGGGCATTCCGCCCGAGACGAGGCTGATAGACATAATCTGGAGGGAACTCTTGTAGTCGGATGTTCAGGGTGGACAAACGTCAGAATCAGAAACAAGACGGGAGGCACAGCATGAAGACGATGAATTGGGGCACTGCGGCGATTGCAGCAAGCGCCGGGTTGGCGTCGGCAGCCATCATGATAGGGGTCTTCGCATCCGGATGCGGGGCGGTGGATACACCGGACACCGTGATCACCATCACACCAGCGTCCACATCAGTTGCGGCAAAGGAGACCAAGGTGTTCACCGCCTGTGCGGCTGACTCAAATGTTGTTCTCAATCTGCCCCTCGAGTGGACGATAAGCGATTCCTCGCTCGGCACCATAATAGCAACCGATGGATTGACGGCCTTCTACAAGGCTGGAACAGGTACCGGGAACAACATACTCAGGGTGTATGACCAAGGTGATGCTTCCGGTATGGCCCTGGTGCAACACAGGTAAACCACAGGCGTGGAGAGAGTGCCGGTGGGGGGCAGCCCCCCACCTCTGCATCGGTGACTTGCGCGTCTGATCCGGCAGCAAGTCTCTCCGCCTCGGGCGGGCCCCGGCCCGCAGGCGCTTGTTGAAGATGTCTTCGCCAGATATTGCGAGCAGCCCGGGTCGATGCGCCTGCCGCACACTTCAGATGATTTCGAGCTGGTCACGGTCCGGCAGTTTTGGGAACGCGGCATGCGGCTCGTTCTGGTACCAGAACGCAGTCGATGCGATGTCATCCTGCGCAGGCAGATAGCGGCCGCCAGCGCGCCAGCCCAGCGCCTGCATGGTCGCGGCAAAATCCTTCTTAAACCGGACCGGATCCATGACGTGCCAGCGATAAAGGCTGAACCTCGTATTGGCATTGTAGACGCCGTCAGGCCTGACCACGTGAGGCATTCCCGCGTACGCTGTGGTGAATTCCTGATACTGGTGGGTCGCCTTGTTCTCAAAGTTGTAAGACCCGCAGAAGTAGTCCTCGGTGCCGGTGCCACAGATGGTCGGGTAGCACTCGCCCCCGTGCTCCTTGATATTCCGGCCCGCCACGCCGCCCGGCAGATCACCATCCATGTAGAACTTGACCTCGCCCTCGCCCCACCAGCCGTTGTTGTTCACCTGCCACGCCATGTATGTCCCGACGTACTGCCCCTGACCCTGCACACCGTCCAGGAGGGTATGAACCTGCCTGTATGGCAATGGATTGCTGCGCCGGAACTGGGCATGGAAATACGCCTTGTCGGCTGGCACATCGGTCAGCGTGTAGTTGATCTGGTAGTACAGGCGCATGTCATCGAGCCCGATGTTCTCCATCGTGATCTTGCAGTGCTTGCGGAACGGCATTTCCCAGTAGCAGTTGAACGCGTTGCCGGGGTTCACGCACACGGGGAGCGAGTTGATCGGAGCGAACGTGTTGAAGTTGGTGTAGGCGCTGGCAAAGAAGTCGCCCACTGGCACCTCGACCGATGGCGTCGGCTCACCGTCCCAGTAGAAGCGCAGGATATTCGAGCGGTAACTGCCGGCAGGCGTCATCCAGATCTGCTGGATCGCGCCCGGCCCTTCCACGTCGGCCAGCACCAGTGTTTCCCCCGGCTTGATACCCACGCAGGGTCGCACCTTCCATCCGGTGCCTAGATCCCTTGACGGACCATGGTTAGGATCCACATGGCGTCCGCCTTGCCCCTTGGCGCCGGTCGGATTCTCCGCCGAGCAGGAGCGGGATTCCGCATTCGAAACACACGAGAGGTTTCCGAGGTTGAGTCCGAGCCCGTTGAATCCATTCATGGTCATATCTCCTTCTCGATTATTCTCAGATGATTTCCAACTGATCGCGATCCGGCAGTTTTGGAAACGCCGCGTGCGGCTCCGCCTGGTACCAGTAGGCCACCGAGGCGATGTCATCCTGCAGCGGCAGGAAGCGTGTGAAATGGTTGCGCCACCCCAACGCCTGCATGGTCACGGCAAAATCCTGCT
>JBAXKQ010000053.1:0-17676 GCA_037135275.1 bacterium
TCCATGATGACCAGAAGCACTGGCCCGGCCGGCCCTCCGAAAGACGCAGATTTGTTCAGATGTAGCATGTGTCCGGCAGACTAGTAGTCCGCCGCCCCCTTGATTTTGAAAAGGACGCTCTTGGGGACACTGGGCTTCCCTTTTCCGTCCTTCTTTGAGTAGACGGTAACATTGAGGGTATACTGCCCCCTCTCCGGCTTCCAGCCATCGCCCTGTGCCGGGTTTGGCTTTCCCTTGAAGACGTACGGCCCTGGACTATTGACCACCACTGGCGCGCATCCCTGCATCTCGAACTTCACGCTGCCGACTTCCTCCGGCTCCGTGGTTGCCCTGACACCAAGCAGGCCCGTGATCTTGTTGCGATCAAGCTGAATCTCGCTCTTCAACGGCGAATCGACCCCATCCACATCAATGCCTTCCACCGCCAGAATCAGGAAGAGCTCCTTTACCATTGTGTCACCGCTTATCGACTTTCTGGCAAAAGGTATGCCCTCCGCTACGGCAACTTCGAAACCTGCTTGCACCTCAATGGCCTTCTTCTCCCCGCCCCGCTGCCCGATCGTGACAGTCCCTTCCCTGACAGCAAGCCTGGTTACGTTGTTTGAGTAGGTCATGAGGAACTTGCCGATATTGAACGAAACAATAGCATTGCTCGTAGCAACGGAAATAATCCTGCCAGGATACGGAGCAGTCACGTCAAAATCGACTGTCCCGTTCACTACCTCCACCACCCTGCCCTCCGGCTTGGTCTCTGTCTTCTTTGTGACCCTTATCGTCGCAGCGGATTCACCGTAGATCTGCATGTAGTCAACTGCGTTGAAATAGACGCTGCCCGAACTGAGTTGACTCGTCGAATGAATCGTATCACCCGAGATAACCCTGGAAAGGTGCCCTGCCATCCGGACGAAGTTCTTCGTTTGTATCTCCACACGCCCAACCACGCCACCAAACTGTCCGGCCGTCTGCCCCCTGACGGTGAGCCAGAATACCACAAACGTCAAAGCGCAGAAGGCAATACCCCATGCCGAAAGGGAAACGATCATCTTCACGTATGACTTCTTGATCGACGGCACGGTCGAAGGCGCAGGATTCTGCACTTCATGCGCTCCGGACGGCTGCGTGGCAGGGACGCTCTGCTGGCCGACAGCAGCCTGAGGCGTCACAGCCGCCGGACTCTTCCCCGTGACACCAGCTTTCTCTGCCGGGGATGATGTGGGCGACTTCTTCAGGGTAAACTTCCTTGAATGCGGCCGATCCGACGCGTGTTTGCCAGCTTCGCCACCGGCCGCTTGAGCTGCCGGCTGGGTCGGCTCCCCAGCAGATGGAGACGCTGGCGCGGCTGCGGGCAGAACCATCGTCGGCTCAGCAACGGGTGCCTCTGCCACAGGTTTCTCAGGCTGGTCGCCAACCTGCACTGAAGGTGAGACTGCCGGCGTTGTCACCACCGTGGAAGCTGGCGGCTGCGAAGTACCGGCGACTGGTGGCGGGATAGGCTCAACCTGAACCGCTACAGGAGGCTGCGGTGTGGCAGGCGGAGCCTGCACCGCTGCAGGGGGCGACGATGGTTCCGAGGATGATGCACCTACCGGGGTCTTCAGCCTGAACATCACCGTCTTTGGTTTTCCGCTCGGGTCGTTGCTCATATTTTCCTATCCAGAGTCGCCATGAGGAATGATCTGACGTCACTAATCTTTGCGGGCAGTAATCTGCACCGTGTCGGCTGCCCTGTCAAGCGGTCGATGACTGGATGATGCGCAATATTTTTGCCGATAGCATCGGTGATCGTGGCCCCGAACTTCGCCGGATGCGCCGTCGCGAGGACAATCATCGGTGCCTCTGGTGCCATGTAGCGAGCCGCGACATGCGCACCAACCGCCGTATGCGGGTCGAGCAGATATCCGGCGCGTTCGTACGTCTCCCTGATAGTCAACAAGGTAGATGCCGTATCCCCTGATCCCGCCACGATGAGTCCGCGGCCAAATTCCGCGTTAGCAGGCTGCAGTGTGAATCTACCATTTGACGCGAACTCCTTCATGAGCGTCTCAACGCGCTTTCCATCACAGCCAAGCCTATAGAACAGGTACCGCTCAAAATTGCTGGCAACCTGGATATCCATCGACGGACTTACTGTTTCACGGACCTTGCCCGCGCTGTACGTTCCAGACTCGAAGAACCGGGCAAGTATGTCATTCTCATTCGTGGCCAGGACCAGCATGTCAGATGGCAATCCCATACGACATGCCAGATAGCCGGCAAAAATGTCACCGAAATTTCCGGTGGGAACAGAAACTCTGACCCTTCCCGCCCCCGTACGTTCCATTACGCGGAACGCCGCGTAGAAGTAGTAGACCACCTGCGCAAGGATGCGCGCCCAGTTCACCGAATTCACTGCGCCAAGTGAGTACCTCGTCTTGAACTCCACGTCGGAAAACAACGACTTCATGATGCCCTGGCAGTCGTCGAATGTGCCATCAATGGCGAGATTGAAGACGTTTTCGTCAAGGACACTGGTCATCTGCAGTTCCTGCGACGGGCTTATCCTGCCCTTCGGATGCATGACGAAGATCCGCAGGCGCTTCTTGCCGCGAACCGCATGAATTGCGGCAGAACCGGTGTCGCCGCTTGTTGCAGCAAGAATGTTGAGTTCACCTCCGCTGCGCTCCAGGAGAGTATCAAACAGGTTACCAAGGAACTGCAGGGCAACATCCTTGAACGACAATGTTGGACCGTGGAACAGCTCCAGGATATGCATGCCGCCCACAGGAACAATCCGGACAACCTCATCATCAGCGAACGCATCGTAGCTCCGGTCGACAAGCTCCCTGACCTCAGCTTGCGGCAGATCAGCAAACAGGCCCACTACCTCGGCGGCGAGTTCGCGGTAGCCGAGACTCCGCCATAACGGAAGCCGACCGGTCACGTCCGGAATCTCACCGGGCAGATAGAGCCCGCCATCCGGGGCCATGCCATCGAGGACAACACTACTGAAACTGGCGGAAGGCGCCCCGCCACGCGTGCTGATGTAGTTCATCTGCGCAAAATACGTAAGGTAATGGGACTTGGCAACACCTGAATTCATTGGTATTCTGCCGGCGAATTCATCTTGGCTATCAGCATCTCTTTGCTGTGTGGAGTGACGAACACAAAATGGCAGCATCCACGACCACTGACACAAGACTCCTGAGCGAAAGCATCTGGGTGGAGCGCCACGAGGGAAAGTATATCATACCCATCTCGTTAATCCCGCAGATCCGCGAGTTCATACGTCCATTCTGTGACCCTGACCCCAACGGCACTGGTGACCCGCCCGAATACCTCATCACCACGATGCAACTGGACACACCCTCACTCAGCCTGCACCACGCAAAGGAAGATGAGTCTGTTGCCCGCTTCAAGCTCAGGGCGCGAACCTACGGCACAGACGCGAAGTCGCCGGTTTTTGTTGAGTTGAAGAGAAAGATTAAGGGTGTTGTAGTCAAGAGCCGTGCCAGGATACCGCGGGACAAGTGGTGCAGAGAACTCATTCTCGATGCGAGGCGAATACTCGATGTTGAGTTCCGCTCCACCAAGGAGGAGTATGCGTTCCTGGAGTTTGTCAGGCTTGTCCGGCAGATAGGCGCATCGCCAAAAGTCCTCGTAAGGTACACGCGTGAGTCATACGTCAGCCATGTCGACGACTACGCAAGGGTGACGTTCGACCGTAACCTTCTCTGTATGCCTGCAGAGTCATGGACCGACTGGGGAGAAGGCAAACGCTGGCGAAGGATGGATTCCTCGATGGCCCAGGACAAGGGTTTCCTCTTCTCCGGCGTTGTTCTGGAGCTGAAGGCCATGAGCAATGTTCCGGAATGGCTTGTGGAACTGGTTGAGAAGTTCAACCTTGCAAGGGTAGGCAACTGTAAGTATTCTTCGGCAATTTGGATTGAGTCGGTATTCCGCGGAACCACCGCGGCGCCGGAATATGCTTCCGAATTGTTCGTTGTCTAGGAGGGATCGCGATGCCGGTCATGGATGAAATGCTCAATGCGTTCGGACCGACACGGGTCCTCGGCGTACCGCAGATCCTTTTCGCCTGCCTTCTCACATTTGTCCTCTGCTCCACCATCGCGTCTGTCTACAGGTGGACGTATCAGGGACTCTCGTACTCGCGATCCTATGTACACACCCTCATCCTTGGCGGAATTGTCTCTTGCGTGCTGATAATGGCCATCGGGAACAACCTTGCACGAGGGCTTGGTATCCTCGGCACCCTTGCGATCGTCAGGTTCAGGACCAACATCCGTGACCCGCGGGACATGATCTTCATGTTCGCCAGCCTTGCTATTGGCATAGCAACCGGATCAGCGATGTTCCCGGTTGCCATAGTCGGAACCATCTTCTTTTGCGCCGCCGCCATCTACCTGCATTGGTCGCCATTCGCGTCACGCCGGGAGTTTGAAGGCCTGTTGCGGTTCATGGTGGCCGGCCGGACTGAAAAGGACGAGGATATCGCGGCCGTCATGCGGCGCTGTTGCTCATCATTTGAGCTCATTGCAATGCGCGAGGCCGCGCAGGGGGAGTTGCTTGAATACTCCTACCACGTAAGGCTGATCGACCCTTCCGGTCAGGGAGACCTGCTCAACGGCCTCAAGAAACTGGAAGGCGTCAGTGAACCAAGCTTGCTGATGTATAAGTCAACGGTCGAACTCTGAGATGAAAGAAAACGCCGCACCCGTAAAGCTGCCGCGACACCCGAAAATCTGGTGGAGTCGCATCAAGACCAAATGGCCATTCCTGGTCTGGATCTCAGCCGTCATTCTTGCCTTCTACTTCTACGCAGTGGGCGTCGACATGGCAGCATTCGTCGGACACGTCGAGGCGATAGATCTTCCGATATCACCGGTAGAGGACTCCAAGATCCAGAGCCTTGCCGTCAAGGTTGGCGATACCGTAACCAACGGACAGATCATTGCACAGATGGTCTCTTCCCTTATTACGGCCGAGATTGCAGTCAACGAGGCGCTTGCAATCGAAAACACCGCCACGGCAACCGACCGGATTCTCTCCCTGTACAACTCATACCAGAGGGCAGTATCCGATGCCGAATCCCAGCTGCAATCGGAAACTGTGGCCCGTGGCGAAAAGGAAGGCGAGCTCAAGGCTACAACAGCCGAATTGAAGAGGCTTCGAAAGCTCATCGACGACAAAGTGCTGACTGTCGACAGCACCATCATCAGCCGCCTGGTGACCCAGGAGGCATCCCTACGGGAGGCTGTCCGCCTTTACCCTGATACAATCATCGCAATAGAGAAGCGCATATCCGACGCAAGAGCTGGGATCACAAGTGTCAAGAAATGGCTCTCGATTGACTCAGAGACGGAAATCACTGAGGCCCTGATAGAGAGGACACACACAAATGCCGGCTCACCAATCCAGCAGGTGGCCCTGCTCCGGCAACGTCTTGAGCAGTACACACTCAGGTCTTCGTACAATGGCACCATTGCACATCTTTACGAGCGGCCCGGCAATGTCATCGCCCGCGGAACGCCGATCGCAACTGTTCTCGTCGCAAGTGACCGCGTCATCGGCTTTCTGCCGGAAGTATTCGCCAAGGAACCGGAACTTGGGATGACGGCGTCCATCTATCGCCGCAGCGGAACCAGCATGGAACCAATCCCCGCAGTAGTCACAACCATGGCCCCGCGGATTGAACCCACAACAATTACAGGCCCCTCCGGGCAGTCGCTTCGCGGCCGCCGCATCTACCTGACCACAACCCGCACCGGGGACCTGATCCCGGGAGAAACGGTTGACATTCAGTTGGCCTCGCGATCGAGTCCGTGGCTTCGCGCCATCCGCGAACTCATCCTCCCGCTGCGGTCATTGTTCTCAGAGTCCTCCGCTCAAGCCAAGAGCGCGAATTGAGGGACGTGATGTCACAGTTCAAAGCCATTCGCCGACTCTTCAATTTGGGATTGGCAGTTGAAGCATGCCTGTTGATCCTCCTTATTTCTTCGGGCTGCTCTTCACCTGATAAGCCGAGAATCAACGTGGCGCAGGAGGTTCTCCGCAGCTACAGGAACGAGGATATACCTCGCGCCGATGGCCCGCTGACATCGGAGTCCGCCGTCGCTCTCGCCATGCAGCACAATCCCGATCTGCGCGTGCTGAGGGAAGAACTCCGCGTCGCACAGACGCTCCAGACCGGTGCTGTGCAGATTCGTGATCCCGAGCTCCGCCTTTCGTACGGCAGCGCCAGCGAGCAACAGAACCGTCACGTGACAATGCCACTGACGAATGCCCCGTGGGTAACAAATGACTTCTTCGGCGTACCAGTAACGGACTTCCCCTCTGGAAGGGCAAGCAACGAGCGGATCACAACTGAGGATCGACGGGACTACCAGGCGACTTTGCGTTTCTTTCCGCCAAACCCGTGGCTGATGCGCGCGCAGATCCGGGAGGCTGATGCCGCCGTGCTCGCCGCCCATGCGAATGTTTCGGCTCTCGAATGGGACGTCTCAATGGCCGTGCGAGAGACTTACGCCAGGGCTCAGCACCTGCAGGAGGATATCCGCCTCATCGACAGGTTGATTGCCCTCGGGAGCAACACGATCAGCCTTGTGAACCAACGCGTCGGTCAGGGCACGGCAACTCTTCTGGACTCAATCACTGCATCAAAGAACCATCTCGCGCTCATCAGTGACCGTTCGGTTGCGGAGCGGGACTATGCCGCCGCACTACAGGAGCTGGCGACCCTAACAGGAGTTGGCGCAGCCGACATGTCACTCAGCGATGAGAAGAATCCCTTCCCCCTTGCCGACCCGCGCACTGCCGACTCATCCTTCCTTGAGAGCATCGCAGTAAGGAACCGTGTCGACATATCAGCCCGTATCCTGGACCTTCGCGCCGCCGAAGCCAGCTTGCGCCGTGCAAAGTCTGAGTCTGCGCCATGGATCACGTTCATCCAGGCAAGTGTCGGCAGGTCGATAGGCAAGGCAGAAGTTGACCCCTATGTCCAATGGACCTCGGATGACGGCGTTTCGGGGGCTTTTCTCAGCCCGGAAACGCAGTGGGAAGAGGACGAGGGGCATCAATGGCGGGTTGACGCAGGCATAACCCTGCCCCTCTTCTCCTGGATGACAAACCCGACTGCTGCCGAGAGCGCCGAGTGCATTCGCAAGTCAAATGCCCTCTCGGCCGCCCTGAAACGCGTTGTTGCCGACGTCCGCGATGCCGTACGAAACCTGCAGAACGCGGCCGACAATCTTTCCCGCTACCGCAGCACATCAGGCCCTGACCGCACCATGCTTGAAACCATTCTTGCAACAGCGGAGCAACAGGGAACCCTTCGTCCCGACGATCGCTCCAAGATCGAGACGGCCCTGGTGGAAGTTGATCGCACTACTCAGAAGCTTGAATACGAGTATCGACAGGCCTACATGAATCTCTCCACGAAGGTCGGCCGCGACCTTTCCTTCCTTTGGGGGCCAAATCGACCAGCGTCGATGCCGCCATCTCGAAACTCAGACGATGTACCGTCTGACACAGCACCCATGGTCCCGATATCCGAAACACCGGCAACACCCGACCAACAGCCGTCCGGGACATCTGGCGCGCCGGCCGAACCCACACCCTCAGCGGATACAAACGTTCCCGACGAGGGTAATGACGGCACATCGGTCGCTTCGGAGCAGGTTGACGCTGCAGTTGAAGATCCCCGGTCCTCAGCAATGACGAAAGCGACGGACGCAGGAGAGACTTTGCCTGATTCGGGCACGACCCAGGCAGAGGATTTGGAACAAGCACAGCAGGAGTCACCTCAGCCGGGTGAAACTGAACCTTCAGGGATTCCTCCGGCTGATCAGGCAACGGATATCCCTGCAGAGCTTTCGCCTGCAACCGATCTGGAGTAGTCGCCCGACGATGCTCGCCACGGAACGCTCCCGCAGCCCAGCATCGCCGTTCGATTCGAGGCCTTCAACGCAGGGCCGCTACGCCCCCCGAACTCCAGAGACGTATCTCGACCCATCAAACGTCTGAATGAGCTCACCGGAAGACGAAAGCGATGGCCGCAAGACTGCCTTGCGTCGCCGCTGATGTTCCCGCTTGTTCATCCTCGCGAAATAGGATCTAACCGCTGTCCATCCGTCACGTATGATCGAACCAGCCATGGACTCTCGATGGCTGACCAGGGCATTTGCGCCATGTTCGCCGTTCTCGCCACGCGGCTCCATCACTCCGCCGTGCTGTCTCACCATCGACACCATTTGCGAGTAGCCTGGCGAGTCATACTCCTCGCTCTTGTGCACATTCTCGACTACCCCACGGCGGCTCCGGAGAGGCGTCTTGTCCCGCATAAGCGAGAGAACCGCGCGCACAACCAATGGATCATCACCCGTGACAATCGCATTCCGCAAGTTCACGCCACGCTCATCGCGCAGCCGTTCAACCTCACGCCATATGCCGCTAAGAAGACTGTCGGCGAACGGAACAGCTGCGTGATCGAGATCCCGGATGACTGGTAACTGTGTTCGCCATACGAACAGCGGAAACTCACCGCAGCCGTCAGGTTCCCCATCACCGCTGAACAGCAGCAGTTTCAGCTGGGCTATTGACGCATTGACCTCAGCAACTGGCATATTCAGGTTGCCTGCAACCTTGCAGATGACGTCATCAGACCCGCCCTTCAGTATCTTGGTTGCGGAAAGGTAGCCCTCGTTGAAGAAGGAAAGGCATGTGTGCCTGGCACCAACGTTGATGACAAGCGTATCATTGAGCTTCTCCTCGTCAGTGAGCAGATCCTCCGTCGCAGAGAAGACAGAAGTTACAGCATCAACCCTCACGCCAATGTCTCCAAGTGACCCGATAACCTCATTGACCCAAAACCCATCGGCCACCACAAGGTGTGCATCGAGGACGAGGCTGCGGGACGCAGCCCCTGTCGGGTCCATCATCCGCCTCCCATCGTCCAGAGTGAACGATCCCGGCACAAAATCCACTACCACGGAATCGGGCGGCAGGTTTTCCTTCGTGATCTTCTTTCTCAGGGCACGTACATGTCGTTCGTCAACCCTGACACGATCACGGCTGCGGTCCGACCATTTTCCATTTGTCTCGATTTCAGCTGTACTGTTGACACTCCGGCAGATCCACCCTGGTATGCACAGGAAGAACTTGCTGTACTCGACTTTTACGTGGTTGCCCATGGCAGCCCAACACTTTCCAAGCGTGTCTTTTACGTCCCTGAGGGAAGGCAAGACGCCCTTTGGTACAACTATCATCTCCCTGCGCCATCGCATGGTGTAGACCGGCCCAAGAAGGTCGAGATGAACCATGAATGTCGCCACCCAGTTATCGCCGATCACCGCACCGGCGAAGTTCCGGGCGGACGACAGCTGATCGCAAAACTCATCGGCGGAGTTGTCGATTTCTTTCCACATATTTGCTCTCCGTTTAGTGAACGCTAAACTCTATCTGCTTCGCGGGACGCAGCACCTTGTCGGCGACGGGCAAAACGCTCTGTCTCACTCATGCGCCTCAACTCTGAAATTGCAGCACGCGCCTCCGCGCTCCATGCCACGGCATCGGAATGGTCATCGACACCCGTCACAAACGCGGTACCGCACTGCCTGCAGAACGCACCAGGTTCCAGATCAGCCCGGCATTCAGCATTGGGACACCGGTTCTCGAGCACGTCCCCGCAGAGGGCACAGCGCGTCGCTTCTGACGCCGGGGCCTCGACCATAGTCGGAACAAACGCCAGTTTGCCACGGACAACATATGGTATGTTCGAGGGGCACCCTGCCACCGGACAGTACTTGACGGCCAGCGACCGCGCTGTGATGCTGCGCTGGTCTCTGGCGGACAATAGCTTGGGGTCCAAACCAAGATGCTCGGCAATAGCCGCGAGCGTCTTCTGGGACAGCACATCAGCCCGCCCGCCTTCAAACATGCTGATCGCCGATTGACGACAGCCCACAAGCTCGGCAAGACGCGATTGCGTCATCCCCTTGGCGCACCTGGCATCTCTCAGGACTTCATATATTGTCTGCCCATCTTCCATCTCAACAGACCCCCGTATCAGTTTCTGAACCATATACTAGCCATGTATCAACTGATATCAAGTCCTATTTTGATTTATCTTTATATTTTGCTGGGGATATCGACAGGCTACCGGCGTGCCGTTGCTGAGACGTAACATCCTACCCCACATGCTGTAGTGTGTGGCTCATATTCCGGCAGATGGGCTTACATTCGCTATTCAACTCCAGTGTGAGCACGCACGGGAAGCCGCTATTCGATGGCTGAATCATTAGAACATGAATCACGTGACGGAGTGATGGGAATCATGTATCCTCGCCCACCATGAAACGAACACTCACAGTCGGAGGAGTCGAACTGGACAGTCCCGTGATGCTCGCGCCAATGGCCGGGTATACTGACCTGCCTTTCCGTCACGAAGTGCGCACACTGGGTGGTCTTGGTCTTGCATTCAGCGAAATGGTGAATCCACGGAGCTTCCTGATCGGCAAGGCCAAGAAGATCGGGCATCTTCTTGCCACAGCGCCGGATGATAGACCCCTTTCATACCAGATCTACGGGCACGAACCACACATCCTTGCCGACGGGGCAAGGTGGCTCTGCGACCGTGGCGCGGCAATGATCGACATAAACATGGGCTGTCCACAGCGAAAGATTGCGAAGCGCGGCGCCGGCGCCGGTCTGTTGAGAGATCCCGCCAGCGCAACAGGGCTTGCACGGACGATCGTGGACGCAGTGAAGATTCCAGTGACGGTCAAGATCCGGCTCCTGCCCGAGCAGGTTGAGTCGTCCACGCCGGAGTTTGTACGCGCCTTGGAGGATGCTGGCGTGGCTGCCGTAACAGTGCATGCGCGCACCTGCAGCCAGATGTTCACCGGCCATTCTGACTGGTCGGCAATCAGATCGGCAGTCGAGTCAGTCCGGCGGATACCGGTGATCGGCAACGGCGACATAACATGTCCGGATGACGCCGTGGCAATGATGAAAGACACCGGGTGTTCCGGTGTGATGCTGGGCCGTGCCGCCTTGAAGGATCCGTGGTTGGTACGCGATTGTGCCGCCGCGCTCGGTGCAATACCCCAACAACCAGCACCTTCGCGTCAAGACAGGCTCGCACTCATGTCAAGACACCTGGAAAGAATGGCAGCCCTGTACGGGGATGACGCCGCACCCCTGCTCTTTCGTAAATGGATCCCGCCCTACGCCAGGAAATTGCGCGTATCTAGACCAGAGATGGTATACATGCTCAAGTTGGTAAAACTTGACGAGGTTAGAAAAGAGATTGCCAAACTCCTGCCGTGATCCGCATAGCGGATCACGATCAGGATATTAGGCCTTCTGGATCTTGTCGCGCTTGATGCAGGACGTGCAGACCCTGCGTCTCACGGTGCGACCATCCTCATTCACGCGGATTTTCTGCAAGTTCGCCTGAAACCGCCGCTTGCTGATACCGGTGACGTGAAGACCGATGCCGCCCTTCTTCTTGGCCAGACCATGTCGAACGATAATGCTGCCGGCAAGGCCGCCTTTTCCGCATATGTCACAGACTTTTGCCATTTTCCCTCTCCGTTTGAAGCGCGCAGTATTGCTATTCGGCCCACATGACGCAAGCACATTCTCACTAAAATCGCTACATCCCCGGCTTTCGCTTTCCCGCACCGTCAGACACCTGAATAAATGGTTCCAATCAAGAGAGGAAAGAAGCGCACCCCTTACTTGCAGAATAGAAGCTCAACCAGCGCCTCGCCCTGCGAAAAATCCGGCACAACGATCTGCGCCCCGGCCTTGATCAGCCTGGTCCTCTTTTCGAGATTAAGGCCATACCGGACAACCTCGTCGGTTGCCAGCCCGACAGCAACCCCGCCGCACCTGCGGCACTCCCGCATCTCCACTGGTCCATCTCCGAAGCACGCCAGTTCCTCGCCGCCGAGACGGTTGTCGCGAATGATATTGTCGATCATGATCCTCTTGGGATGCATCGATAACTCATCGGAGGTGCCGTAGATGCCTCCGTTGAACAGCTCGGAATAGCCCATCGCCTTGGCTTCGCTCACGACATCCCGGCTGTCGGCGCCGCTCGTCAGGTAAAGGGTAACACCCTTCTTCCTCAGCTCCTCCAGGAATCGCAACGCGCCCTTGATCATGAAATCCTCAGGCGCCAGCTCGCCATTCCTGAGCTTTTCCATCCTCGCCCTGGCCTGCTCCATCAACGCCCTGTAGTAGATGTCCCGATACGCCGCTTTATCACGGATCTTGTCGACAGGAACCAGGCCGAAGGCCTTGATCATAGACACCAGTTCCTCCATCTGGGCTATCGTCTGGATCCCGGCAGACCTGCCGATGTATTCGCGAACCATCGCCGCAGCCTTCGCCCGGAGCGTCTCGGCAATCGACCGGTGCCTGTCTCCCAGAATAAGCCGGATCATGACTCGTTCCATGACGTTTTCCCACCCGTGCCGCAAAACGCTGAGCGTCCCATCATTGTCAAAGACAGCGTGCAGGATCCTGCCCCGCGGAAGCATCGACTGGTCGCAGCAAATCTCAATCTCGGAATCCCTGCAGTAGCGGGCAAGAATCGGTTCCTCTGCCAACTCGGGCTGATACACGTAGTCAGCCTCGCGAGCCATGGCGAGAATCTCGGCGCCGCCTGCCGTACCGGTCTGGAGGATCTTCTGCACAGTCACCCCAGCCGCAAGGCCTGCGAAGTCCGCTGTTGCCGCGGTACCGATCCCCGCGCCAAGACAACATGCCACCGCGCTGAGGACCGTGTCCCCCGCACCAACCGGGTCGAGCCGGCCCGAGACCTGTATACCGGGGGCCCCGTGTTCCCCCGCGGAGTCACAGGCAAATATTCCGCGGGCGCCGCGCGTGACAAAGACCGGCCGGCCGGACTGCCGGAGTATCTTCGACGCGAACTTGCGGATGTCGGCCAGGCTCAGCATCTCGCCCGGCCCCAGGTCAACGCCGCTGAACGCGGCGAGCTCATGCTGGTTCATCTTCCTGTGCAGGGTCTTGAACTTTCCCGCGTAGTGCCTGGAGTCGAGCACGACCACCTGTTTCGGGAATTCCGCAATCAGCGCATTAACCCCCTCGATGAACGACTCGTTGGTTATGCTGCCCGCAACCTGCTGATTGAGCACAACGACATCGGCGCTCCTGAATGCCGCCCTGAGAGAACTCAACATGCTCCGGTCCGTGGCTTCTGTCCGCCTGCTAAACACACCGAAATCCAGGCGCGCCACCTCCTCCGTGCCATAAAGCTGCTTGCAGTATGTCATGGTAGAAAAGCAGGAGTCCTGCACGACAATACCGCCCGTCCCGACATGCAACTCCTCCAGCTGCCTCAGGAGTTCGCGCCCAAACGGGTCAGTGCCCACCACTCCTATTGCCGAGATGCTCTCTGGTTCAAGAGCAGCAATGTTGGCGACAACATTGCCTGCTCCGCCCAGCGAGTATGTGGCTTCACCCACGGCCGCGGCAGTGTGCCCCGTCTCTACGGACACCTCCGAACCATTCGAGTCAAGATGCCAATATGCATCAAGGCAGAAGTCGCCGCACACGGCGACTTTCACCTTGTGTATCTTCGCAAGTATATCCCGGATTTCTTCTACTTTCACAGCACCAGCTTTCGGAACGTACAGAATCCCAGCTTCTTCCCGCCCTGCGCAGTCTTCGTATGCAACCCATCCATGAGCCTTGTGCCCGAGGTGGACATGACTGCAGACCTTCTCAGGAACACCCGCCGCAAGAATACCCTCAGCGCGCGGCTTTTCAACACCATTCTCGCCGACCAACGGTCTCTTGTCTTCGAGCCGATCTAGTGCTACATTCACCAGAAATAGACACCGTTCAGCAGACAGCCGCCGCCCTCGGGGTCATTACGCGCCGATGGTTGCTCAACTGTTCTGTGGCCATGCAAAGCAAGAGGAGAGATATCCATGCCTATCTATGAGTATCGCTGCAGCAAATGCGGAGCCCGTTTCGAGCACCTGGCTCGGAACTCCTCTGATCTGGCATCAAAGTGCCAGAAGTGCGGAGCAGCCAAGCCCGAAAAGCAGCTCTCCACCTTCAGCGCCCGTGTGTCTGAAGGGCACGATCACGCCTCGGGCGCCTGTGGCACAGAGGCTTGCGGAGGCTGCGCTGCGTCGGGCGGCTGCCCTTACGGCGATTGAGATATCATGAAAGAGCGAGAACACCGCGAAATACGGATTACTTTCGAACCGTCAGGCAGGCGCGTATTCGTCCTTCCAGGGACCCTGCTGCTTGAAGCGGCTGCCGAGGCTGGAATCATTCTCCAGATGCCCTGCGGCGGCCGTGGTACGTGCGGCAAATGCAGACTCAAGGTCGTATCGGGCACGGTCAACCGCAAATCCGACGAGGGCACGGCACTGCCCGCCCATGCTGCGGAAAAAGGCTTTGTGCTTGCCTGCCACACCTACGTGACCAGTGATGCCGTGATTGATGTGCCTGCGGAATCCATGTTTGAAACCTCACAGAAGATCCTGACGAACGACACTGGCGCCAGCGCCGGCCTCGCCCCTGCTGTCACGAAAACATTCTTTCAACTGCCGCTGCCATCGCACAACGACACCAGGTCGGACCTCTGCAGGCTCCGGGATGTGGTTGCCAGGGAAATCGCTATACCTCCGGCCAGGATTGGCGCTCTTCCCGGTTTCCTCAGGAAGAACAACTGGCGCGGAACAGCGGTGGTCTTGAACAACCGCATCGTAAGCGTCGAGGAGGGAGACACCACCTCCAGGCTCCTGGGTATGGCATTTGATATAGGAACAACAACCGTAGTCGGAACACTTATCGACCTAGTGAGCGGGCGTGAACTGGGTGTGGCCGCAAGACTCAACCCACAGGTCTCATTCGGCGATGATGTCATTTCTCGTATAAGGAGGATACGCGAGGATTCCTCCGCCCTTGACCTTCTGCAGCGCAGCATCATCGGCTCCATCAACGAGATCACCGGCGAGCTGGTCGGCCAAGCGAACGCAACGCCTTCGTCAGTCTACGACTTCTCCCTCGCAGGCAACTCAACGATGCAGCAGATTCTGTGTGGTTTTGATCCTTCTGCGCTTGGCGAAGTGCCGTTCGTGCAGGTCTTCGCGGCATCACAGACACTCGCAGCCTCGTCGCTGGGTATCATCGCCAACAGGGATGCGTCGGTCTACGTGTTCCCCCAAATCGAGAGCTTTGTCGGCGGCGACACCGTTGCGGGAATGCTTGCCACCCGCCTCGACAAGACTGACAAGCCAACCGTTCTGGTGGATATCGGCACGAACGGCGAAATCGTCCTGGCTAAGGGATCAAGGATGTACGCGACGTCCACCGCAGCGGGGCCCGCTTTCGAGGGCGCACGGATCACCCAGGGCATGCGGGCGACCTCTGGTGCCATAGAAAAGATAATTATCGACGGAGACGTGCAATACAACGTGATAGGCAATGCCAGGCCCGCAGGAATCTGCGGCACCGCGCTGATCGACTCAGTGGCTGGTTTGTTGAGGGCACGCATCATCGACGGAACTGGCAGAATCCTCGAGGACGGCGAACTCGACGCCAGGGTGCCGAAGGCGTTGCGCCAGAGGATCATCACCAGGGACGGCGATACGGCCTTTGTACTCGCGCCGGCCAGTGCAACCGCTTCCGGCGAGCCCATCTGTCTCTGGCAGCGGGACGTGCGCGAGTTGCAGCTCGCGTCAGCGGCCATCAGGTCGGGCATAACGATCCTGTTGCGCAAGGCTGGCCTTGAGGCTAACGACATCGGTGCGCTTCTTCTGGCAGGTGCGTTCGGGAACTTCATCAGGCGCGGGAATGCGAGGCGTATAGGTCTCCTGCCACAAATACCCTGCGATCGCATCAGGTTCATCGGCAATGCGGCATCGCTCGGCGCTAAACTTGCCCTCCTCTCGGTCGGCGAGCGGCGCTACGCTGAAGAGCTGCGGCTGAAGACGGAGCACGTGGATTTGTCTCTGGACCCCGGATTCCAGGCTGAGTTCACAGAGGGAATGATGTTCCCCGAAGGCGACATCGATCACTGCGATCAGCTGCAATAGCCCTGGCGTTTGAGCATCGTCGGACTGCTGCGCTGCCGATCGTTCTTCTCCCCTGCATCCAACCGGCTACTTATGCCCAGGTACATGCGTTTCAGGGCCTCTCGGTCATCGTCATTCTTCAACACGCTGATCCCGCGCCGATAGATCGCTGCCGCCATATCCTTGTCCCTGAGGTCAACAACCGCAATGTCGATCATTTCGACATAAGGCTTCACCTCTTCCGGGTATTCGGACGCAATTCTCTGAAATCCGGCCATTGCCTCGTCGAAAAGGCCCCTGGCGCGCTTTGCCTGCGGGATGCTATACATCGGCTGGGGGCGGTCCAACTCTTTGCCCGGCCAGTACAGGTTGCCGCCGGGCTCCGCGACCAGACGCGCAAGCGGAAACGCAAGGATTATGGCGCCGAGAATTATGCTGGAGGATCCCATCAACCCGCCTCCAGATGATCCCATGCAAAGAAGGGCATACATCCCAAATCCTATGAATGGTGCCGAGAGCATAGCGTGCTTCAACAGGTCGATAAGAATGTCACGGTAATTGCTCATCTGTTCCCATATCTAGAACTGGTCCGCGTAGCTTCGTATAGAACGATTCCTGAGTGTCACTATTCCGACAATTCATGGCGATATGCTGTATTGCTGTCATCAACGAACTCCTCAGTCCTGCCCAGACAATGGCCGCGAAGAGGATACTCTTTAGCTGCAGCACCGTTGACTTTGGATGCTCCCACTATCCCGGCCCAAAGTCGAGTAACTGTTCTGAGATGGACAGATACACAGCTGCCCCCCGGGGCCCGCTCAAGGGAATGAAAAGGCTCACCCGCGCGGAGTTCGCCGCCAAATGCGGAATACCGGTCTGGTAGTGAACGCGGAGAACCATGTACTGAACCTTTGCAGGCCCGTGAATCTGGAGCTATGTGCTGGCATTTCGGTCTTCAATGTGTTCCAGTGGAGAACGGCGGCCGACTGCTGAGGCACGTCACCAGTAAAGCCCATGGCCACAATAAGAACATTAGTCATAGTCGTACTGCTCTCGGTTCTCTGCAGCTGCAACGGGGAATCGCGCAAACCTAACGTTGTCCTCATCACAATAGATGCTCTCAGGCCCGACCACCTTTCGTCTTACGGGTACAACAGGCCGACTTCGCCATTCATTGACTCGCTGGCCGAGCGCGGGTGCGTCTTCAGCAACTGCCGTTCTGTCGCCTGCTGGACCGCCCCTGCCCTCGCATCCCTCTTCACCTCGACCTATACGCGTTCGCACGGTGTGCTCCACGGATTTGCCCGTGAACGCAAGATCCATGGCCAGGAAGTGCTGGACCCTTCGTTCCTGACACTCGCCGAGGCGCTGAAGGCGAACGGCTATGCCACCTTCGCCATAGCTGGCACTGGCCACGCGACATCACAGTCGGGCATGGCCCAGGGCTTCGACAAGTTTGACGGACTCTGGTTCCCACCCTGCGAAACAATCCACGATGCCGCTTCCGCCATGAGGACGGACATCGCCAAGAGCAAGCCGTTCTTCCTGTGGGTGCACTACTTCACACCACACGCGCCATACTACGCACGCAAGCCATGGATCAACCGGTACGCCCGAC
>JBAXKQ010000054.1:0-17570 GCA_037135275.1 bacterium
TGCACGAACAAGGGGTTCCTGACATCAGGACGCAGTGGATTGTTCTTCACTACGGGGAGAAGGCCCGTGCCTGAGCGGAACCGCCGTATGCGGACCCGCACGTACGGTGGTGTGGCACCCGGGGCTGGCCTACTTGGTCAGTTCCCGGGGAGCCGATTCGGCTCTCAAGTCATTCCATTTCCCGGTGACCACGAGGTCTCCGACCTTTGTTACGAAGTCCTGCCCCAAGGGCATGGTGAGCAGTGTGGAGTTGGTGATCGTACGCCCATCTCCGAAAGTCTTGACCCGCCATGTCACCTGATAGACGAGACTGGATGTCAGACCGGCCGCCGTCTTTGGAACGAGTGACAGGCGCCAATCCTTCTCCCTGCTGTGCGTTCCGGGGAGGAACATCGGCAGGCCGGACAGACGAAAGGCGTCGTTCGATTCGGCTGCACGGAAGAACCAAGTGAAGTGCTCGGAATGGGGGACTCCTGGCACGACGACCTCCGCTTGGAGCGACCACATGGCGTTGGTGGAGGTGCTCGCCGCGTACTCGGGCTGGGCCTGCAAGCAAGCGCATCCTGCAAGAAGGATCGCTATTGTCAGTATCGTCTTCATGGTTGTGCCGAACCGTTAGGGCTCTGCGGCGGCGCGTAGCGGCGTACGCAGCAGCCGATGGTTCGCCTTTTGAGAATACACAACATAACTCTTGGTAATACCCCAGACCTTTTCGCGCCAGATATTGCAGCCAGGGAATATGTATAATAGCTCTCGGTAGGTCAGCAGTCGAATTGATTCAACTTCCTCTAGGGCCGCATAGAAGTTGCTTCTCCTTTTCCACCATCCAAGATTAAACCTGCTATGAAGGAATGCTCTCAACGTGTTTGGGAGGAATTGAAAACCAGGAAATAAGAAGTGCGGTTCGAGTGGAAAATATCGATTTGGCGTCTGAACAAAGTAGTTATTTCCAATCCGCAGACATTCCTGAGCCATTGCCTTTTGATCGCGTAGTCCGCCTACATGTTCTATGACTGAGTTTGAAAACACGATATCAAACTGATGATCTGCAAACATTGTCATGCTACGTGCGTCACCTACGCAGGAAGAGACGAAAGGGAGATTGGTGTTTATGGGAAACAGGTTGAGGAGTGTAATGTGCAATTGAGGCCAATGGCTCATATCTAATGCTTTCCAGAACTCCTCCTGACCGCCAACATCAAGAACGGAAATCGGAGGCCTTGTGCTGGAAAGCATATCCAGCAAAAGCGACATTCTTCTTTGCCGTAGCCGATTTGCGAACGAGTTCTTAACCCATCCGTTGGCAAGCTGCTTTATCATGCAAGTTATCATGGCGAACTATTGTATGGTGCCAACTTTACAATTGCCGGAAAGAGCCGGTTATTGGCATCTCCATGTTTTGTCTCATCCTGTCACTCGGCAGGGCTGGCGTCAAGCAGGGCTTTGCCTCCTCATCCTTCACAGCACGGCCAGCTCCTTCGTAAGGGGTTGATAGGCAACCGGATGTATGGCCGGGAAGAAATAGTTGCCCCTTTTCTTCATTTCTTTCCGGAAAAGCTGCCTTCTGAATTCCTTAATTAAGCAGGGGCTACTGCGACCAGTGCGGTTGGCAAAAGCGGGGTTTTGCCGTGGATAGGCCAAGTGGTCCTATCCTGTTAGGGGAGAAAATCATGGATAAGCTTCACAGCCACAATGAGTTGGAACTTAGCCGCTTCGCGGAGTACATCTTGCAGACGCGTATTGTGCCCGAAAAGGAGCCTGACGGGGAGGAAGTCGCTGGGTTACTGGTTAGGGAGGCGCGGTGGTGGCAGGGCGGTGGTGACACCAAGGGCTGGCGGGGGTGAGGGGTGCGTCCTACGTGCGGGTCCTGAGGAGGCTGCTCTCAATGATCGCACCAATGAGGTCGGGATAACTCATCCCCTGCTGCGTGGCGATCATCGGCAGGTCGGAGTGGGTGGGATGAAGGCCGGGAATGGGGTTGACCTCAAGAAAGTGCGCCCGCCCCGTCGCGTCAAGCCGCACATCCACCCGGCCGGCATCCCTGCATTCCAGCGCCACATAGCAGTCCAGCGCGAGCCTCTCGATTTGCGCCGCCAGCTTGCGGTCACGCAGCGGCGAGTAGCGAACAAGCTCCTCGCACCGCTCCTTCATGTCGAGCGAGTAGATCGACCTGCCCGATGCCGGAAGCACTTCAACCTCCATGGTTCCCAGCACCCGCGCATTGCAGCCGGTTCCAAGTATGCCCACCGTGAATTCGCGGCCGGGGAGGAATGTTTCAATCAGCACCGGCTGCCGGAACCGCTTCAACAGCCGCCGGCATACCTTCTGCAGCGCCTGGTGTGACTCGATCAGCGAAAGCTCGTCGATTCCCTTGCCCGTGCCCTCGGCAATGGGTTTCGCAAACAGCGGAAAACCCATTCGGATGGCCACGGCGTCGGCAGGGCGCCGCACAACCCTGAAATCGGGTGTTCGCAGCCCGGCATGGCGAACTATTGTCTTTGCCGCGGCCTTGTCGAGCGTGACCGCGCATGCGAGGGGATCCGAGAAGGCATATGGTATCTCGAAGAGCTCGAGCACAGCTGGAACCTGGGCTTCCCTTGACCTGCCGTACAGGCCCTCCGCGATGCTGAAGACCAGTTGCCACCTGTCCCCGGCGGCAAGCCGGCGGCACAGGGTGCGGGCGTTGCCGATGCGGTCCACCCGGCAACCCAGTGATCGCATGGCGCCGGCAAGTTCCGCGACGGTCTCGTCGGAGTCAAACTCGGCCACTTCTTCCTCTGAATAGCCGGCGGCAAGGTATTCACCCCGCAGGTCGTAGACAAGGCCGACCCTCAGCCCCTTTGGGATGCTCTTTCGGGACACTTTTCACCTCAACAGGCGGTGCAAGCTCTCTGCCGGCGGCTCTTACGCCCGCCCTTTGCGGACTTGGAATATTCCACGTTCCGGCGACCGGTTGCCGCCGCATCGCGCACCACCGGTTCCGGGTAGCCGGCCCGGACCCCGGCACCGTTGCGGAACACGGTCTCTGTCGGACTCTTCGACACAACATACTCCGGGAGGACCGGCACCTTCCCGCAGCCGTCGGGCAGATCCACGACGAACGTGGGGATCGCGATGCCGCTCAATCTCCCGCGCAGGTGGTTCATGATCTCAATACCCTTTGAGAGCGGTGTCCGGAAATGCTCAACGCCCGCCACAAGGTCGCACTGGAACAGGTAATAGGGGCGAACCCTGATGCGCACCAGCCCGCGCAGCAGGGTTTCCATCACTGTCGCGTCGTCGTTGACTCCCTTGAGCAGGACCGACTGGTTCCCAAGCGGGAAACCGGCGTCGGCAAGCCGCCGGCAGGCTTCGGTTGATTCAGGAGTAATCTCGCACGGGTGGTTGAAGTGGGTGTTGATCCAGATCGGGTGATACTTGCGCAGGCGGGCGACCAGTTCGTCGGTGATCCGGAAGGGCAGGGTGACGGGAGTCCTCGTTCCTATGCGGATGATTTCCACTGAAGGCACCGACCTCAGCGCCTCAATGATAGCCTCGATCGCGCTGTCCGACATGGTCAGCGGGTCGCCGCCCGATACCACCACGTCCTTGATCTCCGGATGCGCTGTCAGGTATTCCACGGTGTGTTGAAGGCGGGCTGCCGAAATCTTCGACTCTCGCTCGCCGGTGACGCGCTTCCGGGTGCAGTGCCTGCAGTAGACCGGGCAGGCGCTTGTGACAAGGAACAACGCCCGGTCCGGATACCGGTGGACCAGCCCCGGAATCGGCATGTGGCTCTCTTCAGCCAGTGGGTCATCTTTCAGGAAGGGCGGGTTGAAAAGTTCATCGTGCTGGGGCACGGACATCCGGAGTACCGGGTCGGAGATGTCGCTCGTCTGGGCAAGCGACGCGTAGTAGGGCGTGACGGCCTGCGGGAATTTTTCTGCCGCCTTCAGCGCGTCCCGTGAGATGTCGAGGCGCGGAAAGAGCTCCGCAAGCTTCGCCAGGCTGCGGATGCGGTTGCGTAGCTGCCAATGCCAATCGCTCCACTGCGGGGAACGGGCCATGGCCCTGAGGGTGGGGGACGCTGATTGGCGTATGGAACTGGCCGCTGACGAATCAGGCGCGCACTTGCGCAGCAGGGGGGGCTCATCGTCCTGTTGCACGATGTCGGACGCCTGGGCGCATTCTATGCTGTTCTCCATACGCCGGTTCTTCTCCTTTCAATGCACTCCGTATCGGTTGGCAGGCCCGGCTGGCGGGTCTCCGCGCGACACAGCGCCCGGGAACATCCAGAGGTGTGTGCCGCATGTTCGTTGAAGCACCTCTTTACAGTGAATCCACCGGCGCTTGAAACCGGTCTTCACACGAGCGTCCACAGACCCGACACCGGAAGACGTTTATTGGGGGGGAATCTGCTCCGCCCGCTCGCAACTGTCAACAGAAAACTACGTGACATGCCTGCGGCAGGCACGGCGGACAAGGCTATGGGAAGAAAACCGTGGACCTTGGATATTAGACCCTGGAGGTAATCGTTGTCCTGCAGAGAACGCAGAACATCGTGCCGCGGGTAACGCGGGCGCCACCGATGGACGGTGCGCTGGCTGAAGGGGAATGGTGCAATGCTTCCGCCATGACAGGCCTGATCAGCCAATTCGGCCTCGGCGACGCACATGAAGAGCTCACCGCCGCACTCCGGAAACACCGGTGGACCCGTCGCTGGCCGCCTGGCTTGGCACGGCGTACCAGTAATCAATCACTGACAGATCAATATGGCACGGAGCCCAGGAAATCAGTTCCATGTCGAACCGGAAGTCTTTCGTGAACGGAATACGGTCGAGGATGTTGAATCGGTTGACGCTGGAGTGTCCAGGGTGAGGCCAACCGCCGTCGGCACGTGTCTGATTGTGATAGGCGTGCGAGAAGAGGGCCCAGTCACACCAGCCGCAACCGAAGTAGTCCTCGGTGCCGGTGCCAAAGTGGCTGGGAAACGTTTCGCCATCGACGTAGATCTTCTCGTCACCCTCGCCCCACCAGGTCGCCGCTCGCTTGTAGACGTTTAGCAACATGCCTGCGAAGACGCCTTTTCCTGCCACAGTGAGGTAGTTCCAATCCCGGCCCGACGGTGTCACCATGACATCCCGTTCAAAACGCTCCCTCGCACTGAAATGCATGGTTCGCCCGGTCCACACGTACGGCGCTGTGACGATCTCGCCTTCAAGCGCCACGGCGCCACCGTTCTGGTTGATCGCCCTGATCTCGGCAGACCGGCGGAAGGGCATCACCCAGCGAGAGTCCATGCGGCAGGCGCCGGCCGTGGCCAACGGCTGGTCCTGGCCGCCGTAGACAACCACGCTCATCGGCAATGAGTCGTACGGATTGATCCCGGGCGCAGACCCAAAAAAATCGCCAAGCGGCGCCTCAACAGTCGTCTCGCCGTCGAAAATCATCTGCAAAACGACCCCGTGAAGAGCCGGTTCATTGCGGTCGCTGGAAGGTGCCCACTTCAGGCTAAAACACCGTATCGAAGATGGACCACTCAACTTGCAGAGTGTGTTGGTTGCGCCGCGGGCGATCGACACGTCGAACTTCCTCTTGGCGGAGTTCGCGGGCGGACGGTTCTGCATGCCCGGCGCCGCCAGCCCTGCTGCGAGGGTTTCCAATTGCTCACTCATCGCGTTGATCTGTCCATTGGTGAACGACACCACCTCTGTCCCGGCGCCATAAGTGCGGTAGTTGAGATGGTATGTCAGGCCTTCACCGGAATCGGTCGTGACGACGCATCCCCTGGCATAAGGAATCGGCATGTAGAGGTTGTAGCCGGAAGCGTAGACACCCGCTATGGGGCGGGGCAGTCCGGGATAATTGCCGCCCATGAGCTCGAACATGGACGCCTGCAGCACCGGCTGATCCGCACCGTCGATATAGATGCGCAGAGTGCCGGTGGGATTGGGAGACCATATGCGGACGATGGCGCCAGGCCCCGTGGTGTCCATCATCACACGTTCAGTTCGCCCGTCCCGCTGTACAACGCGAATGTAATTCTTGTAGTCCGTATTGGCAAACCAGCCGGGTGTCCCGGGAGATACGGAGGCGCGACTGTAGGAGGAGAACTGTTTGCAGGTGTAGGCCGGTTCGGGGAACTCGGACATGGACTCCAAACTCGTCATTTCGTCCAGCAACGACTCTGCAGAGAGTTGGGTGGTCACCATTATCGTTACCGTTGACGGGGCACTGCTCAGCTTGCCGTCGCTCACCTTGAAGGTGAATCTGTCCGGGCCACTGTGGTCCGGGGTTGGGGTGTAGGTTAGATTCGGTGCGGCCCCTGTCAGTTTGCCGAAGGACGGCCTGCTCACAATGGTGTAGGTCAGGGGTGAACCTTCAATGTCGCTGCCAGACAGGACAATCGCTTTGGGCGTGTTCGGCGCCACGATGACTCTCTGTGGTCTGGCCGCTGGCGCGCAGTTGGCCGGGGAAACCGCATACCGCACTATCACGACCCCGGAGCCACCATTGCCGCCACGCCCGGACGGCTCTCCCCCGCCCCCGCCGCCGCCGGAACCTGTGCCGTCCTTTCCGGCCGTGGCGAAGTGAGCCTCGCCCTGGCCGCCATTTCCCCCGACCCCTGATCCGCCCAATCCCATGACGGGAGGGTATTCCGGCGCCCTGAAAACTCCACCCCCGCCACCGCCTGCGTACCAGGTCTCTATTCCGCTTATGCTGTTCTTCACACCCGGGCCGCCATTTCTTCCGGGGCCGCTGCCATTGCCGTCAGTGCCCTTGCCACCCGCGCCGCCGCCACCTCCGCCGGCATACCAGCCAGCCCCGCTCCCGCCGCGGCAGCCCTGTGAATCCGTGGCCGCGCCCCCAGCCGTTCCGCCCGGGCCGCCACCACCGCCGGAACCGCCAGAACCACCCGGCAATGCGCCTGAGCTGCCGCCGCCGCCGCCGCAGGCGACCAGGCTGCCGAATACAGAATCACCCCCGGGAGCACCCGCCGTCGCCACCCCGTTGTTCATGTTGCCCTCACCGCCGGCGCCAACGACAACCGCATAATTGCTGCCTGCGGCGACATGGAACGCCGCGGTGTAAACCATTCCGCCCGCGCCGCCACCGCCCGAGTGCCGTGATCCACCGCCACCGCCGCCACCCACAGCCAGCACGTCCACAAGTCCCCCGGATGCGACTGTGAAGGTAGATGTTCCAAGCGCGGTGAACATATGAACCCGATAGGTAGTGCCGGTCTCTTTGCAGGTGCTGACAGTCCCGCCCGTGGCCGAAACGAACGAGGAATCGCCAGCAGCATTTGACGCTTTTGCGCGCGGACCGATCAGTGATGTCATGGCGACCAGCATCAAGATGCAGACCAGCTTTGCCATCGACGTGAGCCCCATGCTCCTCGACTCCATGTCGCACATATCCTTTCGTGTGGTATGGCACCTGCGTGTGTTGCGTGGGTGTCTCATCCCTATCGCTCGAACCGTCAGGCCAGACGTATTCGCTGACGGATCTCGTTTGGGCACATAACGCCGCGAATGTTTCCACTCTTCCCTGAACAAGTCGACCCATATTTGCTTCATGCGCAGGGTGGTTGCGCCATAATTGATGTTACCCAAGGGGACGATGTTCGCGGGGGACAGTCACCCGCGGGTCCTTTCTGCCTGCACATATGCGAGTGGTATGGGCGCATTCTGTTTTGGTTAGAATGCAGCTTTATGATAATTTGTGTGCCCTTGGAGGAGTGAGGCTGCCGGGTCGGGAGCTGGGAAGCGCCGGAGAGAAGACGAGTGTGCGGCCGCCCCCAATGGAAGGATAGTTGCGGGTTGAACGATGTTTGGAAAAGTTGTGGCCTGGGACACTATTTGTCCGTGCTGTGTGATAGGATGCAGCAGACAATGAAGGTGAAAACCCGGGATGTGAGGTTGAAAGAGACGCATTCGGGCGGAAGCCTCGTGAGGGGCGCCAAGTTGGCGGGATGGCCGAGAAGAGTCCTCAATGGCTAAGATCATAGTTCACAGTTCGTCGGCGCCACGTGCCTTGCTGGACAAGGCAACGGAGTTGCTGCTGCCGGCTGCCGGCTCTGCGGATCCGCTGCAGACTCGTTGGGTCATCCAGCCCGGCCGGTTGTGGGAACAGGCTCTGCGGCGAAACCTGGCCGACAACGGTATTTCAGCATCTCTCACATTCGGATCACTCCGCCTTACCCTTGAACGCGCCTTCAGGCTCGTCTGTCCCGGTCAGCCACTCATGAACGAGGACGACCTGTTCTGGAGCATACTCAACTTCCTTCTCAGGTATCGTGACGATCCGGCTGCGATCGGGCTTTACGACGGGACGGCGCCGGCTGCATGGCTGAAGGCGAATGAAGGGAATGCGTCACTCGCCCGGGTGCGGCTTGCCCGTCTGCTTCAGGGGATTCTGGACGACCATGCGTCCTACCGGCCGGCTGAGGTGCTGGGCTGGCTCAGGCATCCGCCGTCTGCAAAAGGAGATGAGGCATGGATAGCTGCGCTGGCCCGGCGGTTATGGGCTGACGGGAAGGCGCCATGGCCGCTGCCAATGCGGCTGCCGGCGTTGATTGAGCGGATTTCATCGGCTTCGGCGCCACTTCGCGGTTTTCCTGCTTCAGTGGTTGCCATTCTCACTGGAGCCCAGCCGCAGGCATATCTTGAGGGCCTCGGACGCATTGCGAGGGTCTGTCCGGTTCATCTGCTGGTGCTCGAGACCTGCGAACCAGGTTTGGCCGACTCGATGGCCACCTGGGGGAAAGTACGGCGGATGTGGAAGAAGTCAGGGTGCGGCACTGATCTTGCCAGCTACGCCCGCGACCAGCATTGGCTGGTTCCTGGCACATTGCAGTCCTGTTGGGGCGACCTGGGCATTGCCCTCCAGCAGCAGCTGGTGGACCTCGAGGATAGTCTCAAGAACGACGGAATAGCCTTTGAGGATTTGCAGATAGATTCTGCCGTAAGCAAGTGCGCGAGCTCAAGTGCGCTTCAGGTCCTCCAGCAGGATATAAGGGTGGCGCGGGACCGTCGGCCGAAAGATGAACGGCTTGACCGCCATGTCCTGGACACAAGCGCTGTTCTCATAAACGCGCCTTCAGCTCTTCGCGAACTCGAGGGTGCAAGGGACGCGATTCGCGGAGCGCTTGCGAGCGATACGAGTCTCCAGCCTTCGGATGTGTTGATGATACTGACCGATACGCGGCGCTACGCGCCATTGCTGCCCGCGGTGTTTGGTTCAGAGAAATCCAGGGAGGGACCGGACGGGCTGCCGCGGATCCCGTGGCATCTGGCCGACCGGTCACTGTTGGTGGACAGCGACATCATGGCTGCAGTGCTCTTGATGATGGAGGCGCTGCGGGATCGGATTACTCTCCCGGTAATTGGCGACCTCCTGGCGCAGCCGGTCATCCAGGCAAAACTAGGCCTTAGCCAGGATGGCGCCATGGGGCTTGTGGCGTATCTGCAGAGCGCCGGATTCCGGTGGGGGCTGAACAGCAGGGACAGGAAAGACGCCGATCAGCCCGGCAGGGATGACGGACTATGGACTTTGGATTTCGCATTGCGGCGCCTTGCGGCAGGTTTTGCGCATCCGGACCGGACCCTGGATCCGGTTGGAGGCGGTGAAGGTATTACTCCGCTGTCGGCCTTCGAGGGGTCCGGCACGGCGGAACTGGCCGGTTTTATCCGCTGGGCGAGTCTGCTTGAACAGGCGCGCGAGGCTTTTTGTGGTGAGCGGCCGCTGGATGACGGCGCCTCCGGGCCTGGCACCTGGCTGGGTTGGCTGCAGGAATGGATGCCGCAGTTACTGGAGATCGGCGGGGATCGCGAGGGGCAGTCGGTATGGCTCGGCGAAATGACCCGCTCACTGGCTGGCGGGGCGCGAAGGCTGGACAAGAGCGAGAGCCTGTCAACCGAGGCGTTCACTGCATTGCTGGACGAGGCTGTGGCGGCGGTCGAGCAGGCGCTGCCACTTGGCAGAGGGATGGGCGGCATGGTTGTGGCATCGGCCAGAATGGCCAGGGCGCTTCCTGCCAGGGTGATCGTTGTAGTGGGCTTGTCTGACGGAGTGTGGCCACGGCAGGATCCGCTCCGTCCGCGTGGTCTGCTCGCCACCCCGAGGGCAGGGGACCGTATGCGGCGTGAAGAGGACCGGCTTGTCACGCTTGAGTGGGTTCTTTCGGCGGAGACCATGCTGGTCTGGACCTGGCAGGGGCGCGATCAACAGAACGGTGCGCCAATGCCGGCATCAGTGGTCGTTGATGAGTTGCTGGATGTGTGCAGGACCACGTTCAAGAAATCGGGGGATCTCGTGAGCAAGCTCCCTCTGCACGCTTTCGATACCGCGTGTTTCAAAGGCCCGAACAGGTCTTTCGACAGGATTTCAGCGGCTGCCGCCCTGAATCTCCGTGACCGGTCCACCGGGAAGGCCGGTAACGGCGCGTCAGACGCCGGGAACCGCTGGACTGCGCTGCCGGTCAGGACTGATTTATGGGATCTGCCGGGATTTACGGATTTCGTGCTGAAGGGTTCGCCACCTTCATGGACGCGGGACATCTGGGCCAGGTTTGCCGGAGAGCTCGTCAAATTCTGGCGTCTTCCCTGCCAGGCGTTTCTGAGGAGTATCGGTGTTGGTACTGAGGATGAGTACGAATTCCTGCCGGATCGTGAAGCGCTCAGGTTGGACAGCCTGGAGGGCTGGGGGGTGCGCGATGTGCTGATCAAGGGGCTGCTGGACAACAAAGACGCAGCGGCGATTCAGCGGCAGATGGCGAGGGCCGGGCTTCTCCCTCCCGGGAAGGTTGGCGCAGTGGCGTTCAAGAAGGCTCTTGATGAAGCCACGGCTATTGTAGCGAAGGCGAAGGCGGCGGGTGCCGATGTCCGGCCGCTTTCGGTGATGACATGGGAATATGCCGACAAACTCGTCCGCGCGACGGCCAGCAAGGTTGGCGGGAAGCAGTTGCTTCAGGCCCGCATAGAGCAGATGGTTCTGGCGGCTCTTCACGATATGCCTGTCGCTTCCGAAGTTTTCGGGAACAATGGCCGGATGGTGGCATTGCCGGCGGTCGGGAAGATCGACGCGCTGCAGCAGTTGCAGCAGTTGTCGGCGCTTGCGATGCTCGGCACGGCATTCCCGCTGCCGTACTTTCCGGGCGTCAGCTCCATGTACGAGGCGGAGAGGGATAGCGTGGCGTGCGCCGAGGAGTATTGGAATGGCCCCTACACTGGAACGCCAGAGAGCGACACCCCCGCCTGCCGCATTGCATTCAGGGGGCTCGATCCGCTCGGACTTGGACTTCCCGAAGCGCCCAGGTCTCCGGAAAACTGGCAGGCGCTCATCTCCATCTGCAAGCTGGACAAGGATAAGCTGTTGTTCGAACAACTGGCGCTGACGGTTTACGCATTCATGGAAGAGATAAAAAAGAAAGCTAGGGAGCAGGCCGCGGATGACGGAGTCGGCACAGTGAAGCCGGCGAGCGGAGCGGGTGCGGCGGCAAAGGGTGTGAAGGCCAGGGGCGGGAGGGGGAAACAATCATGAGCCCTTCCATCAATCCGGCGATGACCGTCCGCCTCAATGGTGTTGTTGCCCTTGATGCGAGTGCCGGCACCGGCAAGACCTATTCGATTGCCCTGATCCATCTCCGGCTGGTTCTGTCAGGAGTCGGGGTGGACCGGATTCTTGTGACAACATTCACAGAGGCGGCTGCATCGGAACTCCGTGAGCGGCTGCGCAAACGCCTTGCCGACGCCCGCGACGTGCTGGCCGGCGAGGCGACAAAGGACGATGATCTGCTGGCGGTGCTTGAAAGTGCGGCAAAGGACTTCGGCGGGAAAGACAAGCTGAGGAACCGCGTGGAGGCAGCGTTATCCTGTTTCGATCTTGCCCCGATCTGCACAATACATGGATTCTGTCACCGCTTGCTCAGGGACTACGCATTGGAGTTGGGCGCAGATCCTGAAGGTGAGATCGGTTCCGATGATCCTCGCATTGCACGACTGGTCGGGGACTACGAAGCCAGAATGGCAGAAGGCGGCGATGCCGGCGGCGAAAGTGCGGCAAAGCCTGACGGCACCACCTGCGCAAGCATCGCCGGCACCATCAGGGAATATGATCTGAAGCTGCCTCCCCAGGCTACCCTCGACCAGATGCTTGCGAAGTGGCGTGTCACGGCGGAGGAGACCCTGGAGTCGGCGAAGGCTGACTGGGCGAAGCAGAAGGACTCCATATCCGGTGAGATACAAGCCCTCGTCAACGATGGCAAGATCACCGCTGGCGTCTTCGACAACGCCGGTGCAGCCGAAGCCAGCCGATGGAGGAAGTTGACGAACTCGGTGGAAGATGCGACTGAACTGGTGAGTGATACGAAAGCCCGCGATCTCAAGTTCTCCACGGGCGCCGGCCGGCTATTCCCTGATGCTTTGCGGAACTCGGCCACGGAATCAGGCAGTCATGCGGTGGATGCCCTCCTGGCCCGGCATTCGTTCTTCCGCCACTGGCAGGACCTGAGCCTGCTGGCAACACGAAAGAAGAACGTATGTGCCCGCTCATACCTCAATGAACTCTTGAAACTGGCCGGAGAGCTCAAGCCGGACAGGAATCTTATCTTCTCGGATCTGATCAACTCTGTTTTCCGGAATCTTGAGAACGCGACTTTCGTCGGGACGGTCCGTGATTCGCTGGACGCGGTGCTGGTGGATGAGTGCCAGGATACGGATGGCCGGCAGATCAGTATATTCCGGAGGTTGTTCTCTGATGAGGCGTGGTTGAGGGAGAAGTGCCTTGTATGGGTAGGTGACCCGAAGCAGAGCATCTACCGCTTCCGCGGAGCTGACATCGACACCTATATTGATGCCAGGGCAGGAGCAGGGAAGAACATCACGCTCGACGTCAACTTCCGTTCTGATCCGCCGGTTGTGGCCGCAATCAATGCGTTGTTCAATGGTCCGGGCAAGCCGGCAGCATCCATGTTCGGCCGTGACATCGGCTTCACACCCTCAAGTTCAACAAAAGAGGTGCGGATCCGCTCCGGCGGAAGCGCGCAACCGCCGGCATTCTGTCTTCACGGCTGGAAGAGCGGCGATGAAGTGTCTTCCAAGAACAAGATGCTATGGCCGGTTCTGCGGGATTGCGCGGAGCAGATAAGGAACCTCCTGGATTCCGGATTGGAAATACAGGACGACGAAGGGCGGTGGAACCGCGTAAGGGCCAGTGATATCGCGGTACTTACCAGCCGCCACAAGGATCTGGTGACTGTCCGGCGGGACCTTCGTGCGCACGGCATTGCCTCGGCCTACCGGACGGACAGTTCTGTCTTTCTGGAGGATGCGGCAAGGGATCTGCAGCTGCTGCTGAAGGCCCTCGCCAGTCCGCGGCCAGACAGCCTCAGGAGCGTGTTGCTCACCCCGTTCTTCGGCTATCTCATGGCTGAGGTTGCGGGACTCAGTGACGCTGAGCTGGACAGGCACCAGGCATATCTTGCCGGTCTTGCTGAGCGCCTGAAGGGCGAAGGGTTCATGTCGATTCTCTCCGCGCTTCTGCGCGATGCAACAGGCGGGCGGCCAAGCGTTCTTGAGCGGCTGGCTGCGGACCCGGAAGGCGAACGCACCCTCACGAACATCATTCAATTGGGCGAACTCCTCCAGCAGGCATGGATGGACAGCCATGTGCGCAGTCCCGAGGCCCTGAAGGATTACCTCGACCAGGCCGTCGCGCAGGCGGGGCAGAACGCAGGGGCCGAATCCGGCGAAGAATCCAAACTCCGGCTTGAGACCGATTCACCTGCTGTCGTCCTCTCAACCATCTATTCGGCAAAGGGGCTGCAGTATCCGATCGTGTGCCTTCCCCTCGTTTGGGCCCAGGCGGCCGCCAGGACACCGTCATTCATTGTTTCCCGCAAGGCCACCGGCGAGATCTCCCTTGTCCTTCCCGGGGACCCGTTGTGGGAGGAAAAGCTTCCCGGGGAGCAGGCGTGCCTGGAAGCGGAGCAGATGAGGCTGCTGTATGTGGCGTGTACCCGCGCCAAGCATCAGGTGCATGCCTGGTGGGGAGGGGCGAAGAGTTCCGCGTGGAATGTCGCATCCACCAACACGGCCTTCGGTCGGCTCCTCCTGCAGGAGCGGAGGGATGCGGACAGCTACCTGGATGATGAGTGTTTCACGGCTTTTGAGTCCGCAATGAAGCGTGGAGAGGGGGCCACCTTCGAGATCAGTTGGCTCGGACAACAGCCGGCCTGGGCTGCACCGGCAAAGCGGCAGTCTGCCGGCAAAGCCACCGACCAGAAGGATGGCGAGAGGCTTGCGGCGGCCGAATGGACCCGTGAATACCTTTCCGCGGCGCCGCTCCAGGCGAGTTATTCCTCTCTACTGCGCAGGAATCCGGAGGCGCATCGCGGAGATGATGAGCCCGCGCTGGCGGCGGATGGTGGAGAGGAGAGTCTGGTTGCAGCCCCGGCGGATGAGCCGGTTGTTGATGTGCTCGAACCGTTTCGTGCCGGCAAGGTTCTGGGCGACAGGGTCCACTGCGCCCTTGAGGCAGCCATGTCCGCCGGGTCAGTCGAACAGGCGGGTAAGTCGTTCCGGGAGATTCTTGCCCCGGACCTGCACCTCCTGCTCCGGGGCGGTACGGCTGCGGACGGGGCGGAGTCGCCGCAGGGAGGCGGCAAGGCGCAGAAAGTGGAGACGGACTGCGACAAGATAGCCGGCCTGTTGTGGGAGCAGACGGCGGGAGCCCTGATCGGCGATGAGAAAGCGGCACTTGCCAGCCTCCTGGCTGAACCCCACGCGCCCGAGTGGAGGTTCCTTCTCCCGCAGAAGGCGTCTCTTGATCCGGTTTCGCTTGCCGCGGCAATGAAGGAGTACGGGAAGGGCTCCCCATGGGGTGGCGAAGCGTACACCGACCGCGTGAAGAGGCTCGATTTCCTGCCGTTGCAGGGCTACTTCGAGGGGATTGTCGACGTCCTGGGCCGGCTTCCAGGGGCCGGGAAGCGGTGGGTGGTGATTGACTACAAGACCAACCGGCTTGATGACGGGTACGCGGCCGGCCATCTCAATCACGCCATGGCCGGATGTCACTATCTGCTACAGGCGCTGTTGTACTCCGTCGCGGTGAAGCGTTGGCTCGAAAAGTCAATTGCGGGTTGGGAGTATGGCCGGCATTTTGCCGGCACGGCATATATGTTCCTCCGCGGGTTGAAGAAGGGCTCGAGCCAGGGCGTATGGTTCGACCGGCCGGCACTGGAGCTCGTCGAAGCCGTCGATCGCCTGCTTTGCGGGGAAGGGGGCAGGCAATGAGCGGGACTGCAATGACAGCAAATGATCTTCTCAGCCTCCCGGGGGCTCACCTCGGCAGGATGATCGCCCGTGCGCATGGCGAGAAAGATGACTCGCCACTGTCGTACTGGGCCGCCCTGCTGTGTGCCAACCTGCAGGAGGGGCGCGTGTTTGTGGACATCGGGAAGCCCTTTGAAGGCCTTGAAGCCGAGCCGGTGACGATGCCGGTGCTGTCCAGCGGGTCTGCGTGGCTGGAGACCGTCGAGCAGGGCAAGGCGGCCTCGGGCACCAGGCCTTTGGTTTTGAGCGGACGGTGTTTGTGGCTGGCCCGCTACTATGACTTCGACTTCCGGTTGAAGCAGATGATTGATGCGCGCAGGCAGAAACCTCCGGGAAAGATTGACGCGAAGGTGCTGGGTGAGGATATCAGGCAGCTCTTTCCGCAGGGAGGGGCGTCCGCGGAGGTCCGCGGGCAATTGATGGCGGCGGCGACTCTTGTTGACCGGTCGTTCGGCTTGCTCACCGGCGGGCCGGGCACAGGGAAGACCACCTCACTAGCCAGGCTGCTGGTGCTCTACCTGCGGCAGGGCAACCCGGCCGGAATGCAGTCGATCCGCCTGCTTGCCCCGACCGGAAAGGCCGCCGCGCGGCTGAATGCGAGCCTCAAGAACGCGGTAGGCAGACTTCGCGGGGACTTACGAGGCTCGGAACTCGGGGATTTGCTGGACTATCTGGATCCGGATTCGGAGAAATGCCTTGTGGAAACCGGGACCATCCACAGCGCATTGAGCGTGCGAGCTTCCCGCCGGGAAGGGCAGGGACCGTTCTGGCACGACGTCGACAACAAGCTCAAGGCGTCTGTGGTCATTGTGGACGAGGTGTCCATGGTGGACCTTGCCCTGATGGCCCGACTGTGTGAATCGATTCCGGACGAGGCGCCGTTCATCCTGGTGGGTGATGCGGAGCAACTTGAGAGCATAGAGGCCGGCTCTGTATTACCGGAGATAGTGAAGAACCTGGCGACAGTGCAGCCGGAGCGGCTGCAGTTGATACGTGACAGGACCGGCATTGATACTATCGGGGCCAACGATGAGAATCTGAAGGGAGCCGACCATGTCCGGTTGACATACAATCACCGGTTTGCAACCGGCTCGCTCATTGGCAAGCTGGCATCGGCAGTCAATGGCGGCCGCGACGACCAGTTCATCAACCTCATCAGCGGCAATGATGCGGAAGCGCAGGGGGTCACCTGGCTCAGATTGCCTGCCGCCGGGCGCGATCAGCCGGGCGAGATCTGGCAGGCCATGCTGGGTGATTCCGGCTACGGGCCGCTCCGTCGACTGCTCGACCGGGAGAGGGACATCGATGCGGCAGGTGCGGTCGCTGCCTTCGACCAGTTCCGTGTGCTCTGCGCGATACGGAAGGGGCCGGACGGCGTTGAACGATGGAATGAGCGGTTGCAGAAGGCGGTTGTGGGCGACCTGCGGGACGGCATACCGCGCGCGGTAATGATAACAGTCAATGATGGCGCGTCGGGTCTGTGCAATGGCGACACCGGACTGGTGTTGCCGTCAGCGGATGGCTCGCGTCTGTTGCATTCGAGTGACGGAGCAACCAGGCCGGCATCCCTCTTGCCATCGAGCGAACCAGGCTGGGCTATTACCATCCATAAGAGCCAGGGCAGTGAGTACAGGGCTGTGGCCATAATTGTGCCGCGGCAGGGAGGCGGGCGGCTGCTGACAAGGAAGCTTCTGTATACCGCCCTGACGCGTGCCCGTGAGCGGGTGATCATTGTTGCCACGGAGGCGGCCCTGCGTGAGGCGGTCCGTTCTTGAACCTGCCCGCGGTTCCATCCCGCACATTTGCCATGGTGAGAGTACCTCCTTTTTTGAACTTGTTCGCGGGCCTGCGTTATGCCATAAGCATGCCCACCAAACCTTTGCCCGATGGTGTAATGGTAGCACAACAGACTCTGAATCTGTTTGTCTAGGTTCAAGTCCTAGTCGGGCAGCCATCTCAGAAGGATGGAGGCGGAAGGCTGAAACCTGAAGCCGGAACCCGACTTCTGACATTCGGATCAACACCATTAAGTGGGGCGACCACATTCTTCCATGCACATTGGACGTCTCTTGGGGATAGACCTCGTCGCCACAAAGAGGTTGTTGGGTTGCCAGGTTGCTGAGTTGGAGCGAACGCCCAGTCTTTGACAACCCAACAACTCACCGGCGGAGTGCGCTGGCTCCGCCCGAGGCGGAGCCGCCCACGCGCGCGCTTGGACTTGCGTGGGCCAATGGAATTGGTTCGCTGCGTGCGGCG
>JBAXKQ010000055.1:0-16997 GCA_037135275.1 bacterium
CAGCGAGAGCCCGACCGACCAGGTATCCTCGACACCCTTGCCAAACCCGCCCGTTTTTTCTTCCAGCCTGTTGATGACCTGGCCGCTCTCCCAGTGTGTTCGCGTGTTACCCTGGAGGACTGGATAGATCTGGGCGACGCCCTCGAACGTCCAACGTTCCGAATAGTCGTACGAGACATGCAGCGTGAGGTTGCCGGCGTCCTTGAACATTTCGTCGCCTTCCAGGTCTCTCCAGCCGAAGGTGCCGCCGATACTCCACGGGTGCTCCGTCCCTGTCTCGCCGAATGCATTCTGCCATGTTGCAAGGCTGAGGGTGCCCATCAAGGCAAAGACCGAAATATGAGTCCATCTCTTCATGTGACCAGATACCTCCGTATTATCGTTGTTTGAAAAATATCTTTTCAAGGTAGCAGAACCTGCGCCAAACGCAACATAAAATCACCGGGGACCTGCCGCGCCGGGGACTGACCCGCTTGTCACGAGCCTGGAAGCCCCCGTCATTGCGCCATCATCAATCTGTCACCGGATGTTCGTCACTCCGGCGATTCTGCCGACGCCTTGTCCTGGACTGCCGCCGGGGCGCCCGTCTCGCTGCCTTTCCAGCGGCGATGCCCCCATAGGTATTGCTCGGGAGCTTCCTTGATCACTTTCTCGAGCTCCTTGTTCAGATCTTCGAGGATCCGCTTTATGTCCGCTTCCTTGTTGCCGCTCGGCTTGTAGTGGAACGGCCCGGTGGCCCCAAGCTCGAAGCGGTGGCGGCCTGTGCGCTTGCAGTAGCCAAAGCAGAGCGGCACCCCAGTCACGAGATGGAGCAACGCAACGGTCCTGTAGCTCGAAGCAGGCCTGCCGAAGAAGTCCACCAGCACCCCCCCGTAGCTGGCGTGCGTGTCAATCATGAGCCCGAGCACGTGGCCGTCCTTGAGAACCTTGAGAAAACGGCCAAGGTTCGCCTTGTCGAACTTGGGTATGAGAAAGAAACGTTCGCGCGGCTTGCGCTTCAGCATGAGCCGGTCAACATACGGGTTGTTCATACGGCGCGTCACGCCGGCAATTGGCTTGATCAGCGACATTACCTGCGCCGCTATCTCCCAGCTCCCGAAGTGTCCAGCGGCCATGATCAGCCCCTGGTTGGGGTCGAACAGAATCTTCTCCATCTCAGGCGACATGCGGATGTCTATGTGCTGGCGCCAGTTCCTGCCTTCGAGGATGCTGAAGGATCGCAGTGACTCGAGGATCACAAGGGCAAAGTGCCGAAACGCCTTGCGTCCAATGCGGAAGGCCGTCTTCCGGTCTCCGCACACGCCGCTCATCATGATGTTGTTGATCGCGGTGGCGCGCCGCCGGGAATTGATGAGATACCAGACATCGGCAATGCCGGTGACAAAGCCTTCGGAAAGCGCAACGGGAAGGATGTCAACCAGGCCAAGCGCAATGCGGGCAAGGACGTACTCGATGAGGTGTCTGACCTTCTTCATCACCCCTGCCCGGACGCGGAACCGAGTTTTCCCGCAAGGAAGGTCACCATGTCCCCAACCGTTCTCACCCCGGCCACTTCCTCGGCTTCGAACTCGAGTTCAAAAGCGCTCTGTATGTCATAGATCAGGTCGAGAATCGACAACGAGTCGAAACCCAGCGACGCGATCTCGGTTTGTTCGGCCACGGAATCCCAGTCCACCTGTTTCTGGCTGGTCTTCCTCATCAGGGCCCTGAGTTTGTCTGTGACTTCCTGGCGGGTCATCTTATTTTCCCCCGTGGTCTTGCACATACCTGCGAAAGACGAGCACCGCATTGGTGCCGCCAAATGCGAAGCTGTTTTTGATGGCTACGGGCGGAACTATAGCCGTTGCCGTACCCGGAACAAAGCGCAAAGTGCACTTCGGATCGGGATGATCGAGATTCAGGTTGGGCGGGACGATTCCGTTCTCGAGTCCGAGCAGGGTTACCACCGACTCAAGCGCGCCGGACGCGCCCATTGCATGGCCGAAGAACGACTTATTTGATGCAACGAGAACATCATCCGCGGCATTCCCGAGCGCATCTCGAATGGATTGGCACTCGCACTCGTCGTTGGCTTCCGTAGCAGTGCCGTGGGCATTGACGAATCCGACCTCATCAGGCCTGACCCCTGCATCGTCGAGTGCTGCGCGAATGGCTGCGGCCTGCCCCGCAGAACTTGGCCTCGTGAAGTGATCGGCATCGGAGGATTCGCCGTAACCGCATATCTCGCCACGAATGCGGACACCCCTGGCCTTCGCCGACTCCTCAGACTCCACCACAATCATGGCAGCCCCCTCGCCCATTACGAAGCCATCCCGGTCGGTGTCAAACGGCCTGCTTGCGCGGTTGGGGTCCGGATTCTTGGACATCGCACCGATCTTGTCCCACGCCCCGAAGAGACTGCGGCTGAACAGGCTGTCGGTCCCTCCGCACAGGACCTTGTCCTCATAGCCATCCCGGACCATCCGCATCGCCATGCCTATTGCGTTGCTTGCAGAGGCGCATGCCGATGTGATCACGAAATTCGGACCGGTCAAACGGTACTTGATGGAGATATTGCCTGAGATGGAGTTGTTGATGACCCGCACAATGGTGGTGGGCCGGATCCCCTTGAGCCCACCTTCCCAGTAGCGGCGATAGGCATCCTCAACGCTTTCGCTGACTCCTCCGCCCGTCCCGATAACGACGGCCACGCGTTTTGCCACTGGTTCCTGCCCGCCCGCGAGGCCGGCGGCCTCCAGTGCCTGGGCTGCCGCCAGCGTGGCAAGATCGCCCGCTCGGTCAGCCGGCCTCATCTGCCGTGCGGCAAGAGCCGCGGCAAGAAGTGTCTGGTCGATCTCGGCAACGCTCTTTGACTTGAACTCTTCTGCGTTCAGCAGCGAGAGAAGCCTTATACCGTGCCGCCCCCCGATCATGTTCTGCCACAGCGTACTCTCGTCCAGTCCGACCGGCGAGACCACACCCAGCCCAGTGACTACAACTTTCCTCCGATCACGCACCGTCCGTCTCCTCTTATCTCAGGGACAGTCCCCCGTCCACATGCAGCACCTGCCCCGTGATGTACGAGGCCTCGTCAGACAGCAGGAACGCCACAACAGCCGCAACCTCATCGGGCTTGGCAAACCTGCCAGCCGGAATGCCCACACCGTCCTTCTGTTCCTTCGTAAGCACGGCAGTCATGTCGGTTTCAACCATTCCCGGCGACACCGCGTTCACCCTTATCCCGAACACCGCGGCCTCAAGGGCCAGGCTCATGGTCATGCTCACCAACCCAGCCTTGCTGGCCGCGTAGTCGGCCCCCATCCACTTCCCGGGGCCATGCGCCGCCAGCGACGCCACATTTACCATGCTGCCGCTCTTCCGTTCGCGCATTGATGGGTATGCCTCCCGTGTCGCGCAGACTGCGGCCTCCAGGTTGACGGCGAATGTCCGCCGCCACTTCTCAAGTGTCAGCCCTCGAAACGCGGCGGCCTTCCCGCCGCCAGCATTGTTGACCAGTCCGTCAATGCGGCCACGGGCGCTCATGAGGCCGCGAACAGCGGCGGCAGCGTTCTCAGGGTCCGTAAAGTCAAAAGCCAGCGGGACCGTCCGGCCGGGGTCGGACGAAAGCGCGGCACACGCCTCCGCAACGGTCCCGGCATCGCGGCCGTGGACGCCCACGACTGCCCCGAGCGCAATCAACCGCGCGGCTATCGCCCTGCCTATGCCCCGTGTCGAACCGGTAACAAGAATAACTTTGTCTTCAAAGTCACACAAAGCCGGATACTCCACCATGCGAATACATACACGCGAAGCGCCCCCCCCGCGTGGCGGCTCATCCGCCGTCAGATATTGGAGAGAATGCGCCTGCCCTCATCCAGGAATATACCCTGCAGGTTCATTCGGAGCTGTTCAGGATTCGTTGCATTCTCCATCCCGTCGGCCTCGGAAATCGTACCGCTCCGTATCAACTGGTATATGTGCTGATTGAAGGTCTGCATACCGTCCTCGGTACCTGTCTCGATGGCGGCCGACAGTACATCGAGCTGGTTCTTGATCAGCAGTTTGCGCACTGTCGGCGTGTTGATCAGCACCTCAACGGCAGGTGCAACACCCCCGCTGACCGCGGGAATAAGCCGCTGGCACACAATGGCGTGAAGATTCGTTGCAATGGCCATGCGTATCTGGTCGCGCTCCGAGGATGGAAACAAGTCAAGGATGCGGAACACAGCCTGCGACGCCGTCCCGGAATGGAGCGTTGTGAACACCAGATGCCCGGTTTCGGACGCGGCGAGGCCAGCCATGAAGCTCAGGTGGTCGCGTAACTCGCCGATCATGATGATGTCGGGATCCTGACGCATAACGCGCTTCAGTGCGGCGTGGAATGAAACCGTGTCTAATCCTATTTCCCGCTGGGTAATGAGACTCTGGTCGTCCGGAAAAACATACTCGACGGGATCCTCGAGCGTGATGATTCGCCGGCGCTCGGTGTGATTGATTCGCTGGATCATGGCCGCAAGGGTGGTGGATTTACCGGAACCTGTCGTGCCACTCATGATGATCACGCCGCGCGGGGCCGTCGCAAGCTGCTCGATAATGGGAGGCAGGCCCAACTCGGCAACCGACGGCACGGTTGTCTTCACATAACGCATCACGACGGAAGGCGCATACTGGGCCATGAACACGTTCGTACGGAATCTCCCGACGCCCTCCTCCTCGTAAGAGAAGTCCGCCTCATGCTCTTCGTGGTATGACTCTTCGAGGTGCGGCGGGAGGATGTCTTTCACTATTGTCTCAAGATCTTCCCTGGAGAGGGGCGCGAAGCCGCTTTCCACCAGGCGGGAGGCAACACGGAAATATGGATCCTGATTCGGCTTCATGTGAATATCAGAGGCGTTGAGCTCAACCGCCCGGGCAAGAAGCTCTCGTAGTTTCGACATGGAAATGCCTCCCTAGTTGCTTACTCGCCGTATCATAACTATTCCCACGACAAAGAAAACGATATTTGCGTACCAGGCTCCGAGCCACGGCCAGATCATCAACTGTTGCTTTCCCATGATGATTGCAGCCTCAAGCATGAAGTAGAAGGCCAGGAAGAGGGCCAGCGCAAGCAATGTCCCGACAATTTTCCCTTCACGCCCCCCCTTGATGCCGGCGGGAATGGCAAGCATGACCGCCACAACACATGCCCACGGCATGGAGATCCGCCTGTGCGCGTCCACGGACTGCATGATGTCCTCCTCAGTCCACGACCCCCTCGAGTGGAGCTTCCGGAGCACCGTCAGGGCTGACACATATTTCTGCGACTTTTCCCTGTCGATCCCGAAGGCCACATCCTGCGGGGTCGCGCTTATCCCCGGTATCTCGACGGGTACCGGCGACGGTCCACGGGGAGGTCCTGCCGGAGTGCCGTCCTTATGGAATTTCTGCTCGATCGCGCCATGAAACAGCCACCTGCCATCTATCCACTCAGCCTTGGATATATTTGTAATTACGACTTCGTAGAGGCTGTCAGGATACATCTTCCTCGTGCCGGGAGGGAATTCCCGTTTCAACTCGACCCCCGTCATGGAAGTGGGCCTGCTGAGGTCGACCCTCGCGACCGTCCAGAGAAAGCTGTCCTTGCTGTCGTAGTATCGCCCCATGACTATCACTGGCGACGCCGACGGCTTGCCGTGCGCTGCCAGGAACACATCGGCCAGCCGGCTGGCCCGCGGCGCTACAAGTTCCTGTATGCCGACGGCGACGATACTGCAGACGACAGCAACGCACATGAACGGCACCATCAGCCGCACCATACTGATGCCGCAGGAACACATGGCCACAAGCTCATTCTGCCTGGTCAGTCGCGTCAGGCTGTAGAGCGCGGCTGCAAGAACCGAAACGGGGAAGACCAGCACAAGGAACGAAACATTGCTCTGGTCGGCGTAGGCAAAGAGGTAGAGAAAGTAGTACCAGACAATCTGCTTGAGTGTTACGCCTTCGTTTACGAAATCATTGACCTTGTCAAAGAGGCCTGAAACCAGATAGAGCATGGACAGCCCAACCAGGCAGCAAGTCAGAGGCATCGTGTATTGTCGCAGCAGGTATTTGTCTAAAAGTTTCACGAGTAGCTAACCACCATCCACCGGCCACTTCCGGCCATAGCCACAAACCGTGATAGTCTTGACAAATTCCCGAAAATGTCCACCACAAACTCCCTGCACTCGCCTCATTCATGCGCGCGGGCCTGGGCAAAAGACTCGCTTGTTTCGATCTGGAATACCCTGCCACATCGCATTTCCGCCATCCTGAGCCGGCGATAATCGGGAACAGGGACCGGACGCACACTGTGCCTCAGCCCGGTCACCCGGCGCCTGGCTCAGAGCCGCCATCAATGCTCCTGCCACAGGCCGATAGCCTCGCCGGACAGGTCTTTGATCTCCAGCTCCGACCGGATCCCAAACCTTGTGAGGGCAAAATCATAGCGAACGGGGTCTTCCGGGGTGAGATCCCTGAAGGATCCGGTTATTTCCAGGGCCATGTTCATTCCGGCCGAGACCCGCTTCGTGAGCCCGAATGTCCGGCCTATGTTGGCCATGTGAGTGTCGAGCGGGACGATGAGTTTTGAAGGCTGTATCCCCTGCCATCCGCCCGGATCAACGGCATCCTGCCTCACCATCCACCGCAGAAACAGGTTCAACCGCTTGCAGCCGCTGCCGCCGGAGGGCAAAGGCAAGAGGAAGTTGCCACCGCAACCGAATGACTCCACGAACTTCTCCAGCCCGCCCACTACAGTGGCATCGTTCCGGCCGAGCCCGGCGACAAAACACTCATTCAACGTACCATACTCACGAAGAACCTTGCGGGTGCCTTTCAGAAGCGCACCAATATGTTCTTCAGTGGAGAACCTGTGTTTGAACCCGGCGAAGGCCCTGGCAACAGCGCGATCCGACACCGTCTCAACGAACCGGCGCGGCGACGGCGACATCCCGGTCAGGATCCGCCTGACGCTCTTGAGTATCTGCGCGACCCGGCCGTAGGCGAGCGCGGAAGCGACCAGGCCGACTATCTCGCGATCGCGGATATCCGGGTAGTCGTAAAGAAACTCCAGCGGATCGGGGTGGACGTACTCCCGCCGGGTGTAGGTGCGATAGAGTCGCTCAAGGGCTTTGCGGCTCACATTCATTGTTCATCAACAAGGTCTTCACCACCGGGATGTCGCGGTTTCCGTCTCAAAATACGGGCGCCCCGATCCGATCGGGGCGCCCCATGCTCCAGACCATGAACTTTCCACGGACTAGCCTAATCCTGCGGCGAGAAAGAATCCTTGCCCACGCCGCATTCCGGACAAACCCACGACTCGGGCACATCCTCGAACTTTGTACCGGGCTTTATCCCGTTGTCAGGATCACCCTTGGCCGGGTCATACACGTAGCCGCAGACGTCACAAACGTATTTCACAGGGCCACCTCGCTCATCCAGCTGCCGTGCACGTTGCAGTTCTCGATGACAGTCAGTTTGCCGCTGGCGGCCTTAAGGTGAATCGCTGCCGCCGGGTGACATCCTGCCGGCATGAACGATACACGGGCAACGAATTTGTAATCCACATAGTAGTCAAGAAACCTGATGAAATGCTTGTCTTCCATCACGTGTTCTATTTCACCCACCTTGACGTGTGCGTCGTAGCAACCGCCGCCGGGAATCAGACCGCATTCCTTTACGACGACAATCTTCGGAATATGCTTCTTCTCTGGGTCCGTCAATGCTCCGGCATTGGCCGGCTTCTTGATCGCCGCCGCATCCTCATTGAATGCCGTCTTAGCCGCATGACACACCGGACATGCTTCCGGCGCATTCCCGAAAGCTACGTGACCGCATATCTTGCAAACAAACGTCTTCATCTTTGCCCTCCCTGTTGTTGTTCAATGCCCACTCCTGCAAGACACAACGAAAAAGTGTCTCGCATCAAGAAGCAGCTCTCGTGCCAACCGCATCCTGCGTCAGTCTTCGCTGCTTCCATAGCAGGTAAATGGCCGGATACACAAGCAATTCCATGACGAAGGAAGTGAAGAGACCGCCCACCATTGGCGCGGCCACACGCTTCATCAGGTCGGCACCGGTCCCCATCGACCACATGATCGGCAGAAGTCCCATCGATGCGGCCGCAACCGTCATCAGTTTAGGCCTGATGCGCTTGACAGCACCGTGAATGATCGCCTCGCGAAGATCCCCGACATTCCGGAGGCGCCCTTCCCGCTTCGCCTCATCATGCGACAGATCCAGAAACAACAACATAAAGACACCGGTCTCGGCATCCAGCCCCATGAGCGCGATCATGCCGACCCACACTGCCGTCGACATGTTGTAGTCCAGCATGAAGAGCAGCCAGATGGCGCCAACCAGCGAGAACGGCACGGCGAGCATGACCACAACCGTCTTGAACAGGCTCTTCGTGTTGGCGTACAGGAGGCCAAACACCAGCAGCAGCGTGAGCTGTACGACGCCGAAGACCGGCAGGCTCCACCGTGTTCCGGGGATCCTTGTCCAGCCCCAGAGCTTCTGGCTGACGCGCTCCATGTTCTCCCACTGTCCGCTCCACACCAGGGAATAGCCGGATGGAAGTTTCAATTCCCTTGTCACCGCCAGCCTGGCTTCCTCGACGTAGCCGCCAATGTCGCGGCCAACAACATCAACATAGACATAGCCGGCAATCATGCCGTTCTCGTCGCGGATCATGGCCGGGCCGTTCACCAGCCGTATGTCGGCGACTTCTGCGACCGGAACCTGGGTGCCGGTCGCGGTGGTGACGAGCACCCGTTCAAGCTGGCCCACATCGGCGCGGAAGTCCCTCTGATACCGCAGATTTATCGAATAGCGCTCGCGGCCCTCAATCGTTGTGGAGATCGTCTCGCCACCGATCGCGGTCATGATTACCGCATGCAGATCATCGATGGTCAACCCGTACCTGGCCAACGCATCCCGCTTCGGCACAAAGTCAACAAAGAACCCGCCTGCCGCGCGCTCGGCATATATGCTCCTTGTGCCGCGAACCTTGCGCAGTATCCCCTCCACAGCCACGCCTATCCGCTCGATTTCAGCGGGGTCCGAGCCGAAAACCTTGACTCCTATCGGGGTGCGGACGCCGGTTGAGAGCATGTCGATCCGGCCCTTGATCGGCATGGTCCAGGCATTGATGCAACCGGGTATCTGCATTGCGCGGTCCATCTCGTCAATCAGTTCCTGCCACGAGATATGTGACGGCCAGATGTGGCCAAGCAGTGCGGCAAGCGGCTCTGGCGCCCACTGCGTATACCATCGTTCCTTATGTCGCCACTCGGCGGCAGGCTTGAGTACAACTGTGGTCTCCATCATCGACAATGGCGCCGGATCGGTGGATGTGTCGGCCCGGCCTGCTTTGCCGAACACTGAGACAACCTCGGGGAACGACTTGAGGATGCGGTCCTGCGTCTCCATCAGGCGCTGGGCTTCCGTCACGGAAATCCCCGGCATGGTCGTGGGCATGTAGAGGATTGAGCCTTCGTTCAGCGGAGGCATGAATTCATGCCCAAGCTTGAGATATGCCGGTATGGTGGAGACAACCACTATGATGGACATGGCGATTACCGTCCTGGGGTGCCGCAACACCCAGCGGCAAGGCCTCTCGTAGAGGGCGAAGAGGACCCGGCTGACGGGATGCCTGGCCTCCGGATAGTACGTGCCGACAAACACCGTCGTCAGTACCCGGCTGAGCCAGGCGGATTTCAGCCGGAACGGCTCCATGCGCGCGAAAAGCATACGGATGGCTGGATCGAGGGTAATGGCCAGTAGCGCGGCAATGGCGATGGCAAGGGTCTTTGTGTAGGCAAGCGGCTTGAAGAGTCGCCCCTCCTGCTCGGTCAGCATGAAAATGGGCAGGAAGGATACCGCTATCACAAGGAGGGAGAAGAAGACCGACGGCGCCACCTCCTTCATGGCTTCCAGCCTTATCCGGTGGAAGTCACCGACACGCCCGTTCTCCTGCCATATCTCCAGCTTCTTGTATGCGTTCTCCACCTCGACGATGGCGCCGTCCACCAGCACTCCTATCGATATGGCGATCCCGGCAAGACTCATGATGTTGGACGTGATGCCCATGAAGTACATCGGGACGAATGCCAGGCAAACCGAGACCGGAATCGTGATTATGGGGACGATGGCCGATGGTATGTGCCACAGGAAGAACAGGATGACGGCGCATACAATGAGCATTTCCATCACCAGTTCAGCTTTCAGGTTGTCAATGGACTTCTGGATCAGGTCGGAGCGGTCATAGGTTGTAACTATTTCGACGCCATCCGGCATGGACGGCTTCAGATCTTCAATCTTGGCTTTCACACGGCTGATGACGTTCATTGCATTCTCGCCATGTCGCATCACCACTATGCCGCCAACCGCGTCACCGTTCCCATTGAGGTCGGCAAGGCCGCGCCGTATCTGCGGGCCCAGTTCGACGTTTGCGACATCCCCGAGCAGTACAGGCGTTCCGGCGGAGTTGACCTTCAGGACGATCTCGCCCAGGTCGTCCGTCGATTTCACGTAGCCGCGACCCCTGACCATGTACTCGCGGCCGCTCCACTCGATGAGCCTCCCACCCGTTTCATTATTATTGCGGCGGATGGCCTCGCTCACCTCAACCAGCGAGAGGTCATAGTTCCTTAGCCGGTTTGGATCCACCGTAACCTGGTATTGCTTCTGGAAGCCGCCAACCGCAGCCACCTCCGATACGCCAGGAACGCTCTGAAGCGCGTAGCGCAGCGTCCAATCCTGAAAACTTCGCAATTCGGCAAGGTTGTGCTTGCCGGACTTGTCAGTCAGCGCATATTGGAACACCCACCCTACACCGGATGCGTCCGGCCCAAGCTCCGGCCTGACACCAGGCGGAAGGGCCCCCTGGATCTTTGCCAGGTACTCGACCACCCGGCTCCGCGCCCAGTAGATGTCGGTGCCATCCTGGAAGATGACGTAGACAAAGGAGAAGCCGAAGTCGCTCAAGGCCCGCACCGCCTTCACCTTCGGCATGCCGAGCAATGCCGATGTAATGGGATATGTCACCTGGGCTTCCATGATGTCCGGGCTGCGATCCCACCTGGTGTAAACAATCACCTGCGTGTCGCTCAGGTCCGGGATGGCATCAAGGGGAATAACCCGCATGGTGTGGATGGAATAGGCGACCGCTGCCGCGGCGAGGAGAACAACGAGCCAGCGGTTGTTCGCACTGAACTCGATGAGTCGTTTGATCATGGCTGCTTCTTCGACACGGCCTCGAGTGCCGCGCGCATCGACGATTCAGAGTCCACGAGGAAATTGGCTGAAGTTACAACGCTGTCCCCACGGGCCAGGCCTTCCACGATTTCATAGTAGCCGTCAGCCCTGACTCCCAGCTTCACCTCAACCGGCACAAGCACACCCTTCCCGTCATCCTTGAACACATAGGCGCGCTCCCCTGTGCGCATGACAGCCGCTTCAGGCGCAACAAGCCGTTGCCCAAGCTGACAACGAATGCTGGCATCGGCGTACATCCCTGGTCTGAGCTGGAAGTCGCCGTTGGATATGTCCATGCGGATCCTGAGCGTGCGGGTCACGCTGTCAACCGAAGGCGCAACAAAACTGACCTTCCCGGAGAACACGCGGCCCGGCCGGGACTGAAGGCTTACCTCCATCTGCATGCCCGTGCTCACCAAGGACACGTCGGACTCGAGCACGTCCGCCTCCGCCCACACCACCGAGAGATCAGCCAGCACCATGAGCGACTCGCCAATGTTGATTTTCTGGCCGGCCAGGACCGTCTTCTCGACAACGAAGCCGCTCACCGGAGCATACAAGGTAATCGTCTTCTCAACCTGGCGCGTCTCCCCCAGCCTGGCAAGCTGCCCCGGGCTGACGTCCCAGAACAGCAGTCTCTGCCTTGCTGCATCCACGAGCGATCCCCCGACCTGCAGCGCACCCAGGTACTCCTGCTGGGCGGTCACAAGCTGGGGACTGTAGATAGCCAGCAGCGGATCGTCTTTCTTCACTTCCTGGCCGCTTGCCGACACATGCAGCTTGTCTACCCATCCCTCCACCTTCGTCGTCACCCTGTGGAGCCTGGTTTCGTCGGTGACAATCCGTGCGGCTGCACGGATGCTGCGCACAAGATCCTTCGTCTCAACCTTGTCGAGCGTCAACCCCATCCGCCGACGCGCATCCTCAGGCACAGACACCGCCGCCAGCCCGGGTAAGCCCGGCAAATCCGACACTGCTGATCCGTGCGTCTCAATCAGCACAAGCTTCATGCCGCAGATCGGGCAGTCACCAGTTTTGCCGGACACAATTTCGGGGTGCATCGGACAGTGGTACTTTGGTGCGTCGGCAACATCCTTGCCGCCGCGCCCGGACTCCACCAGCTTCATCCCACATATCGGGCAGTCACCCGGCCGGTCGGAAACAATCGCCGGGTGCATCGGACACATGTACATGGGTCCCTTGATTGCGGACCGGCTGGTGTCGCTCCTCCGGCACCCGCCAGGCACAACCATCAACATGGCCGAAACCAGCATCACGACCGCCAGTGCAAGCACGCGCTTGTTCATGAACCCCTTTCAGGAAGAGCCGGACCTCCGCGGTCCGGAGAGCCATGTTCCCCAACCCCTACCGACCCTACTTCTTCACCGGCCGCACTTCATCAGCCTTCTTGTCCGCCTGTGGTGCGGGATCCAGCGCAACACCTGAATCCTCAAGCAGCTTGATATACTTTGCGGGCTCCTTCTGCACCGCGCCGACGCAGCCCTTGCAGCACAAGTATATGCGCTTGCCGTCGTGATCCACATACAGGTCCTTGTTGATAGCATCACCCATCACCGGACAGGTGGTCTGGACCTTTGCCAAGGTTACACCGGTATCTTCAAGCGCCTTGATGTACTTTGCGGGCTCCTTCTTCACGGCGTCAACACAACCCTTACAGCAGAGGTAAATACGCTTGCCGTCGTGATCCACGTACACAGCCTTGTTGATCGCGCCCCCCATCACCGGACAGGTGGTCTGGAACTTGAGTTCCTTCGTTTGCCCGGCGGCGGCCACGGCCTTCGGCGCATCCGGTGCCCGACTGGCCTCCATGTCATCCCCGCCGCCGTATACGTTTGCCGGATATACCGCTAGCAAACCCACAGCCGATACAAGCGCAACTCCGCTGACAATCAGGCTCTTCATGATCTTGTTCCCTTTCATTGACAACCACCCTTGCCGATCACTTCTCCACAGCCGGCACCGTGCCGGCACCACCAGGCAAATTGCCGAACCTGCCGATACGACACCTGATCTCAGCATTCGCAATCTCCCTGTCCGCCGCGGCGCGATCGGCCTGCAGCGTGAAGTCAAGGAGAGTTCGCTGGGCGTCGATAAGCGTCATGAAGTCGACCTGCCCGGCCGCGAAACCTTGCCTGGCCACATCAAGCGCTGTCGCGGCCTTTGGCACGAGGGTTGAGGCAAAAAGCGAGGCTCTCCTGTCGGCGTCCCTGTGCTTGGCGACGGCCATGCTCAACTCTGCCCTGAGCGTGTTTCGCCTGTCATCCCGTTCACTGGCTACCGCCCTTGCCATGGCGGCAGCCTCCCGGATTCCAGCCCGGTACCCGGCCCGCCAGATTGGCAACGTGATACCCGCCACCAGGCTCGCATCCGCCTCGTCGCCATGGCCATCCTTCCCGGCCATCACCATCCAACTCGCCCCGACTGTGAAATCCGGCAGCAGGTTTTTTTCGGCAAGCTCCACCCTTGTCTGCGCAGCCGCTATCATCGCATCCGCCGCCTTCAACTCCGGATTCAGATCCTCAAGCATCCCGGCGAGTACCGTCTCATCAATAACCGGTTGCCCTGCCGGAGAATCCTTAGGCCAAGGCAGCACTTCCCGTGCCGGAAGGCTCAGCAGCGCGCTGAGCGCGGCTGAGCGAGCGCCGCGTTCATCGTTCAACGAGGCCAGCTCACTTGCCAACCTGTCCTTTTCCAGCTGAACCTTTATAACTTCGGAATAACCTGCGGTTCCGGCACCGTAGCGGCTTGCAAGCACCTTCTCCAAGTCCGCCATAAGCCGCAGGTTCTCGCCTGTCGCTTCAATGGAGCACTCGAGGTACCGGTATTCATAGAAAGCCTTCACCACGCCGTCGTAGACCTTGAAGCGCTCCACTTCAAACTCGCGTGCCGCGGCTTCAGCCTCGGCCACAGCCAGCCTGTCCCTCAGGCCCAACTTGCCGAAAGCCGGCAGCATCTGCTCAATGCCCACTTGGTAGCGGAGGTCGCGTTGCTCCGCAAAATATTCAAACGACAGCGCTGGATTTTCCAGAGCACGAGCCTGCGGAATGCCCTCAATTGCTGCTTCCCAGCGGTCGAACGCGGCCCTCAGGGAAGGATTACGCGCAAAGGCATGCGCGATATAGTCGTCAATGGTTGAATTCTCATCCAGACACACCGGCCGGTTGGTGGTATCGGACACACGATAGGACGCGCTGTATTCACGCCGGTGCCGCTCGCGAAGGGTTGTCTCCTGGACCGACGCACAACCCCAGGCAAGGATCAGGGCCGCCGTGACAACACAGCTGCCGGCAAGCCTCCCGTTCCACTGGCTACAAACCTGCAGCATCAAACACCTCGCCATACAGCATGAAACCAGCCACCCCGCGGAAACGGGACAATCCTTGCAGGACAGAAACAGCCCCGGCAAAAACCCAGCTGCCGTGCCCCACACACATCAGCGGCGGGGGGGGCTTCGACACACCGGCAAGCCGAAATTACTTTTCTGTCGGCGTCGCGACCTCTGCCGTAATCGCCTTCCCCTTCTCAGCTTTCCGGATGACGTCAGTCACAAGCAGTTCTGCCTCGTCATTGGTGAGCTTGTCCTTGAACGCCGGCATCGCCAAACCGAAGAACCGCCCCTTCATTATGGTCTTAACCATGTCCTCGTCCTTCGTCTTCTTGCGCCAGGCCGCATCTGTGAGGTCAGGTCCCTTGAGATTCTTGCCATCGGCTCCCAATGCCGCCCCGTCCACCCCATGGCAACCCGCGCAGTTCTGCTGGTAGAACAGCCTGAGATCCTTGGCCACAGGCTCATCGGCCAATGCAGGCGCAACCCATGTTGCGCAGAACAGCGCCGACAACACCCATGCAGTCCGCGCCAGACTATGTCCCCGCGATGATTCAGCGTCACCATGCCCGACGATACTCAATGTCTTGGATCTCTTCATTCGCAACTCCCCTTTGTTTGCAGTAGCTGAGCTTGCCAACGCCACGAAACGAAATGCACCAGTGTCGGCATGACATTGTCCGTGTGCTGCCAGTCTCCTTGAATGGATCCGGGAATGCAAGCAAACAGTTACCCGGCGACCCTCCAGGTCCAGAGCCTGCTGCCTGTCGGGCCGGTCATGACAGAGCATGGGTCTCCATCGACTTGGACAGCCGATTGTGGGATTGAGCTGGCTGATTCAACTGTCCGTCACGGCCAAACGCAGGAAATATGTCAGGAAGAAGAATCGTTGGAGAGATGCGCGGTCACGCTTGCTTCGCTCGCCTAATCAGGCGGGCGCGAACATCGGCGGATCGTCAAGCATCGAGTGTGAGCAGGCGACTCCGCTTGAGAACAAGAACCGTGACGTAGGCAACCATCACAGGCACAACTGCCGCCGCAAGGATGCAGACTTCCCTGAGCGCAGCCTTGCCCTCCTCGCGATACAGACACCATGCTCTCAGGCCGAAGGCTGCCATGATCCACGCAAAAGCGGTTCCATACTCTTTCAGGATCACACGTATCCACTTGAAATCCATATCAGCCGTCGATTTCGAGAAACCGCGCAGATCCGGAATAAAGCGGTTGACGCTCCTGCTGTACTCAGCGTATTCCGCGCCGAACTTCCCTGCCAGGAATTGTTCCTCGGCCATAACAATACACAGGTAGACGAAAAGGACGGCAGGAATACCTATAATGTACGCCCAGAGCGAGTGGAGTATCATTACCGCTCCAATGAAGATCAGAACATTGCCCAGGTAAAGCGGGTTTCGACTGTGAGCGAACATGCCACCACGCACAAGTCTGTCGGCCCAGATACGCTTGCCCTTGCCGCCACGTTTGATGTAGTCAAAGCCTACCGTCGCAATGCGCAGCGCCTGCCCGACGAAACAGACCACGACGCCTGCGATGTCCAGCCAGAGGTCTGCCGAGTAGCTATTCCACGGAAACGAAGGCCTGAACACAAGCACGCCCCCGACCATGAACACCGGAAACACGCGGTTCCGGTGATGAAACAGGATATTGCCGATCCGGATCAGAAGCGTCTTCATTTGATGGCTACAATGCCGCAGAAGTTGTACCACTTGAAGAACATGTCGACGTGGCTGAACCCGCCTTTTCGAAGCAGCTCGTAGTTCTCCTCCACCCGGTATGGAATGAGGACGTTCTCGAGTTCCTCACGTTTCTTGGATATCTCCATCTCCGAATAGCCGTTCCGCTTCTTCATGTCGTAGTAGAACTTGATGAAGGTCCGATTGAAGAGCGAGTCGTTACCAAGCACCTTTTCCACGAGAATGAGACAGCCCGCATCACGGAGCCCGCTGTGCAGGTTCCTGATCAGGGTATCGCGATACAGTGGCCGCACGAACTGCAGCACAAGGTTGACCACAATAACAGACGCATTGTCTACAGCAAAGGGCTGGTTTAGATCGGCCTCCACCAGCTGATGCTTCCTGGGGGGAAGGGCCGAGAGACGATCCTTTGCCCTGCCCAGCATCGCCGACGAGTAGTCGACACCTACGAACGTGACATCGTTCTTCACCTCGCGCATCAGCGTCTCGAGGGTAATCCCAGTAGAGCATCCCAGGTCGTAGATATTGGTGCCGTCCTCGGCAAACTCCGCGGCGACCTCACCGATCATCCGCTGCACTTCCTGGTACTGCGGCACGCTGCGACCAAGCATGTCGTCAAAGACCTCGGCGGTCTTCTCTCCGAAATTGAAGCCACCGATCTCGGCCTCCTTGTCGACGAA
>JBAXKQ010000056.1:0-16974 GCA_037135275.1 bacterium
ACCACGGCCCTTGGGCCGGTCTGTGTTGCAACTGCAGCCAAGACTGCGGACCGGTGGGACGTCGAGGTGATCGACGAGAATAACTACAAGCGGTATGGACCCAGGACAGGAGAAGGCCTGACGGACCACCGCACGCTGCAGAAGATGCGTCCGGCTGATGTAGTGGGACTCTACGGCGGCCTGACATCAACCGTCCCGCGGCTCTACGAGATCGCGAAAGAATACAAGGCCATGGGTGTCACGACTGTGGCCGGTGGCCAGCATTTTGCCGGTGACAACATTGCCGAGGCGCTCAGCAGCGGTGTGGACATAGTTGTGATCGGTGAAGGCGAGGAGGTCATCAAGGAGCTTCTTGCCTTGATAGCTGCCGGCGGCGACAAGTCGGCTGTTCCGGGAATAGCATTCCTGAAGGACGGCAATGTTGTCGTGACGTCGGCGCGGGCGCCGATCACGGATTTCGACAGCGCGCCACTGCCTGATTTTTCCCTGGTGCGTTATGCAAAGATCAAGGTCTATCCGATCAACTGGGTCCGCGGCTGTGGAATGAACTGCGAGTTCTGCACGGTCAAGGGGAAGCCGCGGCCGGCGACTCCCGAGCGGGTGTTCAGGCAGATTACCGATCTCGTCGAGAAGCATCATGCCCGCCGTTTCTTCCTGGTGGACGACTTGTTCGGGCAGTTCAGGAGTGAGGCCATCAGCCTGTGCAAACTGCTGGCTGAGTATCAGGATGCAGTCGGCATCCGGCTGGAAATCACGGTCCAGATCCGTCTGGACAAGGCGAAGGACACGGAACTGCTGACTGCCATGAGGCGCGCCGGCATTGCCACCGTATGCATCGGGTTTGAGTCGCCGATCGAAGAGCAGCTCAAGGCCATGGAAAAGCACCTCAGGCCGGAGGACATGGTGGCACTGGCCAGGATATACAGCAAAGCAGGCTTCTTTGTTCACGGGATGTTCATTTTCGGATACCCGTTGGCACCGGGAGTGGAATTCAGGATGCCGCTGGACGAGCAGGTCAAGCGTTTCAAGAAGTTCATCAAGCAGGCCAGGCTTGATACAGTGCAGGTGTTGCTGCCCGTGCCGTTTGCCGGAACCGAACTCACTGAGCGTCTCAGGAAGGAAAACCGCCTGTTCCCGCTGGATGTCATCGGGTGGGAGTATTATGACGGTAATTTTCCGGTGTTTGAGCCGGACCAGCCGAATACGCCGGAACAGCTGCATGTGGCGGGCAAGAAGATCATGGGGCGCTTCTACAGCTTCAAATACATGTTTGACGTCGGCTTCCGGACGCTGCTCTTTCCCTACATGGTCTTCTACCTCCACAATATCCGGAAGGGTTGGCAGAAGTGGCACAAGCCGTGGTGGAACAGCGTCATCCGGTTCGGAGGCTGGGTCACCATACGCAGGTGGACGAATGAATTCAAGAAGGGCGGCTTCCTGAACAAACTCAAGCTTGCCGAGCAGCGGATCCGTTCCGGATAGCAGCGAGGTTGAGCCTGTGTGGACCGCCTGGTGTGTGCCGGTCAATGCGGGTTATGAGGCTGGCAAAATGAACGTGACTTCCCGGCCCGGAATCAGCAAAGTGGCGTGCATTGTGGTGTGAACTGGGTGCAGAGGTCGCTGCATTGAACTTTGCCCCTTGCTTCCCAGTCTGGTTGCATCGTGCGGTGCCGCGCGGCTGGGATTATGCGGGCTGTAATCCGGAGTATCCTCCATGAGCTTGCTCTACGTCATCGGCGCTGTGGTGTTTGTGCTCGGGTTGGCCTACTGGATCTACGGCGGCATGCTCAAGCGCCTCTTCAAGCTGGATCCGGAGGCTAAGACGCCGGCCGTGACCATGCGTGACGACGTTGACTACGTGCCAATCTCCCCGTTCTTCCTGCTCGGTCAACACTTCTCGGCCATCGCCGCGGCCGGTCCGATTGTCGGCCCGATTGTCGCCGGGGTGGCCTTTGGCTGGGGGCCGACACTGGCCTGGATCCTGATCGGCGCCATATTCATTGGCGGCGTCCATGACTTCAGCGCGCTGGTGGCGTCCATACGTCACCGCGCATGCTCGATCACGGAGGTTGTTCGGCTCAACATGACCCGCCGGGCCTACCTGCTGTTCCTTGGATTCATCTGGATTGCCCTTGTCTACATCATAGTCGCCTTTACCGATCTCACGGCACGGTCGTTTGTGGGTGAGGTTGCGCTTGAGGATGGAAGCATTGTCAGCGGCGCCGGCATAGCAACTTCCTCCCTGTTGTACCTGGCCCTGCCGGTGTTCATGGGACTGCTGATACGCTATGCCAAACTGTCTGTCGGCTGGGCGACGGTGATCTTCCTGCCGCTGGTGGGAGTTGCGATCTGGGCCGGGCAGCACATTCCCTTCAGTGTGGAATCCGTTCTGGGGGTGTCCCAGGCCAATGCTGTGAAGATATGGTGCGTTGCGCTGCTTGCATACTGCTACCTGGCAGGGCTCGTGCCGATGTGGATGCTCCTCCAGCCGCGTGGCCATCTCGGCGGCTGTTTCCTCTATACGGCCATCGTCGGCGCTGCCGCCGGTCTCGTGATCGCCGGTAAGACAGTGCAGTACCCGGCTTTCAATGGTTGGACCGCACCGAACGGCGATACCTTGTTCCCGTTCCTGTTTATCACGGTGGCGTGCGGGGCTTGTTCGGGCTTCCATGCGATTGTTTCCTCTGGCACCAGCAGCAAGCAGTTGCGGTGTGAGCCGGATGCCAGGCCTATCGGCTACGGCGCGATGCTGCTGGAGGCCCTTGTCGCCGCGATTTCGCTGGCGTGTGTCATGATGCTTGCGGTGGGCGATCCGATCATCAGGAAGGCGCCGAACTACATCTATGCAAACGGCATCGGCGAGTTTCTGGCCGTGTTTGGAATAGGCAAGGCGGTTGGTATTGCCTTCGGCCTGCTGGCGTTCGCCACGTTTGTGTACGACACTCTTGATATCTGCACCAGGCTCGGCCGGTACATCATCCAGGAACTCACCGGATGGAAGGGGCGCGCGGGCAGGTGGGTGGCAACGGCCGTCATGGTTGCCACACCGTTGCTATTCGTCATGAAAACATCGACCGATGCCAAGGGTAACGCGATACCGGCATGGAAGGCCTTCTGGACCCTTTTCGGGGCAAGCAATCAGCTTCTGGCAGCGCTGACACTGCTTGGTGTTACCGTCTGGCTTGTCCACCGCTATCGAGCCAGGTGGATCTGGGTGGTCATGGGCGTACCGACGGTCATTATGTACGCTGTCAGCGTGTGGGCGCTTGTGTTGATCATGCGTTCGCGAATGAGCCTCCCGCGATGGTGGATGGACCCCATCCCGTGGGTGTCGGCGTTGCTCATCGGTCTGGCGGCACTCATGCTTGTTGAGGCGGTGGTGGTTCTGAACCGAATCCGGAAAGAAGGAACAAAGGGTGCAGCCACCGGGTGACAGAATCAGCCGCCGGAGCATGATGAAAACCCCTGCAAGCCGGCGGCAGGCGAATTTTCCTGATTCACCTCCTTGCGCTTCTGCAAACCTGTGATATCTTCGCCGCCTGCTGGTTTCGGCGATGGCGGCTGAAGATGAAGAATATCTGCGCCGCGGTTGGCGCGGCCGTCGAGTTTCGAGTGTGCTTCCACAAGTCTTATTGCTTCTGAACGAAGCGGAACGGCAAACCTGAAGACCAAACTCCTGGACGGACTGAATCCCGAACAGCGCGTGGCCGTGACTACGGTCAAGGGGCCGCTTCTGGTCCTTGCTGGCGCCGGGACCGGCAAGACCAAGGTCATAACACATCGCATTGCGCACATGATCGCCCACGGTGTTTCGTCAACATCGATTCTGGCCATGACATTCACGAACAAGGCGGCCGGCGAGATGAGGGCGCGAATTGCCCGCCTGGTGCCTGCAACCGACGCAGAGGGGCTTACAGTCGGCACATTTCACTCGTTTTGCGTGAGAGCGCTGCGTCAATTTGCTGACAAGGCCGGTGTGCGCCGGAATTTCGGCATTTGCGACGCCGATGACCAGCTTGTTGCCATCAAGCAGGCGATGCGAAAGTTGGGAATCCCCGAGCAGAAGATCCAACCACGGGTATGCCTTGCCAAGGTGTCGTTGCTCAAGAACCGCTTGATCACCGCCGGAAAACTGATCGGCTCCGGTGACGACTGGGACGACCTGATCGGTCGTGTCTACGAGCAGTACGACCGTGGGCTGCACACAAGTGGCGTGCTTGATTTCGACGATCTGCTTCTCTACATGGTGAAGCTTCTCGATGACCCGCAGATGCTCGATTGGTTCCGCAAGCGCTTCCGGTACCTGCTGATCGACGAGTACCAGGATACAAACGGCCCTCAGTACGAGATAGTCAGGCAGATAGGAGGGGAGCACCGGAATGTCTGCGTCGTTGGTGACGACGACCAGTCCATTTATGGCTGGCGTGGCGCCGATGTCTCGAAAATCCTCAATTTCGAAAAGGACTTCCCCAAGGCGGTTGTGGTCCGGCTCGAGACGAACTACAGGTCAACCAGTGAGATCCTCGAAGGCGCCAACATGGTCATCAAGAACAACGGGGCGCGGCATGAGAAGACCCTCCGCTCGGCGGCTGGAAGCGGGGCGCCGATAAGGATCATGAAGACCACCGATGAGGAGGCCGAGGCAAAGTTCGTGGTTGAGGATCTCATCAGGCGCGCCAAGGACACCAAGTCGGCGCTGGGCGAGTTCGCGATCCTGTTCCGCACCCAGATCCAGCCGCGGCTGTTCGAGATGCAGCTCCGGCAGTTGGGTGTGCCGTACAATCTCGTCGGCGGCCTCTCGTTCTTCGACCGCAAGGAAGTCAGGGACGTCCTGGCATACCTGCGGCTGGTCGCGAATCCGGCGGATGAGCTGTCGCTTCTCAGGGTCATCAACACGCCCCAGCGGGGGGTGGGTACGTCCAGCGTGGAAAAAGCCCTTGGCATTGCCGCGCAGAAGCAGTTGCCGCTTGCCGATGTGTTTCTGCGTGGCACGGAATTCCCGGCGATGCCAGCCGGCGCAGTAGCCGCCGCAAAGCAGTTTCTTGGCACCCTGAACGGGCTTGCGCACATGAATACCGGGCCCCAGATCGTGGAGCTGGTCAAGACCCTGCTTCGCGAGGTGCGCTACGGCGAGGAGATCGTCCGGTGCTACCCTGACGATGCCACTCGAACAGCCCGCTGGGATGCCATAAATGAGATCATGAACATGGTTGAGATGCACGTCCGGCAGAGGCCCAAGGCGACCCTGACGACATTCCTGGAGGACCTGACGCTTTCGGCGAATGAGGAAGCCAAGGATGAGGCGGAGTCACGGCCGGACCGGGTAACGCTGATGACCTTGCACTCGGCAAAGGGACTGGAGTTCGGGGAGGTATACCTGGTGGGAGTGGAGGAGGGGCTTCTTCCTCATGCCAGGTCGCTTCTTGAGGGTGGCCTGGAGGAGGAGCGGCGCCTTGCGTATGTCGGCATAACGCGCGCCAGGCGGCAGCTCACCCTCACATATACCGGCAGCCGGGCCCGCTACGGCCAGCGTGCCATGAGCACCCCCTCGCGCTTTCTCTACGAGATGCGCGGCAAGAAGCCACCCGTCGTCGATGCACCGCCCCAGCCGCAGCCGGCCAGGCCGGAACCGGCCAAGCGCCCGAAGCGCAAGCGTCGCACCACCCGTGCGAAGCGTTGAATCAGGAGCGGATCCACGCAACACCATGACCGGACAGAATAGGGACAGGCACGATTGAGTGCAGAAACTTGCCTGTCCCTTGGATTCCCTGCGTGCCGAAGGCGAAGACCGGCGTGCCGCTTCCACAGTTGAGGTTTCCGCTGTAGGGCCAGACACGGGAGCCGTGCAGGCCCGCTCTTTACACAGACCTGCACCTCTGCCGGCCGTCGTCAGTTCTCCCGCGCGGTCTTTCGCGTGCCGCCAATGGCGATCCTGATCAGTGCCAGAAGGAGAATTGCCGGCCAGATGTTCCTCCATGTGTTTCCGAGTGGGCCGAGGTCCAGGGTCTTGAACTCGACCGTTACCGCCGCATTGGGGTTGATCTGGATCGGGCGGAAGAACTCCAGTTTGCGGCCGTGCTCTGGAACGGTGATCTTGATGGCCTGGGCCACGCCGGCCGCTGCGGCCTGCTGTTCAATGATCTTGTCTGTGAGGGCGTCGAGCGCCTCGTTCTCCTCGATCGTCAGCGACTGCTGGACTGACTTGGCATAATCCGCAGTGTAGTTGCCCTCGTTGAAGCCGCGCAACTGCTCCATCTGCTTCTCGTCGCGAACATTCTCGTTAAGGCGCATGATGTTGCGTCGTTGAACAAGGCCCACCTTGGCCTGCTGCTTGACCATGTTCTTGTACTGGATGCGGGCGTCCTCGCGGTCTCCCTTGTCCTGTGCGAAGAGCACCGCCTCTTCCAGGGCCTTCTTCGCCCGCATGGGGTCGCCTTGACGGGCGTACTGTTCGCCCTTGTCCAGACCCTTCTTCGCTTTGCTCTTGTTCAGCTGCATCTGATCGGAATTGTAACTCTCGTAGCGGGCAATGCTGAATGTCTTGAGTGTATTGTCATTCTCAAGAGTCATGGTTCCGCCGTAGTCGAAGTATTCGCGTTGGGCAGCCACGTAGAAGGACCACCTCACGTTGTTGAGCGGCAGGTTGAAGCGCGGGCCTTCATAGCGTTGATTCCCCAGGAAGCCGCAATGTGCCTTGCCAGCGTAGATGAGTTCGACGGTGGAAGTCTCATCTGAGGCCGATGCTTCGAGAGGAATGCGGTAAGCATCCCCGTCCTTTGCGGGCTCCGTCGCCTTGCCGTTGACAAACACCGTCCAGAGCGAATCCTCGCGGCCGGGTAGGTTCACCTTCAGGAATCGCAGGTCACCGACCGAGATCTGCAGCGCCACGCGGGTCAGCATATTCCCGAGGTTGTCTGCGATGACGGACGAGATGTCGACCTGGTTCACTCTTGCCTGAAGGACGTCGGCCGACTCGTGTCGGACTACCGAGAGCTGCAGCGCGTAGTCCGGTCTCACCGTCCGGTAACACAGGACGGCGTCGGACATGTCGCCTCCCGACGGAGGCATTGCGTGCGGATCTTCCGGTTTCAATCCGCCGAGATCCCCGATGGCCTTGATCTCTACACGACCGGCCGACATGATCACCAGGTATCCCTTGGCAGGGTCGGTATCGATCGGTGCGACCGGCCGGATGACAGCCCGTTGCGACTTGGGATCGAACGGCAACTGATAGGTTGCCTCAATGTCGTAGTTGTTCTGGACCTTGTTGTGCAGGTCAATCCGCCATATGCCGTTGGTCTTGTCGGTTTCCTCGGTCTTGGCGATCTGCTCGCCCGAGATGGCAAGCACGGAGCCTGGCAGCGGGGCCTTCAGGAAGAAGGTCTTGCAACCGGCGTTTTCGATCCTGTACCGGATGTGCACCTGTCCGCGAAGCATGCCCTCAGTCAGATCAACGCGGTGAAACACCTCTGGCATGATCGACGGGGCGATTACCTCGGTTTTGAGAGTCACGCGCCATGCCGGCCGGAGCAGCTTGAAAGCCAGCAGGCCCTGCTGCCTGATATTCAGGTCACGCTCCGGGCTCAATTCGCTGACACCTTCGCGGTTGATTGTCGTCATGCGCACACCCTGTTCACCCTGGATTGTGAGGATGCCGGTGTGCTTTCGCGCTCCGATCACGGCTATTCGCGGAACTTCGATTGTTTCCTCGATGCCTTTCCCCATCCTGGCTATCGCCACATTGATTGTGCGCTCGCCCAGCGCCTGGTTCTTGAAGTGAATGACGATGCGCTCGTCTTTTGAATCAACCTCGTCCCAGTGGCTGACGTCATCCCCGGTAAGGGTCTCGATCTCGAAATCGCGTGGAATGTCGAGGTGCAGGGCGAAAACACCGGCTTTTGAAACAGTGATCTTCATCTGCGTCGACATCAAGATGCGTTCATCGGCAACGGAGAGAGAGGCGATCGTCTGCTCAACCTTGATCTCCGGAAGAACCGGCTGTGCCTGTATGACAGCCCGCACGGGCAGCTGGTCGTAGCGGAAGGCACGCTTGATGGATCGCATCGTATTCTTGCCGGCATCCTTGATGGCTGAGTCGACGGTGGCTGGCGAGAAGTCGGCCACATTCATGGGGTTCAATCCATCTGTCTTGTCGACGCGGACCTGCATCGTTTCGGGTGAGGCTATGGCAAGGGCGCCGCGCTGGCGGGTTGCCCCGGTAACAGTCAGTGAGCCTATACCCGCGTTGTACGTGCCGCGGGCATCGGGGTCAGCCACCGGTTCGGCGGGAACCTGTGCTATGACGGCCAGGGTGAAGTCATCGGTGGCGGGTGTTTCCAGCACGGCCTCGAGCAGCTTTTTCTCAGGGTCGAAGCGCCATGTGCTGAGCCCGGGCGCGGTGGCGGCTGTGATATTCATTCCGTCCGGCACGGACAGTTCGAGGCGCTTGAGCTCGCCCTGGGCAATCTGGAAGCGGATGAGGTGGGTCACATCGACAACACCAGGTTCGAACGAGGCCAGGGAGTTCACTTCGCAGAAGTACACGACCTTTTCGAGCCGTGTTTTGCGAACCCTTGGTTTCCAGGTGAAAGTGACCGATTGTGCGGGCCCGAAGACGGCTACCGCTTCGGTTGCCGTTTCTGTCTCGCTCTTTCTGAAGTGAACCGCATCATCGCACGCAACGTCCATCCCGGTCTCGGGGAGTGTGAGGGTTACGGAGTTCCTCATGTTCCGGGGCACTGAAAGGTTGAGCGACCAGATGCCATTCGATTCGCTCACCGGCACGAGGTAGTTCAACCGGATCCGGTATGTTCCTTTCTTCTCAACCTGCAGGACGTAGCCGCCGGGTGCGCTTGCTATTCTTGCGTATCTCGAGCCGAGGTCGTAGTTGGTAAGGACGCCTGGCGCCTCGATTACGGTGAATGTCACCGGCTTCGATGTGTCGAACTCGAGGATCTTCTCGACTGACGCGCTCTTTTCTTCGTCCCGACCCGTTCCCGGGCCCTGGACCGTGATCTGGACGGAGTTCATCACGACCTCGGGAGGGGCGACAACGAGGCTGCGGGCGATATCAACACGTGCTGCTTCCGGGATCGCGATGGGTGTTGTTGCCAGAGCCACGGAGGCAAGGGCGAGCGCGGCGAACAGGAATGTCAGCATCGTTACGAGCGCATAGCCGCCGCTGCGGGCCGGGGGTGACCCCGCCTGCCGATCACCTGGTTCTGCCGGTTTGTCTGCTGCGGGCTCGAATGGTGGCGCATCGAAGCTGTCGTCGCCGGGGCGAGGCATGTTCTCCGGTGTGTCGGTTTCCTGGGGCGTTTGCCGCCTTCTGAAAGGGAATGCGATGGCTCTTCCGATCGCGTGCAGGCAGTAGTCGGCGCCCCTCAAGAGGAAGCCGAGTGCGCGCCACAGGAGTGGCAGCGAGCGGCGGGCGGAAGGAGCAAGCAGCACAATGAGTTTCATCAGGATCAAGGCGATTATTACAGCGGCAATGAGCGCCATGGCAGAGGCGGCGACCAGCCTGCCTGCAGCCACCCGGGAGAGCCCGAATACGCAGACAGTGAGCCCAGACGCGAGCAGCCACTTAGCTTTTCGCGTTCTTGTTGAGGCCAGGATTGTGATGATGATTCCGGTCGCAAGGAGTAACAGCGCGTACGTCAGCGAGCCGCCCGGTCCCACCCAGAGTGGCGCTATGTCCACGCGCAGGGCCAGAGGTGCGCTGTCAGAAAGTGTCAGTGTTTCAGTGAACGATACCGAGTTGTTCCTGTTGGCCTCACCGTAGTGGACAGCCCGCCTGATAAGGTAAGACATGCTGTCACCCCGCAGCGCGTGCCATGGCGCGGCCAGGATTGAAGGTATAGCCCGGAAGAGGAGGTTGGCGCCATTGACGCCGCGGATGGCCTGGTTGGCTTCCGGGTCGGGCTGCATGTTGCCGTCGGCCGCCGTGATCACACGGTCCGGCGGCACCTGGACCGTCCACCTGACGAACGTGGCCTGGGTGAGCGGGGCAGTCGGCGCGCTGAGCCTCACGGACCCGCCAAGCTGCGCCAGTTTGTGCGCTTCCGGGTAGACAACCTCCACCTTCATTGCCGAGTTGGGATCCTGCGGCCGGCGCAACGGAATGAGGATTTCGATCCGGTTGTCAGCGGCTTTCTGCTGGCGGGAGGGGACGTCTTCCCAAAGGCCGTCTTCGTTCATCACCTTTGTTGACCACGCCTTGGCCACACCGGGTGGGAGTTTAACGACGAGGTATTGTTCAGCGGCATTCTTTGTGGAGTATGTGGCCGTGGTCACGATATCGCCGTCCCTGCTGATGGTGGTGAACAGGGTGCTGTTGTCGACCACATGTGTCAGGAGCCTGCTTGTGTCCAGCCTGGCCACCTTGAGCTGGGCGAGATGAGGGGGCTTTACATACTTGTATGCTTTCAGGACCGGCGCATTGATCATGGGCTTGTAGGCTGAGGGAATCTCGTCGGGATCAATCCTGATGATCGTCTTGCCGATGTCCAGTTCAGAGATATCCAGGTTTGCCGAGCTCGCCAGCGCGATGTAGCCCATTTCGGTTTCGGCGCCCTCGACGGAAAGCCCGCCGACAGCGACGTCGCCGCCGCGGTAGTCGAATTGACGGTCATATGTGGCGAGCAGGGTGTAGTCGCCCATGACCTTGTCCTGGAGCGTAATGGTCCACTTGTTGCCTTCGTGGGTCGTGCTTCGCAGGCCACGGCCGGTGAATTCGACATTCTGGTAGCCTTCTGGGGTGAAAACGACGAAAGACCGCGCAGGCGCGCCGGAGATATGATATGTCATCGTGGCGCTCTCATACAGCACTCCTTCACCTATCGAAACCAGGTGGAAGACCTCGGCATGAATACCTGCCGCCGTGCGTTCAAGCGTTGCGGTCAGACTCCAGCCGCTCTCCTTGAATCTGAATGCCTGCTGGGCCCCGACCACGTTCATCTGGGTCGATCCGGTATGGACTTCGTGTACGCCGGCAGTCTTGTCAGCCTTCAGGCGTAGGCCCTTTTCCGCGGCGAGGACGATGTGGCCCCTCTCGGTTTTGGCGCCCCGCACCTTGAATGCTGGCACCGCGATGTTATTGGCTTTGTCGGCCAGGGTTTGTTCCAGCCGGATGTCCAACAGCACCCGCCCGAGAGCAGCTTGTCGGAGGTAGACGCAGATCAGGCGTTTGCCGCCTTCTTCGCGTATGTCGTGATCAGAGACATCTGTACCGGTAACGCTGGCGACGATCCACCCCGGATCGGTTTCGATGACGAACTCCCTGGCGCCCGAGTCCCTGACGTCGATTTCGGTCGACGCGCTGAACACGAGGTCGTTATCCGCGAGAGACAGCACCAGGCGGTGGTCGGCGCTGTATTCCGACACGATGTCGTCGGCCACGAATTCCAGCGTGTACGGCATGTTTGCGTACTGGTATGTGAATACGCTGCGGGTCGGCATTGTGCGCGGGGCGGACTCCTTTTCCATGATGTCCTGAGGAAACGCCAGTTGATCGACCTGCGTCAGGCCGGGCGATTGTTTCACGAGCAGCTTGATGGCGCTGTCGGCGCCGATCATCAGGAAGCCGCTCGTCCTGATCGAGTCTTTCGGGGTGGCCACCGGCAGTGACACCTGGCATGGGAACTTCGTCAGGACTGTCTCTCCCTCAATCTGGAGCCTGTAGGTATCCTCCTTTGGACGGCTGAGGGTGACGGTCAGGAGGTTCTCCCCGTTCTCCTTCTTTTCGAGGGTCCATTCGCGGATGTCTGCGCCCCGCACCTGGGTGATGTTCAGGTTCTTCGGGATGGAGAAGTGGACGGCATTGAGCACGCCCTGGGCGATGCGGTAAGAATAAATCGTATTCAGGCGCATGGCGCCGACACTTGAAATCGCGATGGTATTCGCCTGGCATTCAACTGTCGCCTCGGCGGCCAGTTTCTTGACCTCGGGTTTCCAGCGGACCTCGAATCTGTCGGTGAGTCCCAGGAATGCCGTGACCTCTGTCTTGCCGTCCTTGTTCTTCTGGCGCTCGATCCGCAGTGCGCCCGGGAATCTTATCTCCAGATCGTCGCGGTCGCATTCAACGAGAAGCCGCCTGACGTTCGACATGGGGATGCTGAAACTGGTGGAGCGCCACTCGTTGTCCTTGACCGGTCGGCTGGCGAAGCGGAAGGAGACAGCCTGTTTCCCGCGGGAGCCGAACTTCAGCAGGAACCTGGCGCCGTCGCGGGTAAGGGTGGAGTCGCCGGGCAGCTTTGACGCCTGGTACAGCGCCAGGTCGCCAACTGCGAGCGGTATCTGAACATTGCGTTCCTTGACATCTACTGTGAAGTCCAGATCGAAGACGATATTCTCGCCCTCGATGCGCCCCTTGACGGAGAGATCCGATACCACAACGCCCGGATCGGTCAACGCGCCGGCATTCAGCGATAATGCCGTCATCAATCCCGCGAACAACCCCATTAGTCGTTTCATACGTTGTCCCCTTTGTTCTTATTCCTAACTGCTCACACGGCGTCGCATCCGCCTTCGCCAGGAGGCTTCGGCGGACAGGTAGCTCCGCCCTCCATTGATGGCACACCCGGGCCCGCTATTTTGCCGGCGCTCTTGGCATCGACGAGGCACCTTGCACCATTCGCACGAGTTCCTGCAGGCGGAAATCGAGGTTCAATTCGAGCGCAACAGGCCTCAGCACGGCTGCAACGTCGCTGTAGCGGATTCCTCCCGCATAGTCGCTGCCGCGGAGGATCTCCGCGAACTCGGCGACTCCGGCAGCCAGTTTGAAGCGACTGTCAGTCGCTTCAAACGTATGGCATATGTCGGCCTGGGTTATGGCCCGTTCAAACTCTTCAACCTTGCCGGTCCCGGTGTTCTTGTAGCGCACGCGAACGGTGCCGATCTTTCCGTCCCGCGGACCGTCCAGTTCCAGTTCGTACAGGGCCGTGACGGACTGGCCGGCGCCAACTTCGCCGGCGTCAACTGTGTCGTCCCTGAATTGTTCTTTTCTGAGCTGACGCTCCTCGTAGCCCAGCTGGCGGTGGCGCTTGACGCGGTCGGGATTGAACTCCACCTGGATCTTGGCGTCAGCCGCGATTACGTTGAGTGTGCCGGTCAGTTTCTCGACGAAGACACGCTTTGCCTCCTCCATTGAGTCAATGAATGCGTAAGTGCCGTCGCCCTTGCTGGCGAGGGCCTTCAATATCTCGTCGTTGTAGGTGCCGATTCCGAAGCCAAACACCGAGCAATAGACGCCCTGCTTGCGAAAAGATTCCACTGCCGTCAGGATCTGTGACGCCTCGACGCTGCCGAGGTTGGCTGCACCGTCGGAGAGGAGCAGGACGCGGTTGACGGCGCCCGGCACGAAACGCCTTGCGGCAAGCTTGTAGCCCTCCCTCATGCCTTCCTCGAGGTTGGTTGATCCAGAGGTCTGCAGGCTGTCCAGCGCAGCGAGTATTGCCTTCTTCTGCGCGATTGGCGTCTGGTCCAGCACGAGCCTTGCGTGGGAGTCGTACTGCACTATTGCAATGCTGTCGGCCGGGTCCAGCTGGTCGATCAGCAGGTTGAGCGACCGGCGAATCAGGGGCAGGCGGTCCGGTTCGCTCATGGAGCCGGAGGTGTCGATGACGCATGTCAGGACTGCACGCTTCTTCGCATCGCGGGCCAGCCGCTTGCCCTCGACACCGATCTTCAGCAGGTGCAGCCCGCGCGCGAACGGGGTGGGGGCGCAGTCGGCGTAGATGGCGAAGAGCTTGTCGGTGGGCGGCTTGTACGTGTAGTCGAAGAAGTTGACGAACTCCTCGGTTCTGACCGATTCAGCCGGCGGCAGGAAGCCCTTGAGCATGTAGTTGCGGGCCAGCGTATAGGATGCGGTGTCGACGTCCATTCCGAATGTCGAGAACTGATTGGTCCTGGTGATGACGAACGGATTCATGCCAACCGCCTTGAAAACCGGACCGGCCGGTTCGGGCTCTGATGTGGGCACCCGCCCAGAGGCGTTTATTGGGCGATAGGGGATCTTCGTATTGCCAGGCCACCCCCTTTTGTCGGAGGTCCGCGAGCCTGACTTGGTCTCGCCGGCAGCCTTCTCAGCCGGCGTCGAATAGCTCCGCCCTCCATTTGCGGCAGAAGCGTCCTGGGCTTGGAGAGGCGAGCTACGCGAGTCCGCATCTTCTTCGTATGTTATGTCCTTGCCCGAAAGCGTTACTACCTGGTCCAATTCCCCTGAGATCCAGTCTGATGGCGCCTTCTTTCCTTCCCGCAGCTCTTTTGAATGGGTGGACACACCGGCAAGCGCGGCTGTATGGCGTCTTTCTCCTCCTTCTGCATCCTCTGTCGTACTGACAGCGCGATCTTCCCGGAAGAGCCTGCCCAGCGCCGGTATAGCACCCAGAACTGGAACTCCGTCCCTGTTGATGGGGCTGTTGTAGCCCACGGCGGCGACGCTGTCGACGCGTGAGTTGTCTTCTTCCTTTCCACCCAATATCCGTGCGTCAGGCTCGACAGGCTTGGGGGCTACTGCTGCGCCCGGCTCGCGTCCGTCCTCGATTTGTGTGGCGAGCTCACTCATCGATTTCTCCGGGGCCTCAGTCCGGGCCGTGAGTCGCGTTGGGGCTGCCGCCTTCGGCTTGGCTTTCGCAGGGACCGATGAACCTCCGGCATCGAGGCCCCACGACCTTTCTTGATACTTGTCAGAGCGCTCTGATTCGTCGGTCATGATGCCGGTGACGTTCACTTCATTGGCTGGTGCCGGAGCGATTGTTGCAGCCGCCACGGTCTCGTCATCATGCGTCTCAGTCTTCTCGTCGATATCATCGCCCATGCCAACGTCGGAATCCCTGCCAGCCTCCGGGCGCCCTGTGGTTACGCTTCCGCCAGCCCGGCGCGATGCATACAATCCATGCATGACCAAAGGGCTCTTCACGGGCGACATCTCAAATCCCGGTTCTTCGTCCCCGGAGCCGCTGCCTATTCCAAATCCTGCGGTCCCGCCTCCGAAACCGGGGCTCGCGGCCGGGTCAGCTGGCATCTCGAGATTATCGATTGACTCGGCACGCGCAAGCGGCTCCTCGCGTACCTCGCCTTTGTCGCCTTGGGGAAGGATTTCCTGGAGGGGCGAGCTACGCGAGCCCGCTCTTTTCCGGCCTGCGGCCGTTTCAGGCGTCGTCGCGTAGCTCCGCCCTTCAATGGTGGCAGGCTGACTGACAGAAGATGATTGCTGGTCCAGCAATGGTTCACCGTGCTGCCAGCCGGCGGGAGTGCCTGACACGGACATTTCATCGCCCACTACGGGTTTGGGCTCGTAGAAGGATGCGGAGGCGGGCGCAGATGCGCCGCCGACCATGTCGCTCAACTTGAACATATTCCCACGCCCGCAGATCGTCTCCCAGAGGAGACGTGCTGTACTCGGAGGTGCTCCTCCGAATTGCTCAAGGCTCTCTCTTGTCACCTTGTCGAGTTGCCAACTGACCAATGAAATCACAACGACCCCCGCCACCAGTACGGCGGCGATTCTTGACACCATGGGGCGATGCCGGGTCAACCAGGAGACTGGGGCTGCGGGCCGGGTGCTGAGCACGCGCAGACGTCTATCCGGGGCAAGACGGCTCGGGGCTTTTTGTGTGGCTGCCAGGGCGCCTTGCACCAAGTCGAGGGTTGATCGAATCTTCTGCAACGACGCCCGGCAGTCACAACATGTTTCAAGATGCTCGTCGACGGTCTTCTTGAGGGCGGGATCATGCTCGCCCGTGAGGTATGAGGTCAGGAGCAATCGTATGTTTTCACATTTCATCTTCTTCACCTCTGACTTCCGACTTCTGCCCTTTGCCCTCTGATACCTATTTTGCCAATATCTTCGAAAGTTTAGTAACCGCGTTATGGAGGACGCACCCGATGTTGCCGGTTGTCCGCCCCGTAACGGCCGCGATCTCGGCATAGGAGAGGCCTTCCTCAAGTCGCAGCAGCAACACTTGCCGTTCCAGCGGCTCCAGGCGGCGAAGATGCCTGAGCACGGTTTCAAACTGTTCATTGCCATTTGCGGCGCAGTGTTGGCCGTCGGGACATGCGGCCGCTTTCTCCTCGGCATGCGCCTGATGGAGAACCTGGAGCCGCGACTCGCGGCGGATCAGGTCCACTGCCTCATTGTGGGTTACCCTGTACAACCACGTCTTGAGTTTGTCCGAGGGGCGGGTTCCATCTTTCCAGCCGGCAAAAAGCTTCACAAAGGCATTCTGCACGACATCCTGGGCGAGATGGGCATCGCCAACGATGCGGTTGGCATACCTGAGGAGAGCTGCTTCATGCTGGGTCATTATGGCTTCCATTTGGCGGTAACGTTCAAGGGACCCTTTCCCGCCGGTTGTTGTAGAACCATGCTCCATATCGACCCTCGACTGCTTCGTTCACATGTTAATACGCTTCTCGCTGTTGGTTTCTTCAACCTTTTTTGAACAAAATGCGAGGCAATTGTTTCCAGCCCATGTTTTGCCGGGTGTCTTGCTCGATTTTGCAGCCGCCCAAGCGCACAGAGCCGCCCTGCGTGCCGCTGCCACAGCCGGAAGGTCTGGCCACCATCTGCACTTACTCTCCCGATGCCATCGCCATAGCCCTCAGGCGGAGCTCTGTCGACTCCGGGTTCTCCTGGCCGCTTGCCGCCAGCACCAGACTCCACAACCGCATCCTTTTCTGTTATTTCGCCCCGACTTGGCGCGCTATGCTCCGACCAATGTGGCGTTTGGCGCGTATCGAGAGGCGTGATGGGCTGTCTCCCGTCGATAGCCAGGCCGATTTCTGCATTACGGAAATCAGCCGTCTAAATTCAACTGTTGGCCAGCTGGAGAGAGAAAGGGACGACTACGGTTGACGATGGAGCGAGCACGAAGCAGGTGCGGCCTTTCCGGCGGGCATGGACACGAAGAACACCAAAGGATTCGCCAACTGGCGCAGGCACGGTACGCTCGCAAGCTCGCGCCCCTGCTGCGC
>JBAXKQ010000057.1:0-16821 GCA_037135275.1 bacterium
ACCATTTTCTATCTTAACACGTGGTCTAAAAAACGGGGTCCACTATAAGGTGAACGTGTACGAATTCGACTACTCGGCTGAGGATCTGAAGATTCTCAAGCGCTACAAGTCCTCCGAAAGCAAATACAAAATCGCCATTGCCGTGCCTGCCGGTTTTGATCCCAGCAAGCCTCAGCGCGTGTTTGTATGTTCTGCCGCCGGCAACAATGAAGCTGAGATCAAGGCCGGCGACGTTGCGGTTATGGGGTTGTATGCACAACATTGTGTTGATAACGGGTGGGTGTGCCTGGCCACGGACAACGATCTCGGCAATGCCGGGGACTATGAGCAGGCGATGATTAGCGCTTTACAGACGCTGGCCCGGGCCTGGCCCAACATGAGCAGTTGGGAATTTGCCGTGGGAGGGTTCTCGGGTGGCGCAAAAGGCTGTTTCTCCCCCTGTTCGGTCCTGGTCGGCCGGAAGCACAAGGTCATAGGGGTGTTCCTGGCTGGCTGCAATGAGGACTGGAGTGCGCGATTTCGCAAGGATTACCACGCCAAAGACGCCGGTTTCCGGCACATTCGCGCTTTCCTGAGTGTCGGCGACAAGGACGATATCGCCACGGTCGCTCATTGCACAAACGTCAAGAACAGCCTGAAGGCGAATGGCATTCGCGACAGCCGCCTGGAAGTGTTCGCTGGTGGCCACGCCATGAATGGCCAGCATTTTGTCCAAGCCCTGAAGTGGTTCGCTGAAGATCGGCCGAAAAGCGCGTCAGCCAAGCTCGGGGGGCGCCAGCCGTCACCAGCGGAGCCTGAACAGGAGTGAGCGCAGACGCCCGCCGGAGGGACAGACCCCGCCATCAAGCTCCGTATGATCTTTCAATGTCCATTGTTTGCCATGCTGATCAAGGCGAGTTGAGGACTTTATGAAAACAACGCCAAAACGGATGGTCTGTTTAGCTGTCCTGTTGGTGTTGGGGCTGCTTCCCGGGTCAGGAGCGGGCGAGGCGATTCCACTGCCGCCTCCTGCTGTCGCGGTCGATCCGTTGCCGGCTAAACCCAAACAGGTTGGTTTCGGCGGACGACTGTTGTGGTATATCCCAAACCGATGCCTGGATCTTGTAGATATCTTCCGCTTCCGATTGCGTCTGGGACCCGGATTGGCGGCAGGGTTCCGAATCACCGACTATGGCTCTTTCTATTCTGGCGAATACCACAGCTTCTATGCTGGGCTTCCCGGACCGCGTAGTCAGCGCTTTGCAAGGTGGCCTGTCGGTGTTGAGTCCCTCAAAGGGATAGTGTTTGGCGGCGTTGATGCCACGGACGACACGCCATACGGCCCGGAATACGGGCGGTCCGAAGTGGATATTGGAGTTCATCTGGGATTGGTGGGGGCAGACGCCGGCATCGATCCGCTGGAATTCGCGGATTTCCTGTCCGGATTCTTCCTTTTCGATCTTGGGGGGGACGACTATCCGCGAGCGCATGGAACGGAACCGGTGATATCGAGTGGGGTCTGTCGTCGCTCAGCGAGGGGTATGTTTCTGCTCAGTGCGAAGCCTGCTGCATTTGCCCATTTTACCGATAGGCTTGATTACCTTCATGTGAACATCCATCAACGTGTCAGTCGGCCGGTGCGTTCCATAGATGAGTATCTCGCGTCTGACGTCCTGCCGCGGGCGGAGCCGTCGGAATCGCGGCTGCGGCTCGGGCTCTACGCCGAAAGCGTACGAGGCACGGATCGGGAAGCCTCGCTTAAGCCTGAGGCTGATTTGGATGTGTCACTGCCGAACATGGAAAATAGGACGCATGTATTTGCCCAGAGTGGTCATGCCGATGAATTGCCTGGACTCCCCTTGTCAGAGACCAAGGACGAGAGCCTGATCGTGGGCGCGCGCCGCATTCTAAAGCACTCTGCCATCTCAGCCGATATGGGGGTTCGCGTCAAATTACATCCCCGGGCCTTCGCCCGGATGACATGGTGTCCGAGATTCGAATATGATCAGTGGTTTGTTCGGCCGCAACAGCGATTCTTCCTGGACACCAGTGACCGGCTGGGCTCGCTCAGCTCATTGTTTGTTGATCGCTGGCTGGGTGATGGTCACGAATACTATGCCGGAAGTACGACTTCGGCCCGGTACACCCAGGACGTCGGTGAGTGGACATGGGAGCAATCCCTGCGGCTGGGGCGGGTACGGGAAGTGCTCGGAACGGAGGTGCAAATCGGCAGGGTCGGGCGTCTTGACGTTTCAAACGGCGACGATCTTTCTATCCATGTCTTCGGGACCGAACATGGCGCTGCTACCTATCGTCTTGTCGTTGGGATGCGCCGCCCCGTGTATCAGAAATGGATATTGTTGAGCATTGATCCGGGTCTCGAGTGGACTGAGGCGAATGGCTTCAATACGGCGTACCGTATTATGGTTGGCCTAGACATGCTGTTTTGGGGGCCAATGACAAAATAGCCCGGGAGCCCACGAGGGACGACCAGCCATAACAAGCCCGCCGGAGAGCCCGCCGGAGGGACAGGCCCCACCATCAAGCTGTAACTCGTTGATTATCAGTAACAACTAATTGTGGGTGTCCCCGGCGAGCAACCTACGGCAACAGCAACATCCAACGGTTTATCATGTACTGGGGCAGGACCGGCAAGGCTGCGCTCCAGCCCCAGCCGAAGCTGGCCGAGCCGCCGCCGCTGTAGCGAAGGTACCAGGTTCCGCCTTGTGGCCAATAGACTGCAACATCGGTCCTGCCGTCACCGTCATAGTCCGCCGGTACCGGCAGGACGGCACTCCAACCCCAGCCCACGGTGACCGGGCTGCCGCCGCTGTTGCGCAGGTACCACATACCCCCGCCAGGGTGGTAGACCGCAACGTCCGTCTTGCCGTCGCCGTCATAGTCACCGGGCACCGGCACCGCTGCGCTCCAGCCCCAGTTCACATTGGCCGAGCCGCCGCCGCTGTAGCGCAAATACCAGGTTCCGCCCTGTGGCCAGTAGACCGCGATATCAGTCCTGCCGTCACCGTCATAGTCGCCGGGCACGGGCACGGTGGCGCTCCAGCCCCAGTTCACAGTGGCCGAGCCGCCGCTGCTGTAGCGCAGGTACCAGGTTCCACCCTGTGGCCAGTAGACCGCGATATCAGTCCTGCCGTCGCCGTCATAGTCGCCGGGCACGGGCACGGTGGCGTTCCAGCCCCAGTTTACGTTGGCCGAGCCGCCGCCGCTGTAGCGCAGGTACCAGGTTCCGCCCTGTGGCCAGTAGACTGCCGTATCGGTCTTGCCGTCGCCATCGTAGTCCCCCGGAACCGGCAAAGTGGCACTCCAGCCCCAACTGACGCTGGCTGGGGCAATGCTGCTGTGCCGCAGATACCAGGTGCCGCCGGCTGGATGGAACACTGCGATGTCATTGCGACCGTCACCATCGAAATCAGCCCCTGAACCCATTGGCCTGACTACAAACGCCACCGGCGTTGAAGTTGAAGAGTTGTCGAGGGCATCGAAAGCCATGGCTTTCAGGGTGTTTGTGCCTGTCGGCGCCCCGACCCACAAGAACGTGTTGGACCACACGAAAGTCGCTCCCGGTATGTTTGTTGCCCAGAGCAGGTTCGTGCCGTTGTACAGGCGGACCTCATCCAAGCCGTCGGTGTCGCTTGCCCTTACTCCGACAGAGACCCTGGTGGTCCGCAGAACCGCGCCGTCGGTTGGTGACAGGATGGATACGCGCGGTTCACGAATCATGTAGCCGGCACTCTTCACCTGGCTCTCTGTCCAGTTGGTCTTCCATGCCCTTGCCTTCAGCACCGTTGCCCCCTGGATGCGTACGGTTCCGCCGCTGGTGAGCGCCGGATCGCCTGTTGCGGGATCGACGTTGTTTGTTGTGTAGCGAATCGTGGTGCCGGGGGTGGCGCAGGTGACCGTGACGGTGAACTCGTCGGGATATGTTCCCTCGTCTGGACTGAACTGTGGCGTTGCGACCTGGCCGATGGCATTCACGAGCAGGTTCCACTGTTCGTCGCAGTATCCGAAGTTGTTGGTTGCCCGGATGGTTATTGAATAGTTCTGTCCCGCAGGGGTGGGGCCGGGCCAGTCGACTCGTCCATTGGTTGTGTTTATGGTCATGCCGGCCGGCGTGCTGCCGCGGAATGACCAGGTGACCGGCTGGGCGCCCCGTGTCAGGACCGGTATGATTGTATACGGTGATTCAGCCATTGTGGCGTGGTCGCCGATGGGGGTGACTTCAGGCGATGCACTGGAGTTGGTGACGCCCGGTGTGCCGGTGCCCGAACAGAGGTGCCAGTTGGCGGCATATTCGTTGTCAAAGGCCGGGGATCCCAGCTCGATCGACACCCCGGACGCCGCCGGCCACGGCGGGGTGTTGGAGTATGCCACCCTGTCGATGGTGTTGCCCTGCAGATCGGTCAGCGTGATCGTTGAGGCCGTGTTCGGCAGCGAGAGGGCAGGGACCTGAACGATCCTTGTAGCGTATTCAGTCGCCGATGTCCACGTTACCGGCCAGTCCCACACTCCGTAGCCAGGGTAGCGCTGGACCAGGTTGCTGGCGGCCGCGAGGGCCGGGTAGGCGTTTGTGAGGCTTGTCTGGTTGTCGGTTATGACCAGGTGTGTGCCCGGCCCGAGCGTCGTTCCGTGCGGCAGGTGATAGGACTCAGGTCCGACGCTCAGTAGCCACCAGCTGAGGTCTATTGACTGGGTACCAGGGTTGTAGAACTCGATGTACTCCGGTCCGGCCGCGGGCTGATACATCACCTCGTTGACCACGACATTGGACGGGTTATACACGTTCGATGCGGCCCAGATGTTGGTGTTCTTGTCGGACCACGTCCCGTTGAGGAAGAAGTCGCGCCTGTCCCGTATGAATGCCTTCACGGTTGCGACCTGGTTCGACAGCAGAACCGGGTTTGCCCTGATCTGCACGTAAGCCGGAGTCAGGGTGGTCTGAAGCGTGTCGAGTTTCGGGTACAGGTAGTTGGTGGTGTAGAGGGTGTTGAAGTAGCGCCAGAGGAGCATCTGGTGCCGGTGCCGGTACGGGAGGGTATATTCTGCGCCAGCCCCGGCTTCGGGGTAGAAGAGGACCTCGCCCAGTAAGGGGCCGCCTTGCCCCGGTGTTATGCTCGGGTGCAGGGTGGTCTGGTAGTATGGGTGCAGGTTGGTCTGGGCGTATACTGCGCCGCTCGGGTTGGGGTCAAAACTGAAATCAGCATCCCACGGGTATTGTCGCCACCGCCCATCGGCCGCGGCCCGGTGTTGGAACATGTTCCAGGCGAAATGCTGGTCGCCGTTGGCCGTGAGCGAGAGGAGTCCCATCGAGTACATCACCGACTCATAGCAGATATTCGTCCTGACGCAGTCGTACTTGCCCGCGCCAGTGGCGGCGGTCAACAGGTTGTACGTCGCGACGAAGTTATCCAGGGTCTCATCACCCGCGACGATGTTGCGTCCGCCATAGCCTGAGCGAGAGACATAGTCGTCGAGGCTCATGTCGTTGCCGCGCAGGAACGCCTCGCCTGGGTCCTCAAGCTCGGTCGTAATGGTCTGGGTGCCATTGATCCAGAGGCATACGTGCCGGACCCTGGGTGTGGCCAGTCCTATCTGCCGTTGCAGGTCATAGGCTATCACCTCATTCACCACCCGTTGCTGCGTCCACTGGCTTGAATTGCCGCGGTGCCTGAAGTCAGTGCCCTCCTGGTCGTCAGCGAACCATGTATCCAGAAAGCGCCCCTTGTTCATCCGGACTGCGATGCCCGTTGTTTCCGGTTGGAGGGCAAACGGATAGCCGCGATGCCGCACGCGCATATCGGTGAACACCTCGCCGGCCGGATTCACGGCGCATGCCCTCTTGGAGACGGGGTATGTCACGGGATTGCCGTCCACGAACACCAGCCAGTTCGGCAGAATCGTTTGCGACGGCGTGCCGGCGACCAGGTAGCCGAAATCCCTGCTTGGATCATCCGGTGGCGGCAGCTGAGTCTTGAACCCGTCATTGCCGACGGCCTGCACGTGGTAGCGCACAATCGTTGTAGCTGATGTCACCACTGGGCCGGTTCCGGCGTATTCGCCGTCGCCGGCGACAAGGTCCGGATCGATTCCGTCATCGCGCATCGGCACGTTTGTATATGCAGCATCGGTGAACTGGTAGGTATTCGAGCCCACCGTCCTGTAGTTCAGCCGGACGTTGGCAACAAGCGAGGTTGACGACAGCCGGGCCCGCACGACATTTGCAGTGCCGAACGGGCAGATGTCGAACAGTGTTGACACTCCCGAAATGCCGAACGGCGTGAGTGAGGTCGCAACCGAGTTGACGGCACCAGGGGTCCCGCGCGAGGCGAGGGAAAGGGCGTTTGTGACAGGATTCACCACGGCGTACAGGTTTTCCGCGAGCCCGTCGCGGCAGACCCAGTACGAAACCACGTAGTTGGTGCCGCTGGATACGGTCAACGGAGGCGACGCAACGGCATTGCTTGCAGAGTCGCCGTAGACGAATACGACGTATCCCGCCCCGGATTGGACCACAAGCCGCGTTGCGTTGCCCGCAATGACCAGGCCGGTACTCCCGTACCTGCCGGTACCCGGCACGGCACGGGTCATGGCATGGTTGCCGAGGAACGACCAGCCGTTCGTTCCTGCCTCGAAGTCGCCGTTGCCGACAAGTTCGTTCGCCGAGCCCTGGGCCATTATCGATACGTCGTCCAGTCGAACCTTGCCCTCGAAGTCCAGGTAGAAGCGGATTCCGGAATTGGCCGTGTTGATCTGTCCGGTCCAACATACCTGTTGCCAGTTTGTTGAGGCCATGGACGATGCCCAGTTTGCGGTGGAGGCGGCCGGGGCGCCGGCTGACACACGCTCCAGCGAAGGCCCCATCCCGTCCGCCGCCACCGGCCACGGAGCATGGTCGGCATACGTGACTCTATCAAGCTCGCGCCCGTACGCATTGACCAGTTTCAGCGTCTCGCCGTCGTTTTGCAGGCGGCCGTCCCAGTTGCCGGCAGTATTGGTTATGCCGTATGTGGATCGTACATTCTCCTGTGTGGCGCACAGCACCAGGTATGAATCCGGAGCCATGACGGTGCCGGCGGGCAGTGTCATGGCGGTACCCTCAAGCTGTGCTCCGTCGATGAAATTCGTCACGCCGGCGGGATTGTAAAGTTCGACGTATTCCAGGGCGGTATCATTGCTGTCGGCCGGGTGGTACATGATCTCGTTCAAGATGACGTCCGGCTGGGGCGTGCCGGATGCCGTCCAGAACCACTGGGGCGTCACCTGCCCGGCGCAGCGAGTCCGGAAACTGACGGCCACTGCCTGGCCGATGGTTGCCTGCGGAATCAGGATAGTGCTGACGGCATTGGATGGGGAGCCGCCGGATCCCGTGGCCACGATGTGAATGACCCCGTTGCCGCTTTCCTCCTGAAGTTCCTCCCTGAACGAACCGGAGTGGGAGCCCGCAGAGCTCCACCCGGCGAAGGAGCTGTTGAAATCTCCGTTGACGACGCTCTCGATCCCGGAGCCGGCATCCTGCATCGACAAGTCGTCGACCAGCGCCTCCCCGGCGGAGTTCAGGTAGACATAGACGAGGTTGGAGTGAGTCGCCACATTGGTGTATGTGAATGTGGTCCATGTTGCCGACGGTTGGACGTTTGTGATGAGACCGCCGCCGGACATCCTCACCGTCAACACAGGAGCAGGCAGGAGACCTGAACTCTCCGACGGCAGCGTTGACGCCTGGCCGTTCGTGCCCGAAGCCTCGAACCTGTAGTATATCCAGGCGCCGGAGGCTGGGCTCGATGCGACCGCCGAGTACACCAGGTCACCGGTCACCGCATCGCCGTTTATCCCGTCATCGTGCATCAGGTATGTGGTCTCAATGCCCGACGCGACGGTCCTGAACACAATCTGTGTCGGAAGCGTTGTCGCTACGACGGCGACACTTGCCGTGAATACACCTCCGGGGACGGGCGACGTCGGGGCGATGGCGGGGTTGATGAACCCGTTCAGAGGCGCGCGCCCGGGGGAACCGCCGGGAGGACCTGCGAACCAGTTTGAGGGGTTGTTCCCGTAGGAAGATGGGTCAAGCCGCTCGAGGGAGGGACCGTGGCCATCCGGCGCCTTCGGCCAGGGTGTATTGTTGTTGTAGTCCACGTCTTCGATCAGGACGTACGGGACCAAATCAACCTCCGGGGTGGTCGGTGCCTCCAGCCTGACGCGTTCCCCAATGTTATCCAGCCGCCCGCTCCAGGGGCCGAAGACGGGTGTCGTGGAGGCCAGTCCGTACATGGTCCTGAACGCTGGCAGGTTCGTCGCGCCCGTCACCACCACGCGGCCGCCGGCGGGAATGGTGACATTTGTCGGGAAGACAAAGCTCACGCCCGATGACAACCGCCATGTGTTCGTTGGGAATGCCGGGTCGTAGAGCGGTACAGAAATGGCGGTAATGTTCAGCAGCTCAAGGTACTCCGCATCCGATGTCTCGTCCGGAGTATGGTACATTATCTCGCTGATGACGACAGGCCCCACGCGCGGAGGTCCATTGGAGCCGCCCAGCGTCCGCTGTGCCATCGGGACGAGTTCTCCCGTTCCGTTCGGGTAGCGGCCGAAGGACATTCCATTGCTGGATGCCCCGAACTCCACGAAGTCAGCGGCGCGGGTGAGGTTGCCCTGCGCATTTGCCGCGGTCAGGTACACATTCTCGCCCAGCTCGCTGAGGCTGAACGGGATGTTCCCCGGCACATTTGTTGCCGCAAACCGGCTTTGGTAGATGACGGCGTATCCGCCGGCCTGGATCACTGAATTGGTGATCCGGTACTTCTTCCGCACGATCGGATCGTCGCTCAGGTACCATCCGTTGATGCTGATGGCGTAGGCCGCGACGTTGCGCAATTCGATCGCATCCTCAAGAGGGGGGTCGGTGTGGGGCAGCACCTCATTGATGACGGCGTCTCGGACGGCAGGCAGCCCTGCGGCGCCGGGGCTGCCGAGAAACTCGTCGCTCGCCCGCCAGCTTGACGGATCGTCGTGATCGCCGGACGGATTAACCAGAACGAGCGACGCACCATGGCCATCCGCCGCCTGCGGCCATTTCGGGCCGTCACCGAACGTCACCGAGAGCAGGCTGGCTCCGGCGGAATAACACAACTCCACGGTGTCGCCGTCGTTGTCCAGCTTGCCGGAATAGCTGCCAAGGACGTTTGTGACTGCGGGATAGCGCGCGGCAAAGGCAGACAGGTTCTTCGCCACCACCAGGTATGCGCCAGGACCGACGGTCCTTCCGGCCGGAAAGGTGAAGGTCACACCGTTCGTGAGATAGGCGCCGGTGAGGCTGACCGCGGTTGTGCCGGTGTTGCAGATTTCGACGTATTCGTATTGGTCGCCATCGGTGGGTATGTTCGTGGCACCGACAGGGTTGTACATGATCTCGCTTATCACCAGATTGCCGGCATCGGCACCTGTGACCCGGCACAGCAGACCTATTCCCAGCAGGACAAGAATACCGGCCCTGTTTACTCCCCGGCGCATCAAGGTCTGCATGCCGCCCCTCCCAGCCAACTACCAGAAAACCACGCCGCAGCCGCACACCGCAGCCCAGAAAACTTCATTCTATAGCCCGCCGCATAGCCGGGCAAGCATGAACCTTCAAGGATTCCGCGCGGGGGGGCGAATGCCCGGGACGTTCAATGCCCGTACGCGTGTGGATGTATCCGGCGCCGTCCTGGTGGCAGGCGCGTGTCAGCGTTCGCCTGAGGTTTCATCCGGATCATCACGGCAATGTGGGTTGATTAACGAGATCTCCGGCCCGGATAAACTCCCTGATCTTTCCGATAAGGTCCGGAACATGCGTCTGATCGAGCCGGGCGAGGACCTGCTTCCAGCGCCAGCTGATTGACCCCACGTCCTGTCTGCTGTGTTTCAGGAGAGAGTCAAAAGCGCGGCGGCGTTTCCGGTATTCCTGTTGGATCTCCGTCATCCGCTCGGCGAGGGCGTCAGTGTATGCGTTGGCGAACGCATCCCGATCCGGTACCCAGCCCGAACGGCATACGACAGGCCTGGCATAGGCCTCGGCGAAGTGGGCGAGCGGGGATTCGCAGTCATGGAATGTGCCGGCATGATCGGCTGCAACGATCTTCTCTGGCATCCCGTTGCAGTCTGTCACAAGGATCTCGTCGCCATTGTCAAAGATGACTTCCCCCCTCTGCGTCTGCCGGCCGACAAGCATGTTAGGCGCCGCCGCCCGCCCCAGCAGCCGGGCGAATGCCAGGGCGAAGCCCTCGTCCTTGAAGCGCGCCTGCGGTATCCGCTCGGTGGCCAGCCCGGTGAGATACTCGCGCTCGAAGTAGGTTGTCCAGATGCGGGTGCCCTGGTACTCGGGATTGGAGCCGCGGTAGGTGTTGGCGATGCGTCGGGACATAAGCTGGCTGGGTAGTGACATGCCGAGCTGCCAGGCGGCCAGGCGTCGTTCAAGCGTGTAGGATGTGTAGTCCTCCGATTCCATTATCGCCCTGAGGAGGTTCATCTTCTCGTCGAGATGCTCGCGGATGCCCCACTTCTGGAAGCGGATGATCCTTACGACGGGTTCAGGAGAGCCGCGGTGCTTAACTTCCGCGATGTAGGCGCGGTGGCCGCCGGCGTCAATGTGCGGGCGCAGGCCGGGGCTTATCCGCCCGACGTTGACGTGCTCGAGGTTTCCGAATTCCAGGATGTAGTTGCAGATGAAACCTTTCACGCTCTCATCACACAGGGCCTGCAGGGTGTGGTCGCACGGATTGCGTTCGAGTTCGGCAAAAATGGGGTCGAACATCAGTTCGCCGTGGTCGATGCGACCGCCGGGCAACCACTGGATCTGCATGAAGAACTCGGGATTCAATCCCTGCAGAATCTCCTCCGACACCACATCATCCCTTTGCCCGATCAGCCTTGAGAACATAAGGTTTCGCCAAACGGGGTTGCGGGGATTGTCCTCGCGAAGGTCCGCCGGCACGGCCGAGCGGAAGAGGTTCTCCGCGTCTCTGTGCAGTTGCCGGAGCAGTTCGGACCCGGCGGAGTCAAGATCCGCTCCGGAGAACAGGTTTCGGCCGAAGCCGCTCTTTACGCCGAAGAAAGCCACTTCCGGGTTGTCGCCGCAGTTGCATTCGCCGGAGCAGGTGCATATTTCCTGAAGGTGGCTTCTCAGCGCCGGGGTGTCCAGGTCGCGGAGGCCGGAGAATTGCTGCAGCGTGAGATACCTGATGCCTGTCACGGTGCTGTAGTAGTAGATGGGAAGGCCGTTGATGCCCATCCTTGCGGATTCGATCATGTTGACGATGTCCCGGGGTGACTGCGGAATCGGCGTTATGCGCCACAGTTCGCCTTTCTTCCGGATGGCCTGCTGGACGGTCTTGTCATAGACGAAGAGGAAACGGATGTTGCGCTTTGAAAGCCCTTCCAGTTCCTGGAGCAGGAGGTCGGCCTCGAAGGCCAGCGGCATGTTTGAAGGGTCGGGGCGGATCTGGATGTAGGGGCCATCCATGACCAGGTCGACGCTGTTGGCCGTTTCCCTGGCCTTCTCGTGCGCTGTGAGGGGAGGTTTGCCGTTCGCCTTGCGTTCGCTGTCAAGCCACTCGATGAAGATGTTCCGCTGCAGCAGGTGCATCGGCGGGGCGGTTACGATCGTTCGCGCCCTGATGAAGATTGTTGCGATGCGGCACTTGAAGTTGCCGTGGGCGTCCCTGTCCAGCGGGTGACCGCCCATGATGTTGACTCTCGCTGTCATGACCCGCACCTCACTGCGCAATTACCAAGGTGCAATTATAGCATATCCTGCCTGCCAGTCTGCCTCTATTAATGCCGATGCTGCGCTGCAGCCTGAAGCCCGTCGCGGGCGCCTGCATTGCTCTCACCCCGGTGTCAACGACAGTGCCCAGCCGGGCGGCATGGGTGGTGGCGCAACCGCAGGTCCGGATCGAATTCCCACATCCGGCAGACATAGACGACGCCAGGAAGGCGGAGCGCTGAGAGGGTTGTCATACCGGTGCCCCTTGATTCGGTCGCTCAGCCAAGCCAGAGCAGGCCATGCCGGGCACTCTGTGTACCTGGTTGTTGTTTCTGACGTGTTCCTGTATCATTGCAGCATTCTACGCCGGAGTGATTCAGTTCAAGTGTGCGGTGGAATACGCAGGGATGAGAGCTGCCGCCTGCTCCGCCCGACGCAGGAGCGCCACTCCGTTGTGCGAGTAGACTGAATCGCTACGGCCAGGTACTGACATGGAACGTAATCGATACTTGCTGCTGGCTGTGTTGCCTGGTCTCGTGCTCGGGGCGGGGGCCTGTTCCAGATCTGGCAGTCAACCCGCGGCAAGGACCTGGGCTTCCATGGGAACTTACGCGACCGTTTCCGTTCCGGCCGGGGAAGCCCGCGAATTGGACAGGGTCGCTACCGCGGCCGGGGGCCATTTCCGTGAGATGGAGAGCAGCCTCAGCATTTTCAAGCCAGGCTCGGAGATCTCCCGGCTCAACGATGCGGCAGGCATCGCAGCAGTTACGGTGTCGGCCCCGGTAGAGGATGTTCTCCGCCTTTCGGTCCACTATTCCGAAATCACCGGTGGCGCCTTTGATCCCACCGTTGCCCCGCTGGTCCGGTTCTGGGGCTTCAATAAGGGACAGCTGCCGGCAGCTGTCCCTGACGAGGCGGAGGTCAGGGCAATTCTTGCGAAAGTCGGCTACCGCAACCTCGTTGTGTCGAACGGGACGGCCGCCCTTGCGACGGTGGGCATGGGTTTTGATCCGGGCGGAATTGCAAAGGGCTACGCCGTGGATGTCTGCTTCAGGGCGATTGGGGAGGAGACTGTACGGAATCTGATGATAAACCTGGGCGGGAACATCCGTTGTCGTGGCGAGGCGGAACCAGGCCGGCCGTGGTGTGTTGGCGTCAGGGACCCGTTCAGCCGCGACTCCGTCATGGGCACCATCCGCTTGGACGACGGCATGGCCGTGGCCACGTCCGGCAACTACGAGAAACAGGTTGTCATCGGGGGCAAGCGGTATGCGCACATCATCGATCCGCTGACAGGATGGCCTGTCGAGGGGGTCGCCTCGGTGACGGTCATTGCAACCAATGCGGTAGAGGCCGATGCCATGTCGACCGCTGTGTTTGTGCTGGGGGCCAGGGCTGCGCTGCCGATCATCAGCCGCATGCCCGGCTGCCATTTCATGCTTGTCCCTGATGTCCGGCCCGCCGGAATCTACCTCTCGCCGGGCGCGGGGGAGCACTTCACGCTGGCGCCGTCTGCCACAGTAATCCGGGATCCGTGATTCGGGACCTCGGGTCCGCGGCCACGCCGGCCTCGTAGAGCTTCAGCGCCGCATCGGCATGCGCAGTGAAAGCTTGCCGCCGGATGCCTTGGCCAGCCGGATGTGCTTGGTCATGTGCGTTTGCGGGATTGAAGTGGAAGCCCCGGTGCTGTGGGTGGTATTAGTTACAGTACACATGGTGTGGGACGTTGTCGCGGCTTTCCGGGTTCTTGTGGATTCAACATGGATATGCAAGCGTCGGCAGAGAGTACACAAACCGTCAGTGCTGTCCGCAAACTGGCCCTGTGGATTATTGCGGTGGGGATTGCATGGCGGCTGCTGCGGTATTTGCTCCATATGCCACTGTGGGGTGACGAGGCATCCGTAGCCCTGACTTTCCTCGATCGCACCTGGATTGACCTCCTCAAACCGTTGGAGAACCAGCAGGTGGCCCCGATCGGATTTCTGTGGGTGGAGTCTGTCGTCTGCCGGATTCTTGGGGTGTCCGAGCTTTCCCTGCGGCTCCTGCCGCTACTCTCAGGCGTCGCAGCCATGCTGATCTTCATGAGGCTCGCCTTTCTCTCGCTCGGCAAGCAGCCCGCGCTAATCGCGACCGGCATCCTTGCGGTCGCGTACTATCCCGTCCGGCACGCGGTTGAGGCGAAACCGTATTCGATGGACCTCCTGGCCTCGGTGGCGATCCTGATGCTGGCAACGGAATACCTGCTGCGGCGCAAACGGTGGTCGCTGGTGATGCTTGGACTTTCGATGCCGCTGATGCTGGCGGTCTCCTATCCATCCGTCTTCGTGGCCGGTGCGGCGAGTGTGGCTGTCGGCTGGGGCCTGCGGCCAGGGGTCGCACGATTGGACGTGAACTGGCGGCAGCTCTGGATAGACCGGGCGCTGTGGGTATTCTGGAATCTGATCCTGCTCGGCTCGTTTGCGGCGTCGCTGTTGCTGGCTGGCGACGGCCAGTACGCGTCCACGGGCTCGTTCATGCGGGAGTTCTGGAAGAACTCCTTCCCGCCAGCCGGATTACTTCCTCTCTTGCGGTGGCTGTTTGATGTTCACACCGGGCTTCTCTTTGCCTATCCGACCGGTGGCAACCATGGAGGCAGCATCGTCTCGTTCGTCTTCTTTGTCGTCGGCGTGAAGGTGTTTTGGCGCCGGCTACCGGTGCCGGCCAGGCTGCCGGGGATGCTTCTTGTGGTCGTGCCTTTCGCCCTGACCCTGGTGGCGGCCGCGCTCCAACGCTATCCCTATGGCGGACAGGCCCGGATTTCCCAACATCTGGCGCCGGCCATCTGCCTGATGGTCGGGCTGGGCCTGTGGAGTGTGATCGAATGGTTTGCCAGGAGGCGGTCCGCATTGGTGAGACCCGGGTTTGAGGCGGCATCTATCCGGATCGTGATAGCGATCCTATTCCTGATGGGCGGCGCAGGCATGATCATTGATATTGTCCGGCCCTACAAGACCCTGGACGATCTCCGGGTGCGGAATGTCGTGGAAAGGGCTTTTGACGTGGCCGGAGGGACGGAAGGGGATGGCCATGTGCTGATCCTGCAGCCACGCTCCGCTATCCCGGTGAATTTCGCGTGGTATTTGCGTCGACGCGGCGAACGAGTCCAGTTTGGGGCCCCCATGCCGGGTGCTGCGGACAGCCGGGGCCAGGTTGTTGTCGGGTCCTTCGATCCGGACGTGGCGCTGCCGCCGCCCGGCTTCAGGATTGCGATGGAACTGCAGCCGGTTGCGGAAGAGCGCCGCTTCAAGATCAGGCCGTGGCCGGTCGAAGGCGACTATGTGCGGTTCGTTGTCCTCTCGCGCGACGCCGGTGGGGATGAGTCACCGCGCAGGTAGTGTACCGGTGCAGGGGTGGCGCTGAATGGCGGCTGCTCACCGGTCTATCGCTTCAACTCCGGCGTGGATTGCCTGTAGAAGCTGGCCTCCTTGTCGGACAGTTGCCCCTGGTCAATCAGGTTGCGGAGCTTCTGCATATCCACCGGCCTCGCGATGCCGCCACCGCCGGTTACAGCCCTGCTGTGCTGCGAAGCCTCGGCAAGTGTCCGTCGCCAGTCGGTGACGGCGTGGGTTGCCAGGCCGATGGCCAGGACCGTTGTTGCTGCAAGCAAAATGGCATTGGCCGGATGCGTCGCTGCCCTCGCGGCCTGGCTGGTCATCACGAGCTTCTCCCTTCGGCCCGGCCGCCGGCAGCGGTCGCAGCAGAGGCAGTCCATGTCGCTGGTGTTCCTCACTCCGTATGCGCATGCCGCAGGGAAGACCGGCGGCCTGAGCTGGCGGATCGGCCGGATGCCGTTCAGCAGCGAGAGAAATGCGCCGGCGGGGCACAGGGTTCGGCACCAGAACCGCGGGTAGAAGAACGACAGAACCAGAACGGTGCCTGCCAGTCCGAGCAGCAGCCGGCTCCGTTCGCGGGCAAACACCGTCACAAGTGGATCGCCCGATGCGAGTGCCGTGTGCAGGGTCGCCCCGAACAGGATCGTGAGGAAGGCCAGGAGGAGGTATTTCACATACCGAGCCCATGCGAGCGGTTCCTTACCGGGATCTGTGCGCAGTGATGCCGGCCGCAGTTCGCCGATAAGCTCCTGGAGTGCGCCGAACGGGCAGAGGTAGCCGCAGTAGATGTTGCCCAGCAGCGCGACGAGCACAGGCACTGCCACAACGACAAGGAAGGCAATGCCCCAGCCGGCCGGCGGGATTGCCAGGCCCAGCAGCGCGAACACATGTGCAAGTGAATACTGCGCATTGAACACGACACCGGACAAACACACGACCAGGACCAGTAGTCCCAGCCTCAGCCGCCTTGACGGCCAGGCATGAAGAACCAGTGCAGCGACCAGCGATATGACGAGCCACGCGGCCGGCTTGTAGTCGGTTTGCGTACTTGGTTCCGGCGCAGCAGGCTGGCCGGCCTGTCTGCCCTGCGTCTCCACGGCGAATGACGGGCCGGCTCTGCGCAGGATCCGGAGTACTGCCGTGGAGGTGAGAGTGGCGCCGGTTACGGCATCAACATCCTTGAGCGGATCCGGCTCGAATATGTTACGGCCGATGAGATGAGCCATCCATGGCTTCAGAAAAGCGAGGTAGGACGGCGTCTCGTCGGAACGCAGGATCCGCGCATCGCGCAGCGTGCCATCAGCGTCGACCGCCACAGCCATGGTGACAGGGCCACCGTAGCCGCTGACGTCGGGTGTGAGCATATCGGTGCGGAAGATGAACCGCTCATCCCTTGGTGTTCCGGTCGCGGACTCTGCTGTCACACAGAAGTAGTCCAGCACCCCGCCGTTGCGCAGCGCCTGTTGCCGTGCCTGCAGCTCCTGCTTTCCGGCGGTGGATTGCGCGAAAGCCAGGAATGCCTGCCTGGTATCCTCGGCAGTTGAGCGATTGAGCATCAGCCCGGCGGCGACCGCGAATACCGTGGCGCCGAACAGCAAGTATCCGGCCGGTCGTGCCAGCCGGCGTATGCGATCCTGGACGGTGTCTGCGCACTCCCCGGTGGCCGGTCGCCGGAGCGCGGCAATGTTGCAACCTGGCAGGATTGCCAGCAGG
>JBAXKQ010000058.1:0-16632 GCA_037135275.1 bacterium
GCGCCTTCTTGAGCGACCACCCTGATCTTGCTTTCCTCCACTGCAGGTTCTACTATCCGCACGTCTGATTTAAGGCATCACCCGGACGCTATGGGGCGGGCGGCACCGGGGTCGTTGTTTGCCCCGTGGAGGAAGATCATGAAGGGTCTGGTTCTTGGAATGGCAGCAGCTCTGGTATTGGGCACATCCGCAGCGTCGTGGGGCGCCGACAAAGAGGCCGCCGGCCCGAAAGTCGCTCCGGCGTCAGCCGAAACAAAGAAGGACGCCGTAACACCGGCCCCGGAACGCGGCCAGCTCAGCGGCCAGATGGCCGAAATCGCGAAGATCTGCGAACTCACCGAGAAGCAGAAGAAGAAACTTGCCGCTATCGACGAAGCAAGGATCGAGGCCATGAAGGAAGTTGCGGACGACTTCTACAACAAGGTCAGCGATGTCCTGACCACCCCGCAGAAGGCAAAACTGAACGAAGCCTCGCTCATGCGCTTCGTCAAGCGCGAGTTCGGCCGTGCAGCCCTGACCGATGATCAGCTCGCGACAATCAAGGCCGAGTTGGCGACGAAGACAAAGGGCGTGCTTCTCAAAATGGATGAGAAAAGCCTGGAACTTCAGAAGAGCATCATGACCTTCATCCGCGAAAAGGTACTCACCGAGGAACAGAGAGAGACCCTGAAAGCCGCCAAGAAAGCCCGTGAAACTCGCAAGCAGACCCTTGATGAAGGCGAAGCGAAGCCCGAGCAGAAGGCTGACGGGCAATAAGCAGGCTCTGTTGCGGCTGGAGCCGGGGTGAGGGCACCCCGACTCCAGTCGGACTGCAGGCTGTCCGCGGATCGGTGATACGCAATGGGCGGCGCCTGCCGCACCGTGGTTTGCACACAACACCATGGAGGTCTTGATGGACGCCGTGAAGGTCGGCATCGTCGGTTGCGGCAACATCAGCGGCGCCTACTTCTCAAACATGTGCAGGACGTTCAGCGGCCTCCTCGAGGTCGTTGCCTGCGCTGACCAGGCGCGGGAACGCGCAAAGGCCTGGGAAGCTGAATTCATCGGCATCAGGGCCATATCCTGCAAAGCCCTGATGGCGGACCCCGGAATAGGGATCGTGGTCAACCTCACCACACCCAAGGCCCACGCGAGCGTCGCGCTTCAGGCCATCAAAGCCGGAAAGTCCGTCTACAACGAGAAGCCGCTCGCCATAACCCGCAGGGAAGCGGCGAAGATGCTGGCACTGGCAAAGGAAAAGTGCGTCCTTGTCGGCGGCGCGCCAGACACGTTCATGGGTGGCGCGATCCAGACCTGCCGCAAGCTGATCGACGACGGCGTAATCGGCGACCCGGTCGCCGCCACGGCGGTGATGATGAGCCACGGTCCCGAGAACTGGCACCCCGATCCGGAGTTCTACTACGAAGCCGGCGGCGGCCCAATGTTCGACGTGGGCCCCTACTGCCTCTCCGCCCTCATCGCCCTGCTGGGGCCGGCCAGACGCGTTACCGGCTCCGCGCGCGCGAGCTTTCCCACAAGGACCATCACCGGCGCCGGAAAGAGCGGCAAGGTGATACGTGTGGAAGTGCCGACCCACGTGGCCGGGATTGTTGACTTCGCAAGCGGCACGATCGCCACGGTCATAACAAGCTTCGACGTGTGGTCCCACTCCATGCCCGGTATCGAGATCTACGGCAGCAAGGGCTCGCTCCAGATGCCCGAACCCAACGGCTTCGGTGGCCCAGTCCGGCTCCGAATGGCCGGCGACTCCGACTGGCAGGATGTCCCCCTCACCCACGGCTACACCGGCAACGTACGCGGAATCGGCGTGGCGGATATGGCGAGGGCAATCATGTCGGAAGGACGGCCACACAGGGCAAGCGGCGAACTGGCCGCCCACGTTCTAGACATCATGCACGCCTTCCACGATGCATCAATCAAGGGGCGGCACGTGGAACTGTGCACCACCTGCCAGCGGCCGGCGGCGCTGCCGCCCGGTCTCAGCCACGGCAGCCTGGACTGACGGCGGAATCGGACGAGACACTCGATGACGACGGATTTCAAGGCGGTTGGCGGAGGCGGCATGTGGAAGGCGCGCATGCTGCTGTTCGAATCCCTGCCCTCCACGAACCGCTGGGCAATGGAACATCTCGGTGAATGCCGGCACGGCGATATTGTCGTGGCGGGATTCCAGACCGCCGGCCGGGGCCGATTCGAACGGAGTTGGGTGTGCCCCGCCGGCCGCGGTCTGGCTCTCTCCGCCGTCCTTTGTCCACCAGCCTTCCCTGCCGACCTGATCCCGGCAACCGGCTTCGTTGCCGCAATCGCACTGCTCAGGACCCTGGCCGCGTTCGACATCAATGCCATGCTCAAGTGGCCCAACGATGTCGTCGTTGACGGCAGGAAGATATCCGGAATCCTGTCCGAGATGGACTCCGCCACCGGCGCCGTCGTACTCGGCATCGGCCTCAACGTGAATTTGACAGCGGACGATCTCCTTGCCGCCGGCCTGGCCGACACGGCGACGTCCATGCTCTTGATCCGCAAGCGCGAATACTCGCCGGAGGTGGTGGCAGCCGTCCTGCTTGCCCATCTGGAGGCCACCTTCGACGGGGCCGGCCGCAAAGGCTTCGATGCGCTGGTCCGTGAATGGGCGCACCACGACTGGCTCACGGGACACACCGTGGAAATACAGGGCCCGCATGGCCCGGCACGTGGCGCATACGACGGCATCGACTCAACCGGTGCGTTGCGCCTGCTGGATTCATCCGGCAACCGTCAGGTATTCACCGCCGGCGACATCACACGCCTGCGCAAGACCTGAAGAGTCGTGGCACATCACCCTAATCGCTCACCCTAATCGACTATCGGGGGAACGATGAAGGTACACGATTAGGGAAAACGATTAGGGTGCAGAGAAAACCTCTACGTTCCGCCAAGCGCCTGCTTTCAAGCCGGTCTAATGGCTATGGTCTATTCGTGGTCTCTTCCTCGCCAACCAATGGGATTGAACTCACCGGAATACAGGTGATACAATGCCAGCATGAAAACCGCGGAAAGAAGAACGCCAGTCATCCGTGAAGTGGTGGTATTCGGCACCCCGGTGCTTCGCGAAAAGTCGACGCCGGTCACGAAAATCGACGCTGGGATACGGCAACTGGCCGAGGATATGCTGGCAACTATGTGGTCTCGGAACGGTGTGGGCCTGGCCGCACAGCAGGTCGGCGAGACAGTAGCCGTCTGCGTGATAGACACCACGCGTAAGCTGGACGAACCGGACCAGGATGGCGACGACGTCCCCATGCCGCTGGTCATGATCAATCCCGAGATCACCGGAACCACCGGCAAGGACACCTGCGAGGAGGGCTGCCTCAGCCTGCCCGAGATCTATATCTCCATCTCAAGGGCTGCCGAGGTCAAAGCCACTTTCCTGGACCTGGATGGGAAGAAGCAGACCATCCGCGCAACGGGCCTTCTCTCCCGCGCCATTCAGCACGAATTGGATCACCTCAACGGGATACTGCTCGTGGACCGCATGTCGGCAATCAAGCGGATCAGCCTCTCCGGCAAGCTGAAGAAGATGAAGAAGACCACCGAAGATCGCCTCGCCGACACCGCCAGATAGTAATGTGGATTGTGGAAGGTTGAAGGTTGAATGCGTCGGGGTCGGTATCGGTATTGGGGGCGAACTCCCGCAGGCGTTGAGGGAGGGATGAGGGTGGAGACCTGAAACCTGAGTCTCGGAGACAGTTGTCAGGTTGCCGGGTTGCTGAGTTGCCAGGTTGTTGCACGGCACGAGTCCACCGACCGTAGGGTCGCCGTTCATCGGCGACCGATGTCGTGTTCAGTTGCGCTACAGCGGAAAGATTGTGGAAGGTTGAAGGTAGTAGGTGGACTGTGCGCACAATCAAGGCACCAATGTTCATCTCACCTGGAGGGCGAGGCTGCGCGCGCCCTGCCCGATCGCAGAACGACGGAACTATCTCGCGCAAAGACGCCAAGATCGCAAAGGGAAGACTTGTGGCACCTCACCCTATTCGATAACCCTATTCGATAACCTTTATCGACCATCGGGCTAACGATAAAGGTACACGATTAGGAAACACGATTAAGCCCTTCTCCACTCAACCTTCTACGACTCTTCAGGTCTAGGGTGCAGCCGCGTTGCAGCATTCAATCAGGTCTACGGTCTATGGTCTAATGTCTATGGTCTCTTCTCCACCAACCACGCACCGCATACGCTTCTGGAGGCGGGGCGCAGCCCCCCTGCCCTCCGCGCCGTCGTGCTTGCCACCGGGACCGGAATCATCCAACGGCACATCAAGCCAGGCGCGGATGTTGCTGTCGTCAGATTTCGAAGTGCGGAGAGGTTTCGCGTCAGGTCGGCTCCAGGAACCAGACCACCCACCGCCCCGCCGTCTCCCTCGACCTCGCCGGTCTGGTTCCGTCCGGCAAGGCGTCGCTTGCGGCGCTGGACTCGTGTCCGCGCCGCATGCGACAACGCAGCCGGGGACCGACCTGACGCGAAAGATCTCCGCCGAAATGTGACGACACTCCCGGCGGAGAGATCACTCGCTACACACGCCCGTCCCAGCCGCTGAACTCGTCAGCCACTCGCTTACGCTCGTAGCTACATGGTCACGGCAACGGCATGTATGTGAATGATGAATGATTCTCGGGATCGGGGGTCGAGACCCGATAGCGATTTCGATTTCGATGCCATCCACGCACCGCATACGCTTCTGGAGGCGGGGCGCAGCCCCACTGCCCTCCGCGCCGTCGTGCTTGCCACCGGTGGCGGAATCATCCAGCGGCATATCAAGCCAGGCGCGGATGCTGCTGTCGACAGATTTCGAAGTGCGGAGAGGTTTCGCGTCAGGTCGGCTCCAGGAACCAGACCGCCCACCGCCCCGCCGTCTCCCTCCACCATGCCGGTCTGGTTCCGTCCGGCAAGGCGTCGCTTGCGGCGCTGGACTCGTGTCCGCGCCGCATGCGACAACGCAGCCGGGGACCGACCTGACGCGAAAGATCTCCGCCGAAATGTGACGACACTCCCTGCGCACCGTCCCCAAGCGCACCACCCCACCGCCCACCGCCGCCCCCCTCCCACAACCCCTAGCTTATGACGCCCTTGATGTACTCACGCGTCAGTTCTTCCCTGGGATTCTCAAACACCTCGCGGGATGGCCCATGCTCCACCAGCTCACCCAGGTACATGAACATCACATAGTCCGCAAGCCTGCGCGCCTGCCGGAGGATATGCGTCACAACAATAATCGTATAGCGATCCTTCAGGAACTGGAACCTGTCCTCAACATGCTGGCTCGACCTGGGATCCAGCGCCGACGTCGGCTCATCCGCCAGCACAATCGCCGGCTCCACCGCCAGTCCGCGCGCAAGGCACAACCGCTGCTGCTGGCCTATCGACAGGCGGGAGGCCGGCTCGCGGAGCCGGTCCTTCACCTCATCCCACAGGCTCGCCGTCTTCAGGTAGTGCTCCACAATCCGGTCCAGCTCCGCGCGCCCGCGCTGCCCGTGAATGCGCGGGCCGTAGGCAACATTGTCGTATATGGACATCGGCAGCGGCGCCGGCTTCTGCGAGAGCAGCCCCATCTTCCTCCTGATTGCCGTGACATCCGCCCCGGGATCATAAATGTTCTCCCCATCAACCAGCACCTGCCCGGTGACGCTGATTCCGTCAACAGTCTCCAGCAGGCGGTTGAACGAACGCAGAAGCGTGGACTTCCCGCAGCCGGATGGACCGATGATCGCGGTGATAGCCTTGTCCGGAATATCAATGCTCACGTTCTTGATCGCAGTGACGTCGCCGTAGCGGACCGTAAGGTCCCGCGCGCTGATGTGTGTTCGGTATTGCATTACCTCTCCTAGCTTATCGTCTGGCGGCTGTACCTGCGCGTCAGAAACCTGACCGCGAGGCTGATCACAAGTATGAGACCGGTCAATATCAGCGCGCTGGCATAGGCCCGGGCCTGAACCTCCGGCAGCGGGCTGCCGAGCTGGAAGAAGATGGCCAGCGGCAGGGTCGCGGCAGGCTCAAGAAGCGAGAACGGCAGGCTGTCGGTGAAGCCCGCCGTGAAGAGGACCGACGCCGCGTCGCCGATGCCGCGGCCAAAGGCGATCAGCACCGCACTGAGGATGCCCGGCAGTGCCTGGCGGACAACCACCTTGAACGCCGTCTCGAACCGGGTCGCCCCCAACGCATAGGATGCCTCCATGAGCTCGTGCGGTACCATCCTGATCACCTCATCCATCCCGCGCGCCATGACCGGGAACACGAGAACCGCCACTGTGATCATGCCGCCGAGCATCGAGGCCCGCATTCCAAATGCCATCATCAGGAGGAACCCGAACGCACCGTACACTATGGACGGCACACCCCAGAGTACATCCAGCGCAAGGCGGGCGAGCGACGCCAGCCTGGAGCCGCGCCTCGCGTACACGTTGATGTAGAGAGCCACAGGCAGGCTGATCACAATCGCGATGACAGTGGCGCCGGCGGTCAGGAACAGCGAGCCCAGGATTGCGTTCAACACACCACCGCCCCTTCCGATGTAGTAGCCGCCCTCGGGCGTGTGCGTGATCATGTCCAGGGTCAGCGCCGGCAACCCCCTCACCAGCACCGTGCCGACGATCAGCACCAGGCAGCAGAGAACCGAAAAGGTCGCCGCATACATCAGGATCCTTGCGACGGTTTCCTCAATGCGCCTTGCGTTCATCCGTCACCTCGCCCTTTCTTCAAAGCGCATCAGCACAAAGCGCGACACCAGGCTGAAGATCATCACCACTCCAAGCAGCACAAGCGCCGCAAGCAGCAGCGCGGAATCGTACATCGGAATCGACATCATCTCGCCGTAGTTGTTGGCGATCAGTGCCGGAAGCGGGTATGCGGGGGAAAAGACCGACGTCGGAAGCCGCGCGACATTGCCGGCAACCATCAGCACGGCCATCGTCTCGCCAAACGCACGGGCAAGCCCCAGCATGTTCGCCGCCAGGATCCCCGGCAGCGCCTTGCGCAGGACTACATACTTGCAGGTCTGCCACTTCGTCGCCCCGAGCGACAACGAAGCCTCCCGCAACTCATCCGGGACACAGCGGAACACCTCAACCGACACATTGATTATCAGCGGCGTGATCATGATGGCCAGCACCAACCCGCCCGCCAGCACCGAGAAACCCGCCGACTCCACCCCGAACATCGGCGCAATCCTGTCCTTGATCAGCGGCACAATCACAAGCATGCCCCATACGCCGTAAACCACGGATGGAATGCCGGCAAGGATATCCACCAGCGTGCAAACAACCGAGCTGAAGCGCTTGTGCGCGTATTCGGCGAGGAATATTGCCGTCAGCAGGGAGACAGGCACAGCCACAATCACCGCCACACCGGTGACCCAGAGAGTGCCGGCAATGTAGGCCAGCAGCCCGAACTGGCCCTTCATCGGTTTCCATGCAGCCGAGAACAGGAGATCTGAGAGCGATGCCACCTCGAGGATCGGCCGGGCACGGTACGCCAGCATCGCTATCATGAGCAGAAGGAGCAGTATGCACGAAACGGTCATCGACAACATGACCCGCCGCGCCACACCGTCCAGCAAAAGTCTCCGCCTGCTCATGAAAACTGTTTCCCCGGATTCCGGCGGCGCCTACCTGGTGCCGCCAATTTTTTCCAGCGCACCGGCAAGCTTCTCTCCGGTGAGCCCGATATATCCAGCCTCGGCGACATACTTCTGGCCGTCGGTGAGGATCCAGCGCAGGAAATCAACCACAGCCGGGTTGGCCGGACAACCCTTCGCCACCAGGTTCAAGTCTCGCGCCGGCGGCGCGGGATACCGGCCATCGGCTATGGCGCGGGTAATCTCGTCCATTGTCGCGTAGAAGTCCTCGTTGGTCCCGATCCGGCCGTCATCGTTCAGGTCGATGGGAAGAACAGCGATGCCCTTCACCGGCCGCTTCGAGGCCTGATCATACGCGAATCCGATATTGTTGTAACCCACAGCGAGGGTGTCGGACCTCACTGCCTCGGCCAGGCCCGGATCACCATATACAGCGGTCCCCTCAAGATCCTCCTGGTTGCAGCCGAGATACTTGGCCCAGGTTTCCGCGGCACCGCAGGCATCGGAACGGGTATAGACATGGAGCGCGACCGCCTTAGCATCGCCCGTCAACTGGCTCCACGTGGCCACCGTGTTCGTGCGGAACATGCCGGCAAACTCCGACCTCTTCACCCCGCGCGCCATCAGTTTCGCTATCAGCGGATTTCCCGCATTCGCCGTCGGCACCACGGCATCCTTTACCACCGGGATCCACCACGCTCCCTTCTTGACCTCCGCCTGCACAACGTCACGCGAGACCATGCCGAGATCCACCGCGCCGCCCAGGGCATCGGCCATTCCCTTGCCCGCACCGCCGGCGGAGATATCGATTCGCACACCCGGATTGATCTTGCGGTACTCCTCCGACCACTTCACGACCATCGGGTACAGCGCCCACGCACCCGAGATGGTGATCCGTCCCGCAGGCGCATCCGCGCCATGCACCGCACCGCCGGCCAGACAGGCCGCAACAGCCCCAACCGCGACAACGTACCGCATGACTCTCTTCATCGTTTTCCCCTCCCCGCCGCGGGCCGCCGGGACCGACCGGCTCCGGCCTCCACGGCCGCAAGCTCCGCGAAACTGGTTGACTCCATCTTCCGCGCGACCACGTCGCGCAGCTCCCTGAACAGGTCCGTCAACGCACCGCTCCTCTCGCTCGGCGAATGGGCGTAGAAGAAACGGCTCACCGACTCCACCGGCGCCAGGCGGCCGTCCATGAGCCGGACTATCTCCGCCACCGAGACCGAGTCCGGCTGCCTGGCAAGCTGGTACCCGCCCTGCTTGCCGCGCTTGCTCCGCAGGTACCCGGCCCGGTTCAGCGCGAGCAGGATCTGATCCAGGAACTTGCGCGGCATGTCATACGCGCCGGCAATCTCGTCGATCTTCAGCCACCCCTCGCCGTAGTGCCGCGCGAGGTGAATCATCGCCAGGCACGCGTATTCACTTTTGACTGATAGTCTCATGGGCCCGCATACTACATTATCTCTATCGACTTAGTCAACAATGAAGCCGGCGCAATTGCGGGGAAATCGCGTGCGCGTGCGGGAATGGCCGGACGGCCGCCGGCGTTACTGCCGGCGGGTCCAGCGCGAGATCGCGGCGAGGGCCGCCTCCGCCTCCTGCTGGTTGGAAATGCCCGATACCGAGCTGATCCAGACACCCTCCGGGGACAACGCCCGGAACAGGGTCGGCAGGTCGGCCACGGGGACGGAAAGTATCTGGAACGCCTTCTTCCGGCTCTGGATCCGCTGATATACAGCCAGTGAGTCCGCCCAGTACTCCCGTCCGGCGCCGGGAACCCACTGGATCGCGTGGATCTCAGGTATGTCCAGCAGCCGGTCGAGGTAGCGCAGGGCCTGCGGCCCGTCGAGGTGGTAGATGCACCGGTCCATGTGCCGGCATTCACGGATTATGCCCGGCACAAAGAAATCCTCGAACGCCTCGTCCGAGATCATGCAGGAGAAGTCGTTCGACGGCACATGGAACTTGCCCCTGCCGGTCGCCCCGAGCCAGTTGGCGCTGGGCATGCCGGCCGCGGACAGCCTGGCGTGGAAATCGTCGTACACCTGGAGGAAATCACCGGTGATCCTGTCGCACAGCGCCTTGACCTCGGCGGGATGCTCAATCGTGTCCATCAGCAATTCCTGGGGATCACGGAATGCGGCCACGGCATCGCCGCCGCCGTGCAGGTCGCTGTACCCCACAATGAACCGGCCCTTCCCTGCCGCAAGCAGGGCGTCGGTCATCTCCACCAGCTTCCTGTAGTAGAAGTTGCCGGTGTCGAGGCGAAGCTTGCCAAGGGACTCCGCCGACCAGTCCTTGAGGCACGGCTTGCTCCAGGCGGTGTGCTCGCCGTATTCCATCTCGCAGCCATAGAACGCCGAGAACACCTCCGGCCCGAGGTTCGGCCATGCAATCGGGAGGCTATCGGCAAAATGAACCGTGTTCCTGAGGCTGACTTCAGCGGCCGCCACCACGTACTCGGTATCCAACCAGCGGCTGCGGATGTCAGGGTGCGTTGTGCCCGGATACGGGAGCCGCTCGGCCTCCGGCTTCGGGAATGCAATGGATACCAGTGGACGGTCAACGACTGCGCACTTCCACCATGCCTCATAACGGTTCAACACGGCATCGAAATCAGGCTTGAGCTCGAACAAATGCCACCCTTCCTCTCCCGGCTGGCGCTGCGCCGGCATCACCCTACTTCCGCTTGGACTCCAGCCTGGCGGCGCCCCTGTTGTTCTTCAGCGTCTTGATCAGCTTGCCCGACGCCAGCCGCTTCCGCGCCGCCCTGATTGCGTCCTTGTACTGCGGCAGCCACTTGGCGCCGGCCACGAGCATCTCATCAACCATCTGCCAGATTTCGGGCGGATTGCACACCGCGCCGGTCAGCGGATCCATGAGCATCGCCTGCTTGAGGAGCATGTCATCGCCGTGGACGGCCGCCTCGACCGCCAGCCGCTGCACCGAGACGCTGGCGCTGCACACGGCCGCGCAGCCGGGCGGCAGCGCGCCGACGACCGGAATGCTGATGCCGTTCCTGTCGACATAGCCCGGCACCTCAACGATGGCGTCCGGCGGGAGGTTGGATATGATGCCGTTGTTCCTGACGTTGAAATGACCGCGGTAGACCCTGCCGGTCTCAAGGCCCTCGATGATCCAGCTTGCGTGTTCACCGGAGCGGCCTCCCGTGGTAAGCGGCTTGCCGGCCTCGGCGAGCCAGCGGGGGAAGTCTGTCTTGCCCCAGTTGCGCCCCTCGTTGCAGACCCGGAGGTATCCGCCGGTCTCTCCGTTGATCCAGGACGACATATCGATCCACTTCGTGATCTCCCCTGGGCGCTTCCGGTACCAGGCGACATACTCGCTCAAGTGGCCGTTGGACTCCGTGCTGTAGTATCCGAAGCGCCTGAGCATATCGATCCTGACCTTCTCGGTCCGGGAATACTCCGGGTGGGCCTCATAGGCAGCCAGCAGCTCCTCTGGGGAGACTTTCCGCCCCTTGTAGAGGATCTGAATGTACCAGGTCTGGTGGTTGATTCCGGCGCAGGTGATGTTCGTCTGGTCCTTGATCCTGGTGCGTTGCTCGGGCGTGGACTTATCGTCCAGATCGCCGTTGTACCGGCCGAGGGCCATTGCGATCTGCATCCATCCATGCTCGACGCCATGGCACAGGCCGAGGCAGTTGACCTTGCCATAAGCCAGCGCCGCCCACGTGTTCATTGCCATCGGATTGGCGTAGTTGAGGAAGAGCGCACCGGGCTTGGCCACCTCGCGTATATCCCGGCAGAAGTCCAGGATTGCCGCGATGTTCCTCTGGCCATACATGATGCCGCCGGCGCAGAGCGTGTCGCCGACGCACTGGTCGATGCCGTACTTGAGGGGGATCTCGACGTCGTGCGCGAATGCCTCCAGGCCGCCGATGCGGACGCAGCTTATGACGTAGTCCGCCCCCTCGAGGGCGCGACGCCGGTCCGTGGTACCTACAATCCTGGCCGGCAGCTTGTTGGCGGCGATGTCCTTCTCGCAGATCTGCCGCACCATGTCGAGGTTGCGCCGGTTGATGTCGTTGAACGCAAAGGTAGTGCCCTGCAGTTCCGGGACCGTAAGGATATCTCGAACGAGCTTGTGGGTGAAACCAGTACTTCCTGCACCGATGAATGCAATTCTCACAGCGATATTCCCCCCTGGAACTTGAAACACCGTACAAAGGCCGAGAATATCACCACATAGCCAACGGTTTGACAAGTCCGGACCGCGCGCGGCCTGTCAGGATAGTGAATTGTGAATGGTGAGTAGTGAATGGTCACAGCCCAATCACGGCATCCGTGATTCCATCTCGCAAAAGACCCCGCACCTGCTTCGTGCCAGCTCCTTTTCTGCTCCCCGGAGGGGAGCAACATGACAGCCCAGGGTGAAACTCTGGGATTCTGCCTCCGCTCGTTGGACGACTAATGTGGAGACCATGCCTGTCCCCGCCAGCCCCGCCAGCCCCTGCTTTCCGCTGAACCCTACGGCGATTCTTCGCCGCTGCATTGAAAATTTCCTGTTTGACACATCACGCCAATATATTGCATAGTATGTCCATCGTTAGTGGACATACTATGCAGCAATGAGCGATATCGTACACATTAGAGATTCCGTGTCACAGGAGGTTTTTGACTACCAGATCCTTCTTGATACGCTTCGGCAGTACCGTAAGCCGCGGGACAGGATCAGCCGCCTGATTGCTGCGGGTGAAATTGTACGGGTCAAGAAGGGGCTCTATGTCTTCGCGGAGGCCTTCAGGCGGCAACCCGTTGTTCGCGAACACCTGGCCAATCTGATCTACGGGCCATCCTATGTCAGCCTGGATAGCGCGCTGAGTCATCACGGCTTGATTCCGGAACGGGTCGAATCCGTGACATCCGTGACTACAGGCCGCTCACGCTGGTTCGACACCCCTTTTGGACGGTTCACATATCAAAGTTTGGCTCTGGACCGTTATGCCCTTGGCGCTCTTCTGTCAACCGGAGGCGTTACACCGTACCTGATTGCTTCACCGGAAAAGGCGCTGGTGGACAAGGTCTGGTTGGACAAGCGTTTCTCCGGCACGCGAACGGGCGACTTTGGCCCCTACCTGCATGACGACCTGCGGATCGACGCGGAAAGACTGCAAGCCCTGGATGACAATCGCCTCACGGCAATAGCTGGAGCCTATAGTTCGGCCAAAATCGATAAACTGCTCCGCTTTCTGAAGAAGACAAAGAGGGTCTCAAATGCATGATGCAATACAGAGTTTGCTGAAGCGATATGAATGCCGGACCCGTGAAGATCATGTCAACGCGCTGAGGGAGATTCTTCAGGAACTCGCCCTGCTGGGCTTGTGGCGTGCCAGGTTTTTCGAACACGCGGCGTTCTACGGCGGTACGGCACTGCGCGTTCTCCACGGGCTTGACCGCTACTCGGAGGATCTGGATTTCTCACTGCTGACCCCAAACCCTGCATTCACACTTCAAACATATGAGGAGGCTCTGGTCAGGGAAATAGGCAGCTTCGGATTCGATGTGACATTTGAAAGACGATCTTCAGAGCCCATGGCAACTGCCATCGAATCGGCGTTTCTCAAGGCAAACACCGTTCGAGAGCTAATACGGATTGACGCAGGTGAAACTTTGACGCGGGCTCTGCACCCCGACACTCTTTTGAAGATCAAGCTCGAGGTGGACACAGATCCGCCGGGCGGATTCAACACCGAGGCCCGGTATCTGCTCCAGCCGATTCCGTTTCCAGTGCGAGCCTATGCACTGCCCGACCTTTTTGCCGGCAAGCTGCATGCCGTACTGTGCCGCAAGTGGGGCACAAGGGTAAAAGGCCGCGACTGGTACGATCTCGTCTGGTATGCCGGCCACCATCCCGCCGTAAACATTCCACACCTCGAACAACGCATGCGGCAGTCTGGCAACTGGACCGACGCCGCCCCGCTGAATATTGAATCACTCCGAGATCTGCTGACCCGAGCCATCGAAAAGCTTGATGTGAAGAAAGCGGAATCTGAGGTTGCGCCTTTTGTTAAGGATCGCCGCTCCCTCGAAGTCTGGTCACAAGACTTCTTCAAGAGCCTTGTAGGCCGGATCACTCCGCTGGCGTGTGTGAATGGTGAATAGTGAATGGTGAATGGTCGCGCCCAATCACGGCATCCGTGATTCCATCTCGCAGAAGACCCCGCACCTGCTTCGTGCCAGCTCCATCGTCAACCGTAGTCGTCGCCGTCGTCGTCAACCGATTCTGCCTCCGCACGTTGGACGACTAACGTGGAGCCCAGCCCTGTCCCCGCCAGCCCCTCCGATTTACGACGGCTGCGATCATCAAGCCTTGTGCGCTGTAAGATCGCGTGGTAGCCTGCGATCGATTCTGGTATTAGCGTCGCTGTCGGTCGTCGCAGGAAGACACGAACACATGATCACACTCACGTCCATCGGGGAACCCCTGATCGCCCAGATGATTAGTCGATCAAAGGCCGTCAGACAACTTCTTGCAGAGACCGTGCCCTCTGCAAAACTAGCCGTGGATACTCTCAAGGTGGCTGATGAAGTTCCGCTGGGACAGTGTGGCGAACATTGGTTCGACGGTGCGCACAAACTGGACGTTGCCCTGTTTATACCAGAAACAACGAAGTGTTTGGGCATCGAGGCAAAGCTTGGCTTTGACCGGCTGAACAAGCAGGATTTTGAAAAGCGATTCCTACAGCCTTGCCGCACATCTCACGGAGACACCAGGGTAGCCGGAAGCATGATCGCTATTCTGGAAGGAAGGATGCCCCCTGCTCTTGAAGGCAAGCCCGTGAGCGTTAGGCATGCTGAACTCGACTATCTCCTCCTCAATGAGTGGGTTCTCATCGTGCGGCAAGACACCCTTCAAGGGTGGACGCAAGATCAGCGACCGGATTTCACTACAAGATGTATCCCCCTCACCTTTGAATCAATCGTGGGCGCCTATGGCGGGCGGGACCAGTTCAACGCCCTTGTATCCGAACTCATCGGCGGCGACTACTATCAAGAGTGGATGAGCAGGCCACAGTAGCCACCCGCTGGGTAACGCAGGCACAAGTACCTCTGGCAGGGACACCCATCAAAGGCGCACCCAGCCCTCAACCAGCTCAACCTCTTGCTAATCAACTGGTTGGCGGTGTCTGTCCCTCCGGAAGCCGTCCCTCCGGAAGCCATCGCAGAAGGACGGAATTGTCTCGTGCAGAGAACGCAGAGGCCACAGGGCATACACTACCACAGGGACATACGTCGCTGCACGCACCCTCTCCTTCCGTGCACGGCCATACCACTCCTGCTCCATAACCCTATCCTGCACAGGCGGTTGTGGCGCCATGGTCTGTCCCCAGAAAAATGCGGACTTAGATTCCTGCTCGGAGGCAACCAGGAGAGATATTGAAATCGGCTATTGACTTATGAAGTATAACAGCTACTATCTAGCGGTTATGCATCCTACAAAGAACTTGGATAGAGCTTCTATTGATGCGGCGCTCACGCTCCTTGGCGAAAGGCTGGAGCAGACGACGATCGCGCCGGTCTGTTTGCTTGTGTGCGGAGGCGCATCGCTCATCGCAACCCGTATGGTGTCCAGGCTGATGACAAAAGATATCGATGTGGTTGCCTTTGTCCGGGACAACGCTGTCCTCGACAAGGCCAAGCCATTTCCCCCGCTGCTCGACCAGTGCGTCTCGGAGGTCGCGGCCATGCTGCAGCTGCCGCCTTCGTGGATGAATCCCGGGCCCACAGCCTTGCTGGATGCCGGTCTGCCCGAAGGCCTCATGGATCGGGTCGCCGAGACGCGGCACTATGGAAGCAGATTGACTGTGCTGTTCATCGGCCGGCGCGACCAGATTTGTTTCAAAGTGTATGCCGCGGCCGACGCCGGGCCCGGACGCCACCTGGAGGATCTGCGCGAGCTGAAGCCGACGGCCGACGAAATGGAAACCGCAGCGCGGTGGGTCACGAACCAGGATCCGTCTGAAGGGTTCCGGATGATGTTGAGGGAGATGTACCGGAAGATCGGCTATGAGCAAATCGCTGATAGAATATAGGACCGGTTTTCAGCAGACGCTTCTACGATGGCTCTGGCGCCAGTGGAGTACGCTGGGCGTTGCCGGCACCTCCCCCATCGAGACGCAGAACGTCATTGACCCGGAGGCCTTGCTGTTTTTCACCTGCGCGCTCGGCCGGTGGGAACCCAGGCTGTTCGACGAAGTGCTTGACTGGCTTTCCACCAACGGCCGGCTGCTGAACGGCCCCAGGCTCAAGCGGCTGCTGCACGACTCGGAGTTCTCAGCCGGACGGGTCGTCGCCGCCGTCTGTTCCGTGCTCCCGAAGACGGGCTGCCGGCTGGACTGGAAAATTGGTCCGGTCGAGCCCGGCCCAGAGGAGGCATTGTTCTATGGTGCGGACTGCCGCCCGCTCCCGGACTACGGCGCACGGGATCCCGAGTTCCTTGAGCATGGGTTTCTCAGGGGCCGACTGGAGCTGCGACACTACAGCAAGCCGCCCGATCCGGCGAGGCCAGCCTGTCTCTGGCTTACATTGCGTTCGCTTTTTGGGATCAATTGTCGTGCTGAAATCATGCTCTATCTGCTGACAAATGCCTCCGGGTATCCCAGCCAGATAGCACGTGACACCGGATATACGCAACGGAACATTCAAGACGTGATGGTCGATCTCGCGGCCAGCGGCCAATTGCGCACGACACGAACAGGCCGCGAAGTCCAGTACCGTCTGGCCTCACCACTTTGGAAGACACTGCTGGCCGGCGCGAAGGAGCCACCGTCTTGGGTGATCTGGCCGCCGGTTCTCCGCGCTCTGGAAATGGTCTGGTTGCGGCTTTGCGATGAGAAGCTTGGTGCCCTTTCGGAAAGCGGTCAGGCGAGTGAGCTGTTCCTGCTGATTCAGAGAATCCGTCCGCTTCTGGGACGTTCCGACCTGGGCCATGTCTTGACACCGGAGAGTCATGGTTTGGGTGCCGACTATCACGCCACATTCATGCGTGATCTGGA
>JBAXKQ010000059.1:0-16621 GCA_037135275.1 bacterium
GGCAAGGACGTGGGATTCCACGCCCATAACAACCGCCAGTTGGCTTTCGCCAATACGATCGAGGCCTTGATTGCCGGCGCAAACAGGCTGGATGCGACGATCTTCGGTCTCGGCAGGGGAGCCGGGAATTGCCCGCTGGAGCTCCTGCTGGGCTTCCTGCACAATCCCAAGTTCCACCTGCGGCCCATTCTGGAATGCTGCCAGAATGTGATGCTTCCTCTCTCCAAGAAGATGGACTGGGGATACAGCATCCCGTACGCAATTACCGGCCAGATGAACTTGCACCCCAGGGCGGCCATGGACCTGCGGGCCGGCAAGACACCCGATGACTACGTGGCGTTCTACGACAGGATGGTAGAGGAAGAATGAAGACAACTGCATTGAGAATATACGGGAAGAGTGACCTCCGGCTTGAAACATTCGAGCTTCCACCCTTGAAGGATGACGAGATCCTGGCTGAGATCGTGAGTGACTCAGTCTGCATGTCTTCGCACAAGGCGGCTATCCAGGGAGCCGACCACAAGCGTGTACCCAAGGATGTGGCAACGAATCCGACGATCATCGGACATGAGTTTGCCGGATACATCAGGCAGGTAGGCAAGAAGTGGGCCGACAAGTTTACCGTGGGGCACAAGTTTGCTATTCAGCCGGCCATGGAATACAAGGGCTCGCTGGATGCACCTGGCTACTCCTTCCGCTACATCGGCGGGATGGCTAACTTCATCATCATTCCATCATGTGTCATGGAGTGCGATTGCCTTCTTTCATACGATGGGGACGCGTTCTTTAAGGCTTCCCTGAGCGAGCCCATGTCTTGCATTGTCGGCGCCGTCCACGCCCAGTATCACACCGTGCACGAGAGCTATGATCCGCGCATGGGTATTGTTGCAGGTGGCAATTGCGCCATACTTGCAGGGGCAGGACCGATGGGCATGGGATGCATCGACTACCTGGTGCATGGCCCGCGGAAGCCAGGATTGCTCGTGGTGACCGACATTGACCGGAACAGGATCGAGCGGGCGAGGCAACTGCTGACTCCCGAGGACGCAAAGAGGCATTCAGTGGAACTCGTCTATCTCGACGCTTCAGACGCATCGACCGCTGTGGCCAGGCTGCGTGACCTGTCAAAGGGGAAGGGGTACGACGATGTGTTTGTGTTCGCGCCTGTGGCACCGGTCGTGGAGCAGGCCGATGCGATCCTCGGCAGGAACGGCTGCCTGAACTTCTTTGCAGGTCCGACCAAGGCCGACTTCTCGGCGCGCGTCAACTTTTACAACGTTCACTACGCCGGAACCCACATCGTCGGCACGTCCGGTGGAAATATTGACGACATGCGCGAGTCGCTCGAACTCATGTCGGCTGGAAAGATCGACCCGGCAGCAATGATTACTCACGTGGGTGGAATCACATGCGGGGCACATACGATCTTGCACCTCCCCGAGATACCGGGCGGCAAGAAGCTGCTCTATGTGCAGTATGACCTGCCGCTGGTGGCTATCAGTGACTTCGCCGAATTGGGCAAAACCGACAAGTTCTATGCGGCGCTGGCCGGTATGTGCGATCGTCACTCCGGCCTTTGGAATGCGGAAGCCGAGGAATACCTGCTCAAGCACGCACCCAAGCTTGATCCGGGCAAGGTACCAGTCCGCTCCTGACGTTAGTGTGTCATAATGGCTCACCCGACTCTTTCCCAGCGGCCGGCTGGGCCCCGGTGGCGCAATGGTATTTGGCGGCAACATTAGAAATGTTCAGCAGTATCTGTTTGCAAAGAGTTGCAAATCAAGAGTTTATGTTTGGGACCACTTCTTGTTGTTTGTACTTGGCATGCCAGTTGCTATAAAGGCAGCGGCTGAAATGTAATAGGCACTAAATAGCTGTACGATCTGGAGCAACAGATGGCTAAATCAAAGGTTCTTGGAATAGATCTTGGCACAACGAATTCGTGCATGGCGGTGATGGAGGGCGGCGAGCCTGTAGTCATTCCCAATGCCGAAGGCGGTAGGACGACTCCATCAGTGGTGGCCTTCACCAAGGGTGGCGAGAGGCTTGTCGGACAGGCTGCCAAGCGGCAGGCTGTGACCAACCCGCAGAATACCGTTTTCTCGATCAAGCGGTTCATGGGCAGAAAGTATCCCGAGGTTTCCAGGGAAATGAAGCTGGTGCCCTATGAAGTCGTGCAGACGTCCAACGGGGACGCGCATGTGAAAGCCGGTGGCTCCACCTATTCGCCCCCGGAAATCTCCTCGATGATTCTTCAGAAGATGCGGGCTGATGCCGAGGCATACCTGGGCGAGAAGATTACCCAGGCAGTCATTACGGTGCCAGCCTACTTCAACGACAGCCAGCGCCAGGCCACAAAGGATGCGGGCAAGATAGCCGGGCTGGAAGTGCTCAGGATCATCAATGAGCCTACCGCAGCCTCCCTTGCATACGGCATGGACAAGAAGAAGGATGAGAAGATTGCGGTATATGACCTTGGGGGCGGCACGTTCGATATATCCGTCCTGGATATTGGTGACGGCGTTTTTGAGGTCAAGGCAACCAACGGCGATACGCACCTCGGTGGTGACGACTTCGACCAGCGGATCATCGATTGGCTTGTTTCGGAATTCAAGAAGGATAACGGCATCGACCTCTCCAGGGATCCGATGGGATTGCAACGCCTCAAGGAGGCTGCGGAAAAGGCCAAGTGCGAGCTTTCCAGTTCCCAGCAGAGCGAAATCAACCTGCCGTTCATCACCGCAGACGCGTCCGGCCCGAAGCACCTGAACGTCAGCCTCAGCAGGGCAAAGCTCGAACAGCTTGTTGAAGACCTGATCGAGAGAACTGCTGGCCCGGTCAAAATGTGCATGAAAGATGCCGGACTGGCCTCAGTGGATGAGGGTGTGCTGGTCGGCGGCATGACCCGTATGCCGAAGGTTCAGGACATGGCCAGGAAGCTCTTCAGCAAGGAGCCGCACAAGGGCGTCAATCCAGATGAAGTGGTGGCGGTCGGCGCTGCGATACAGGGCGGTATCCTCGCGGGCGAAGTGAAGGATGTGCTTCTGCTGGACGTGACTCCGCTGTCGCTGGGCATCGAGACCCTTGGCGGTGTATTCACTAACCTGATCGAGAGAAACACGACCATCCCCACGAAGAAGAGCGAGATCTTCAGCACGGCATCGGACAACCAGCCAACGGTTGAGATCCACGTGCTGCAGGGCGAGCGCAAGATGGCGGCGGACAACCGGACGATCGGCCGCTTCCACCTTGATGGAATACCGCCAGCGTCGCGCGGCGTTCCTCAGATCGAGGTGACATTCGACATAGACGCCAACGGCATACTCCATGTCTCGGCCAAGGATCTTGGCACAAGCAAGGAGCAGAAGATAACGATCACTGCGTCGAGCGGCCTGACCGAGAATGATATCAAGCGCATGAAGGACGATGCAGCCCAGTTTGGCGAGGATGACAACAAGAAGCGCAAGCTCGCTGAAACACGGAACATGGCGGAGCATGCTGCCTATCAGGCCGAAAAACTCATGAAGGAGCAGGGCGGCAAGGTTGCAGCCGACAAGAAGGCGAAGGTCGATGAAGCGGTCAAGAAGGTGCGGGATGTGCTGAAGAACGACAGCGCCGAGGAGATTCAGGCGGCGATGGACGCTCTCAACACTGAGATGCAGGCTGTTTCTGCGGACTTGTATTCGCGAGCCAAGGGCGCAGCCGGAGAGCCCGGCGGTGAGCAGCAGCCGCCCGGGGGCGGGCCCGAGGGTCAGAACCAGGGTGGCGGCGAGACCAAGGGGAAGGCCGATGGCGACGTGATCGATGCTGATTTCGAGATGGTGGACGATAAAAAGAAGAAGTAATCCGGGATGACTTGATATGAGCGCGGCAACTGGTTGCCGCGCTCGTTGATTGCTACCGGGAGTTGCAACAAAGGGAGGCAGAGAGGTGCTATGAAGATCAGACCGTTGGGAGATCGTGTGTTGGTTGAGCCCAAGAAGGAGGGTGACGAGATCAAGAAGGGTGGCATCATCATTCCTGATAGCGCGAAGGAAAAGCCCATGGAGGGCAAGGTCATCGCCATCGGAACGGGCAAGCTCGACGAGAAGGGGCAGAAGATTGCTTTCAACGTCAAGGCTGGTGACAAGGTCCTGATGCCCAAGTACGGCGGAACCGAAGTCAAGATCGACGACAAGGAATATCAGATTGTCAGGGAAGAGGATCTGCTCGGTATCATTGAGTAGTCTCGTCCTGTAGAACTGAGAGTGTTGAAACAATAAGGAGAAAAGAGTCATGGGAGCGAAGGGTAAGCAGCTTAAATATGATGCGGATGCGAGGCAGGCAATGCTTCGCGGTGTCGAGAAGTTGAGCAGGGCGGTCAATGTTACGCTCGGCCCCTGCGGTCGTAACGTCATCCTCGACAAGAAATTCGGATCGCCGACCATTACCAAGGACGGCGTCACGGTCGCGAAGGAAATCGAGCTTCCCGATCCATTTGAGAACATGGGCGCACAGATGGTCCGCGAAGTCGCCAGCAAGACGAGCGACGCGGCCGGTGACGGCACGACGACTGCGACACTGCTCGCGGCCACGATCTACCGCGAAGGCCTGAAGAACGTTACGGCCGGTGCGAATCCGATGAGCCTCAAGCGCGGCATCGACAAGGCCGTCGAAGTGGTCGTCGAGGGCATCGCGAAGCAGAGCAAGAAGGTCAAGGAGCACACCGAGATTGAGCAGGTCGCGACGATCTCCGCCAACGGCGACACGACGATCGGCAAGATCATTGCCGACGCCATGGACAAAGTGGGCAAGGACGGCACGATCACAGTCGAGGAAGCAAAGGCCATCGAGACGACTCTGGATGTCGTTGAGGGCATGCAGTTCGACAAGGGCTACCTCTCGCCGTACTTCGTGACGAACGCGGACGCGATGGAGGCGGTGCTTGAGGACGCGTACATCCTGATCCACGAGAAGAAGATCTCGAGCCTGCAGGACCTGTTGCCCCTGTTGCAAAACGTGGCAAAGGCTGGCAAGCCCCTGCTGATCATCGCAGAAGAAGTCGAGGGCGAAGCACTGGCGACGCTGGTCGTCAACCGCATCCGTGGCACGCTGCAGTGCTGCGCCGTGAAAGCCCCGGGCTTCGGCGACAGGCGCAAGGCCATGATGGATGATATCGCCGTCCTCACTGGTGGCAAGTGCATCACGGAAGATCTCGGCATCAAGCTCGAGAACGTCAAGATGGAGTGGCTCGGCAGGGCAAAGCGCGTCACGGTTGATAAGGAAAACACCACGATTGTCGAGGGTGTGGGCAAGTCGGCCGACATCCAGGGCCGGGTGAGCCAGATCAGGCGTGAGATCGATGAGACGACCTCCGACTACGATCGCGAGAAGCTCCAGGAGCGTCTTGCGAAGTTGGCGGGTGGCGTGGCCGTGATCAACGTCGGCGCGGCTACCGAGACCGAGATGAAGGAGAAGAAGGCACGCGTCGAGGACGCCCTGCACGCAACGCGCGCAGCGGTGGAGGAAGGCGTTGTGGCTGGTGGCGGCGTGGCTCTGTTGCGCTGCAAGCCCCTTCTCGACAAGGTTGAGAATGCCGAAGGCGACGAGAAGATCGGCGTGGACATCGTCCGCCGCGCTCTCGAAGCGCCCCTGCGGCAGCTTGTTGAAAATGCCGGCCTCGAGGGTGCAATCATCATCGAGGAAGTAAAGAAGTCGAAGGGCTCGATGGGCTACAATGTGGCCACGGGCAAGTACGTGGACCTCATCAAGGACGGTGTCGTGGACCCTGCAAAGGTCTCCCGCACTGCATTGCAGAACGCCGCCAGCATAGCGGGTCTGCTGCTTACGTCCGAGTGCATGGTCACCGAGCTTCCGGAAGACGAAAAGCCGGCTCCGGCTGGCGGTCCTGGCGGAATGGGTGGCGGCATGGGTGATATGTACTAATTCCTGTAGTTGACTTACTGAAACGGGGCGCGTAGTATGCGCCCCGTTTCTTTTTCTCTAACTTAGACGGGCGACCGGCCGAGACGGGGTCGTCCTTTGGGGGGGCCGAGACTTGAATAAGCAATTGCTCAAAGCTGCCAGCGTGAAGATTCCTAACGTCCCGGTTCTGGTCAATGCCGTTTCACAGCGCATCAAACAGCTCTATGCTGGTCACCGTCCGTTCCTCAAACCGCTGCCAGGTGAGGAAGCCGAGGATATCGCACTACGCGAGATCGCCGAAGGCAAGCTCACCGTAGAAATCGATTTCTCCGCAGTGGCCGAGAAGGAAAAGAGAGAGAAGGCCAGGCAGGGCTGATAAGCGGGTGTTCGTTTCCCCGTAAGCTACCGCCGCCAGACATTCCTCGCGTCACCGCGCAGCCGAAGGTGATTCTTGTCGAGATCGATTCAGTCCAGCCCCAGCAACTGGCGGCATTCGTGCTCCTTCCCGGGGCGTACCTGCTTATATGGAGGATGTGGGCTGTGAAAGATGGACCCCAGAAACCTGCCGCTTTTGCCCTGAACCGGAAGGCCTCGCATGACTTTGTCGTGCTTGAACGGTTTGAAGCCGGTATTGAACTACAAGGCAGTGAGGTGAAGTCCATCAGGGAAGGCAAGATCAACCTCGCCGGCGGGTTTGCTTCGGTCGAAAATGGCGAACTACTGCTCCACGATGTGCACATAACTCCCTATGAACACGGGGGCAGCTTCAATCCTGAGGCGACTCGTACACGACGACTTCTACTTCGGGCGCATGAGACGATGGCGCTGAAGGCGAAGATGGACCAGATGGGCTACACCATTGTCCCTTTGAAGCTCTACCCGAAGAGGAGATGGATCAAGCTGGAGCTGGGATTGTGCAAAGGCCGCAAGATGGGCGACAAACGCGAAGTCCTGCGCCGCAGGACCGCTGATCGCGACACCGCCCGTGCAATCAGTGCGGCCAGCCGTCGCACCTGAGCGGGTTTCACCGCAAAGTCAGTGCTTGCAGATTCTGTCAGGGAATGCGAGTATATCGGCATCGAAGGGAGACGCGCACATGATAGGCACCTGGGAACTGATACTTGTTCTGGTAATAATCCTGCTGATCTTCGGAGCCAAGAAGCTGCCGGATCTTGCGCGTGCTCTCGGAAGAAGTGTTGGCGAGTTCAAGAAGGGCAGGGAAGAAGGCGCCAAGCTTCTCAAGGAAGATGACGAGAAGCCGGCCAATTCCGCTTCAGTGCCTCCGTCGTCCAAGCCGGAGTGACACCTGCCAGCACCAGTCTACAGCGCGCCCTTGCCGCGGCGAAGTGCGGCTTCCACGATTCTCAGGCTGCTGTCGGCCCTTTCCTGCCACACGTTTTCGGTGGGGTGTGAGACTTTGTAGTCTTCGTAGATCTGCCGGGCCTCTTCAAACCGACCAAGCTGCTCCATGCACCGTGCTTTCCCGAAAGCTGCCTCGGCAGCCAGGAACGACCCGGGGTGCTTTGTGGCAAACTCTGAAAACTCCTTCAACGAGGACTCAAGATCCTCCTTTGTCTGTCGTGCCTCCCTGCAGAGTATCCGGCCGAATTCGGCAACTGCTGCTAGTTCATGCCCGGGGTACTCCTTGAGGAAGCGGTCGCATGTGGAGAGGGCGAGTTCGTAGTTGTTCCCTTCCGCGTACTGGGCCTGCGCCTGCTTCAGCATGATCAGCGGTGCGAGTTTCGAGGACGAACATCGCTCCATCAGTGTTTCAAGATTTGCCGCTGTCTGGGCCCGGTTGTTGAATAATTCGCGTGTCGCTTCAGCGTCAATCTTTTCAGCCTGGGTCCTTCGCCACATGATGAACACCGCAACGAGGCAGACGAGTATTATCGATGCGATCGTGAGGGCAAGATTCCGGGCGGTTGACAGAGGAATTCCGTGTACTTCAAGGAAGAGCTCCAGAGAGCCCTGCACCTTGGATCCTGAATGGTTGCCTGGCTGGTGTTCGGTTGTTGTCATATGGGTTCTCTTGTCTGTTGTTGTTAGCGACAGGGCTCTTCCACCTGACCCTGTCTGACTCAAATCAGTGCAGTCGGAGAGTAGATGAGCGGGGGCCGGCCGCGCAAGAACAAAAAGGGTCTACTGGGTTTTCTGCTGGCGCCAGGTGTCGGTCTGGATTGTTCGCAGTTCCCTGAATACGCTGTATTCCTTGAGCTCGGCAAGCGAGCGTACCGTCACAGGAATGCCTGCCTCCTGCAGGGCGGCTATAGGGTTCTGGCCGCCCATGACAATCATGCCGCAGTATCCGTCTGAAACAGGGATCCCGTGCAAAGGCTGGTTTGGCCTGCCTATCGCAAGGATACCGCCCAGGCCGTGCATTCTGAGCCTCTTTTCCAGCCGCTGCACGTCCTCCACGGCTGCTGACGGGATTTCCCTGAAGCTGGCGCATATAATCCCGGACCCGGTCCTGGCCGCTGAGCGCACCCTTGTCATGTCGGCTTTGAGGAATACCTCGAACGGGTCCAGCGTAGAGCCGCGGTACTCGATGAGCTCCACGAACCTGACCGGTTTGCCGTCGCGCATTTCCAGGAGCCCCCCGAAGCGCGATACGACCGGGATGCCCTCATGAAGGAGAATGCCGTTCAGAGTCATGCTGCAGACTGTTCCGATGGCCAGCTGGTTGGGCGGTACGGCAAAATTGCCGACAGTTTCCCTCGCACGAGCGATCATCAGCCGCGGCGCCATGGTGAGGCCCTTTGCGAATACCGGCTGTATCTCGGTAAGTGCCCTCGAGAGGTCGCTGGAATTGGTGAGGAGGCAGACGTTCATTATGACCGTGCCGATGCCGTCGCTGCTCCGGAAAGACATGCGGTATCCCAGCATGTCGATTCTCGCCGAGATGATCCCGACTTTCTCTATGACGTTGGTGCGGGCCAGTTCCTCGCGGCCGCGTTCCGTGATCTTCCGGCCACGCCTCCTGCTGACGAGACGCGAGAAGCCCTGTTCGTCGAGCTTGAGAAGATAGAACCTCACGGTACGCGGACTGAGGTCGAAACCGGTGGAAAGCAGTGCAGACACAATCTGGCCGGCGCCCATGGGCTTGCTGCTGTCGCTGAGGGTCTTGAGTATCGCAGCCCTGATCTTGTCACTCTGGACACGCATCTGTGTTGCTCTCTTTGTGCTGTCTTCCGGGCCGTATGCCTGTCGGCGGCTTCTGTCCGCGGGAAACAGCCGTTTGTCCTGCCGTTATCAAATCGCCCGCGCGCGCGATGGTTGATTGCCGCGCCAGTGACCAATTGTCAGCAACGGCGGCGTTTTCCTTGGCGTGCGCAACCTCCGGGATCCTCATCCAGCCCGAACAAATAGTGCAGCAAGAGGACAGGAGTCGCGACGGCTCAGCCCCGCGGCCTGGGCCCGGCACCAGGCATACTCCAGTACCGGCTATCCATCGAAGCCGGTCCCAACATACGGCAATTATGCCGCTTGGAAAAGCAAGAAAAGCGGCAATTGCAGGGCAAGCCTGATTGACCCTGATTGCAGGGACTGTACTATCTCGACCACTACTCGCCATATTTGGTGGTCAGCAGAACAAACAAGGAGACGCGTCAATGGACATGATCAAGGAAGTGCTAGATACGGTGAAGAGGCGGAACCCGGGCGAGCCTGAGTTTCTGCAGGCTGTGGGTGAGGTGCTTGACTCGGTGAGGCCGGTGATCGAGCGCAAGAAGGCCTATGCTGATGCCCGTATTCTCGACAGGATCGTGGAGCCGGAGCGTGTTCTCATGTTCCGCGTGCCGTGGCAGGACGACAAGGGCCGTGTCCAGGTGAACCGCGGCTTCCGCGTCCAGTTCAACAGCGCCATCGGTCCCTACAAGGGCGGACTGCGCTTCCATCCCTCGGTCTACCTGGGAATCGTCAAGTTCCTTGGTTTCGAGCAGATCTTCAAGAATGCGCTTACGACCCTGCCCATGGGCGGCGGCAAGGGCGGTTCCGACTTCGACCCCAAGGGCAAGTCTGATTCCGAAGTGATGCGCTTCTGCCAGAGTTTCATGACAGAGCTCTGGAGGCACATTGACTCCGACACGGACGTTCCGGCCGGCGATATCGGCGTGGGCGGTCGCGAAATAGGTTACATGTTCGGCCAGTACAAGCGTCTTGCCAACGAGTTCACCGGTGTCCTGACCGGCAAGGGACTCAAGTGGGGAGGCAGTCTTGTGCGTACCGAGGCCACGGGCTACGGGCTCACATACATCATTGAGGAAGCACTCAAGGACAAGAAGGATTCCATCGCCAAGAAGACGGTCGTCATGTCCGGCTCGGGCAACGTGGCCATCTACGCTGTGGAGAAGGTCCTGCAGCTTGGTGGAAAAGTTGTGACCATGAGCGATTCTAGCGGCTGGATCCACGACCCGAAGGGCATCAAGCTTGACCTCGTCAAGGAGATCAAGGAAGTCCGCCGCGGCCGTATCAAGGAGTACGTGGACCAGGTCAAGTCGGCGAAGTATGTCGAGGCAGGCAAGGGGCCCAGCGTCTGGACCGTGCCATGCGATATTGCCATGCCGAACGCCACACAGAACGAACTGGACGGCGACGATGCCAAGGCTCTGATCAAGAACGGCGTCAAGGCGGTGGGCGAGGGTGCCAACATGCCCTCTACGCCTGAGGCAGTGGAAGCGTTCCTCAAGGGCAAGGTGATCTACATCCCGGCAAAAGCGGCGAATGCCGGCGGTGTCGCGACCAGCGGCCTGGAAATGAGCCAGAACAGCATGCGCATGAGCTGGAGCTTCGAGGATACTGATGCCAAGCTGAAGGGCATCATGAGGAGCATCTATGCCCAGTGCAAACAGGCGGCCGAGGAATATGGCTGCCCAGGCAATATGGTTGCCGGTGCCAACATCGCTGGCTTCGTGAAGGTCGCCGACGCCATGCTGGCGCAGGGCGTTGTGTAGAACATGGAGCGGTTGGATTGAGTACAGCCGGCCGCCCTGGCATCTCTGGAAGAGATTGCCGGGGCGGCCTTTTTCTTTTCCGGCCGGCACTACTTCTTCGGGTCAACCCGTGGGGCGACCGCAAGGCAGTTTATGGCGGGGCAGTTGCGCCGTGGCAGATCTCACTGATGCCGTGATCACAAGCTGATGTAGACGAAGCCGGCCTTCGTCGCTTCTTCGCGAGGGAAGAAGTTTTTGATGTCGACAAGTACCGGTGTTCTCATCTTCCTGCGAAGCTTCGGCAGGTCAATTGACTTGAATGCGTCGTGGGCGTTGATGAGAACGACGGCATCAAGGCCGGACGCTGACTCCATGTCAAGGGTCTCAAGCCCGAACTTCTGCTTGATGCTCTCAGGTGTGCCCATCGGTTCCCAGACCGACACACGCACGCCGTGGCTCTTCAGGTGGTTTATCACATCGACAGCCTTCGTATTCCTGAAGTCAGGAACGTTTTCCTTGAAGGTGATGCCGAGAATCCAGACGCGTGCCGACTTGACCCGCACGCCAGCCTTTATGAGTTCCCTGATCACGAGATCGCCCACGTAGGCGCCCATTGAATCGTTGATCCTCCGGCCGGCGAGTATGACCTCCGGGTGATAGCCCAGCCGCATCGCCAGGTGGGTGAGGTAGTAAGGGTCCACGCCGATGCAATGGCCTCCCACAAGCCCGGGGTGGTACCGATGGAAGTTCCACTTGGTCGCCGCAGCATCCAGGACATCCTTTGTGTTGATCCCGACCCTGGCGAATATCTTGGATAGCTCGTTCATGAGCGCGATGTTGAGGTCACGCTGGACGTTTTCGATTACCTTGGATGCTTCCGCGGTCTTGATGTTGGGAGCCTTGTGCACACCGGCAGTGATTACGGCACCGTAGGTGGCAGCCACCCGGTCAAGGGCGGCCCGGTTGTGGCCGCTCACGATCTTGGTTATCGTTGGAACGCGGTGCTTCTTGTCGCCGGGGTTAACGCGCTCTGGTGAATAGCCAAGCGAGAAGTCACCCAGCTTGAGGTGTGACTCCCTCTCAAGTATCGGGAGGCAGACTTCCTCGGTGCAGCCGGGATACACTGTGCTTTCGAAGACCACGATCATGCCCCGCTTAAGGATGCGGCCGACGGCTGTGGAGGAGCTTTCAAGTGGCTCCAGGTCAGGTTCGTTGGCCATGTTAACAGGCGTGGGCACGGCCACCACGATGAATGTGCAACCTTTCAGGGCGGACGGGTCATCCGTGAAGCTCAGGCGCTTGTTCCTGAGCAGCCTGCCTTCAACCTCGCCGGTATGATCCAGGCCTGCACGCAATTCCTTGATGCGTGGAGCGGACTTGTCATACCCCACGACGGTGAACTTAGTTGCAAAGGTGGTCGCAAGAGGCAGCCCGACGTACCCTAGTCCTACAACGCCGATAATCTCCTTCTTCGGTGCCATGACATTCTCCATCGTGAGTACCAGCTTCAATTCCCTAGGATCACGCAAATCAAATCATAAACATCATGTCAGCATAGGACGGTAGCGGCCACAGGTTACGCGGAACGGTGTGTTCGAGCGAGTTGACGATTGTCCTGATTTCCTCCATTGTGGCTGGTATCCGGCCGACCCCTTCTGCATCGACAACCTGTTCCAGTCGCTTCACAGAGGCAAGCACGTTCTCTATGTCGTGTCGCAGTCCTTCAAAGAGCCCGTCGGTGTTGGTAGGTGAAGCCGAGGGCGCAACCGCCTCGGAGGCGCCGATTGTCGCTGCCACATCCCTCTGGTACTGCAGGGCGGCGGGTACGATCATGGTCCTGACGATCTCGACCGCGCAGGCAGCTTCGATCTTCAGCAGACCCTCGTACTCGTTCCTGCAGATCTCGTAGCGAGATTCGAGCTCCCTGCGCGACAACACGCCGTACTTCTCGAACAGGGCGACGGTTCGCAAATCCGTGTACGCGGTGATGGCTTCGGGCGTTGTGTGGACGTGCGGCAGGCCGCGCTTTGCCGCCTCGACATGCCATTCGCTGGTGTAGTTGTCGCCGTTGAAGACAATCCGCCTGTGCTGGCGGGCGATCTCGCCAAGGAGAGATTCAAGGGTCTCGTTGAAGTCCTTCCCGTCCGCCACGGCGTTTTCAAGGGCCGTGCAGATGTCATCGAGGGCCTCGGCGACGATTGTGTTGAGCACCATGCATGGCCCGGCGCAGCTCTGGTTGGAACCAACGGCACGGAACTCGAACTTGTTGCCGGTGAAGGCGAACGGCGATGTCCGGTTCCGGTCTGTTGTGTCGCGCGGCAGGTGGGGAAGGGAGGATACGCCAAGGTGGATGATACTCTTCTCCCTGGTGCTTGATGCTTCGCCACGGCCCATCTGATCAATGATTTCTGTCAGTTGATCGCCAAGGAACATGGACAGGATTGCCGGCGGCGCCTCGTGGGCGCCCAGTCGGTGATCGTTGCCGGCAGTGGCCACCGATGCCCTGAGAATATCGGCATGGTTGTCGATTGCCTTCATCAGCGCGCAAATAACGGTCAGGAAGATCGCGTTCTCGTGCGGGTTCTCGCCGGGATTCAGCCAGTTCTTGCCGTCGGGCCCGGTGATGCTCCAGTTGTTGTGCTTGCCTGACCCGTTCACCCCGGCGTAAGGCTTCTCATGAAGGAGGCACGTGAAGCCATGCCGGGTGGCGACGTCATGAAGGGTTTGCATGACGATCATGTTGTGATCGACCGCCAGGTTCATGTCCTCGTAGACCGGCGCAACCTCGAACTGGCCCGGACAGACCTCGTTGTGCCGTGTGCGCGATGGAACGCCGAGCTCCCAGAGCTCGCGGTCCAGGTCCTCCATGAATGCCAGCACGCGGCTCTTGATCGCCCCGTAGTAGTGATCACCCATCTGTTGGTGTTTGGCCGGCCTGCGACCGAACAGCGTCCGCCCGGTCTGCAGTAGGTCCGGTCTCCGCGCATTGAGCTTCCGGTCGACGAGGAAATACTCCTGCTCGGCGCCCAGGCTCATGGATGGCCTCTGCGTGGCTTTCTTAATGCCGAAAAGCTTACCCATGCGAATTACCTGCGAGGAGATGGCCTCGATTGACCTCAGGAGGGGGGTCTTGGTATCCAGTGCCTCACCGTGGTAGCCGAAAAACGCTGTTGGTATGCAAAGTGTTGCGCCGCTGTCACTTTCCTTGAGAAACGCCGGGCTGGTGGGATCCCACGCCGTATAGCCGCGTGCCTCGAAGGTGGCCCGCAGCCCGCCGGACGGGAAACTCGATGCATCCGGTTCGCCCTTGATCAGTTCCTTGCCGGAGAACTGCGCAATGGCGCAGCCGTCGATACCGGGCACGAGGAACGACTCATGCTTTTCCGCCGTGGCGCCGGTCAGCGGCTGGAACCAGTGCGAGAAGTGGGTGGCACCCCTGGACATGGCCCATGTCTTCATGGCCTCGGCGACTTCATCGGCTATCCCGGAGTTGAGAGGCTTCCCCGCGCACATTGTGGCCCGGAGAGAGCGATAGGTCCCGGCGCTGAGGTACTCGCGCATTGTTCGCAGGTTGAAGACGTTCCTGCCGAATAGATCGAGAATTCCGTTCCCGCAGGTTTCCATAGTCGCGGGCGCAGGCCGGGTGTTCCGCTTTTTCATTGGTTCTCCGTTGTCGCTGGATCACTCAAGGTTCGGCAGCATTGTATGTAGGGGCGGCTGGCAAGACAAGGTCCGATTTGGCGGCCCAGAGGGCTGGGGAATATGGGGTTCGGAAGCAGGCCTTCTGTACCCGGTGCGGTCACACCAGGAAGACAGCTCCTGCAATACTCATGTTGTTGGCTAGAATTGCCACAGTGAATTGATGGGTCGGGCAATGGTTCCAAATCCTTGCCGACTATGACTACGTGGGCAAGGTGGAACCTCAAACCACATCAGGTAGATCTGAATCCCTGTGATTCTTTACGCACCCATTAATACGAGTAGCCTCAACCGGTGCGAAGCTACGGCCCGTGTCTACGACAAACGTTTGACCGACGCGCAAACGAGCGAATAACTCTTGTGTCAGCAAGCAGAGCCCCGGAGGGACACCGCCATCTCGTGGAAAATACTTGAAACCGACTTGCTCAGGCCTGTTGTTGCGACTATCGGCGGTCAAGGCCGGTGTCAATCAGGCATCGCGTGTGCGCAGCCGGGTCGAGCGGGCGCGCTGGACCGGAGTGTGGAGGGCATTTTGCCCTGCCGAAACGCCTTGTCTAACAGCCGTGTTTGGATATGTTGTCTCCGATCATGCCTAGGTCATGTGGCGTGTTCGTTGACTCGCTACGCGTGGAAAGGACGAAAAAATGAAGACTTCAGATCGTTCAGTGAATTCAGAATGGCTTCCAAAGCTTAGCGACCTGCGTCCAGCCAATATTGACGAGGCGCTGCGCTTTACCCGCGAGTGGGCCGCCGCGGCCGCAGGGGTGCCGGGCGCGCCGAGTGTCCTGAATGTCGCCTGCCGCAAACAAGGGTGGGGGCGGATGTATTTTGACCGGTCCATCGTGCAACAGCCGCTGAAGCTCGCCGGCCGGGTCTTTGCGCACGGACTGGGTACGCACGCGGACGGTGAGATCGTCCTGCGCGCCAACCAGCCGATCAAGGCCCTGCGTGCCTGGGTGGGCATGGATGACAATGAAGACGCGCGCGGCCACGAGAGCAACAAGGGCTCCGCGGGCCGGCTCGTGTTTGCGGTCCTGTCGGGCGACAAGGAGCTGTGGCACAGTCCGGCGCTGGGAGTAGCGTCCGAGCCGGCGCGGGTGGAGCTTGCCGCCGGCGGTGTGCGCGAACTGCGGCTGACCGTGCGTGAGATCAACGGCAACATCGCCCGTGCCCACGCGGACTGGGCGGACGTCGAGGTTGAACTCGTTGACGGCACGGTGGTGCGGCCTGTGGACGGCGTGTTTGCGGACCAACAGCTGCCGGCGGATGTGCAGCCGTTCTCATTCAAGCTCGGCGGGCGGCCGTCGTCCGAACTGCTGCCCGGATGGCCGGTTACGCGCAAGTCCAGGGCCGGCGCGGATGGGGCCGCGGTGCAGGTGGTGACGTGGCGCGATCCGCAGAGCGGCCTCGAGTGTGAGATGGAGCAGCAGACCTTCGCCGGGTTCCCGGCGGTGGAGTGGGTCATGCGCTTCCGCAACACTGGCAAGAAGGACACGTCCCTGATTGAGGATATCCGGCCGCTGGACATGGCGTGGGCCGCGACCGGCGACGCGCAGCTCAGGCGTTCGGTCGGATCGCAATGTCGAGTGATGGACTTCCAATATCAGGTCGATCCGCTGGCCGCGGGGCAGGCGATCAGCATGGTGGGTGGTGGAGGGGGGCGACCGTCCGAGTACTGGTTGCCGTTCTTCAACCTCCAGACCGGCGGCACGGGGGCGATCACGGCCGTCGGCTGGAGCGGGCAATGGGCGGCCGACTACGCCCGCGACGGGGCGGGCGGGGTCCGAATACGTGCCGGTCAGGAGCTCACCCGGCTCGTCCTGCATCCCGGCGAGGAGATTCGGACGCCGCGGATTGCGCTGCTCTTCTGGAGCGGCGATCCACAGGCAAGCCACAACACGCTGCGGCGCTTTATCCTGGCGCATCATGCGCCGAAGACGGATGGCCACACGGCCGTTGCCCCGGTGTGCGCCGCCACGTGGGGCGGCATGGAGTCGGTTTGCCACCTGCAGCAGATCGCGGATATCCGCGCGCACAAGCTGGCCTATGACTACTACTGGATCGATGCCGGCTGGTATGGGCCTGCG
>JBAXKQ010000060.1:0-16604 GCA_037135275.1 bacterium
CGTTGTGTGAGGAGGCAAATGAAGACAAGAGAACTGGCAGCCATTGGTACGAAGCTGAGCGGAATAGGGTGTCTCGTTGTTGCAGCGTGGAAACTCAACTATTTCATCCTTGTGCTTGCGAGTATGCGGAGCTTTGACAGGTCTTCTCCCATGCAAATGGAGGGCGCGGGATGGCTGGTAGCGGCAATAGTGTTGTCTTTTGTGCTAATCCTTGTCGCGGGCTTGGTGCTTGTGTTCCTTGGTGATCGGATTGGACAATACATTTCCAGGGATGACTCCGAAGTCTGCACCGCCGTCGATTCGTCATCCCTTCTCGTGGTGGGCATTGCCCTCGTCGGGATATGGATTGTGGCTGTGTCGGTGCCGGAGTTGCTCGAAAGAATCGGCGTCATCTTGATCCATATCAGCAGTTTCGGTCCGAGAGACCCAAGCGGAGTCATGAAGACGAAGTTCATGCCTGAGTTGTTCGGCGATCTGATCAAGACCGGACTTGGATTCTGGATGTTCTTCGGAAGCAAAGGAATTGTCGCCATTCGGGATCGACTGAGAGAAGCCGGACTAAGAAAAGACACACAACATCCAAGTCCACCCTACTCGGAGAACCGCGGCGGTTCTCCTCAAGGATGACTTGAACCGTTCGAATCATCAGGAAGACTAGACTTGATGGAAGAGACAACAAGAGGTAGTATTGCGCCATGAGTACAACTGCAGAGAAGGTTATGTCCGATGCGTTGGATCTCCCTCCCGTTCTGCGGGCATTTGTGGCCGAGAAGCTGATCGAGAGCCTCGACCTGACGGAGGCGCCGGCACTGTCGGCAAGATGGAGAAAAGAGATACGTCGTCGCTGTATCCAGGTCGATCGAGGTGCAGTGAAACTCCGTGACGCCGAGACAGTCTTCGCCAAAGCTTACGCATCACTCGCATGAGGCTTGTCAAGTTCCATCCCGACGCCGAATCCGAAATGATCGATGCGGCAGCCTACTACGAGGCTCAACAGTCGGATCTAGGCAGGAGATTCCTCGCCACAGTGCAGGACTCCATCAATCGCATTCTCCTCAATCCTCACCTGTATCCGGTCGTAGAACTCGGTGTCAGGCGGTGTCTCACAAAGACGTTTCCGTTTGGCGTTCTTTTCAGAGAGATGCCGGACAAGATCGTCATCATGGCGGTCATGCACCTGCACCGAGACCCTGACTACTGGAAGACTAGATAGGATTCGAACAAGACCTTGGTGGCTATCGCTATCTCACCGTTCGCCAACAACTAAAGACCATGACCGAGTTGATCAATATCCTGGGCTCGCCGATACCGTGGATGCTGTTGGTCTGCGCGTATCTCGGACTGACGGCGCCCGCAATTCGGGAGTCAGAATGGGCCAAGTACTGCCGTCGCACCTTCGGCGCACTCATCATTGGCGGTCCCATTGCACTATTCATCGCCTCCATCGTGATCACCCTATGGATCGCAAAGAACCACCCGAGAGCGTCGGGAGGGACAAGCGTGACGACGGAAACATCCAAATGAAATGTGGCGAACGTCATCCAGAAGAAGGGCAGAAGAAGAGCATTGACTGCGTTCACGTATATGTTAACTTCTCCGCGTGAAACAGATCAGGTTCTACACCACATCAACGGGGCGTTGCCCCGTGCAGGAGCGTCTTGACGAATTGCCTGACAAGCCAGTTCAGAAGGTGGCTTGGGTGCTGCGTGTGGTTCGGGATCTGGAACGTGTGCCAGCCAACTACCTCAAGAAACTGGTGAGCACGGACGACATCTGGGAAGTCCGCGTTGACGTTGGCCACAACACGTTCAGGCTGCTGGGGTTCTTCGATGGGAGGGAGTTGATTGTTTTGACGAACTTCTTTCAGAAGAAGACGCAACAAACACCGCCCGCCGAGATCCGGCTGGCGGAGGAACGGAAAGCGGACTACGTGAGACGGAGACAAGACCATGGATGACTTGGAAAGATACATTGCGAAGCGGAAGAAGCGCTCTCGGGCATTCGCCGATGGCTTTGAGACCGGATACGAACAATTCAAGATCGGCATCATGCTCCGCAACGCCCGCGAAGAAGCCGGTTTCACCCAAGACGAAATTGCGGAACGGCTTCGCACAAAGAAGTCGGCGATTTCTCGAATCGAGAACCACGCGGAGGACATTCGGCTCTCCACTCTGGAGAAGTTCGCTGAGGCCATCGGCAAACGTTTGAGCCTGAAAATAGCCTGAGCGAACCACAAACTGGTGGGTATTCTCGCTCCGCTCGAAACCACAGTGTGAACGTTCGCTCAAGAAAGGAGATGATTATTCGGGGCCATGCTGGTACACCGGTTGCGGAAATGGGAGATCAACAGATGACTAAGGAATTCAATGTGGTAATCGAAAAGGATGAGGACGGGTATTTTGTGGCGTCCGTACCTGCTTTGCGAGGATGCCATACGCAGGCCAAGTCGCTCGATGTCCTGATGAAGAGGATCAAGGAAGCGATCGAGCTGTGTCTGGAAGTTGAAGATCCAGTATCCAATCAGTTTGTGGGTGTTCAGCGTGTCGCTGTCATGGCATGAGCACATTTCCTGCACTCAACGGCACCCAACTCATCAAAGCGCTTCGCCGTCTTGGGTTTGATCTCATTCGGATCAAGGGAAGCAACCACTTCCTTCGTCACCCCGACGGCCGATGCACCGTGGTTCCCGTGCATCGTGGCGAGGCCATTGGTCGCGGTTTATTCGCCCAGATTCTCCGTGATTGTGAAATCACACGGGAAGATATTCAGAAAAACATCTGAGCGCACACGATCTTCGTGGCTATCGTCGCTCCGCTCCTCAGCCACAAGATCCTCGTTCGCCAGCAGATTGGTTGCCGCCAGCCTTGCGATTGGAGGGCAGCTGCGATAGCATTCTTCGCAGGAGGTGAGATATGATGACACAAACGCAGCAAGTTCTTGAGAAGGCGGTGGGACTTCCCCCAATTGAGCGAGCCGAACTCGTCGAGGGAATTCTCTCCAGCTTCGAGTTTCCGTCCCGTGCGGATGTCGACGCGGCGTGGGCGCAAGAGGCCGAGGAACGGATTGACGCGTACGACCGGGGCGACATCGCGGCAATTCCGGCGGCCGCGGTGTTCGAGAAGGTCGAGAAGAAGTACGCCTCATGAGGGTGGACTTCCTCCAGACCGCTGACGAGGAATTCGCAGAGATCATAGCCTACTACAATCTTCAGAGCGAAGGCCTGGGCTTGGAATTCGCGGTGGAAGTCAAGCGCACTCTCGGTCGTATTCCCTAGTACCCGACTGCGTGGACACCGTTGTCCAAACGAACCCGTCGCTGTCGCCTGAACCGCTTTCCGTACGCCCTGCTCTACCAGATTCGCAGCGACTGGATCCTGGTCGTGGCAGTTCAGAACCTCCACAGACACCCCGATTCCTGGAAGTCGCGTCTTAAGCCCGGCGAGGTGTGATGGAGGGCGAACATCGCCTGGGACCGTACAGTGTCCCGCTGCGCGGTCCACTGCCGGTCAAGGCGCTCGTTGGAGCAATATAGGAATATGTATATCTATATTGCCGACAACCGCGTTTGATTGTAGGATCTAGCCATGTCAAAGGTCAGATTCGAATGGGATGATGCCAAAGACAAAGAGAATCTGAGAAAACATGGTGTTCCATTTTCAAGGGCACAGTTCGCCTTTGTTGATCCGAAGCGCGTGATCGCCCAGGATTTGGCGCACAGCCAGTCAGAGCCACGATTCTACTGCTTCGGCAAAGTTGACGACGGGACTATGACGGTCAGATTCACGTATCGCCATGACGTGATCAGGATCATTGGCGCCGGATACTGGCGGAAAGGAAAAGCAGTTTATGAGAAGGAAAACAAAATACACCGCTGAGCCCATTGGGCCGGTCAAGATCATCACAGACTTCTTGCCGTCTCCGGATCAGCTTGCCTTCAAAGAGGATAGCCAGAAAGTGACCATCGGTCTCAGTCGACGCAGTATTGCGTTCTTCAAAGAGGAGGCGGCTCATTATGGGACTCCCTACCAAACGATGATCCGACGCCTTTTGGATACGTATGCAGAAACATACAGGAAGACGGCTCCAACCACGCCTCGCACTTTACGGCTCGTTCCTCGCCGAAAGTGAAGGCGAGCGTTCGCAGAAAGATGATTGACAAGACGTACACTTCGTACGAGACTATACGTCATGAACACAAAACTGACATTACGCTTGGACGATGTGCTTGTGGAGCAGGCGAAAGCGGAAGCTGCTCAGCGCGGCAAGTCGGTTTCAAGGATGTTTGCCGAATTCGTCGCGTCCCTTGCGCCCAGCAGGCGTGAGCGTGCTCTTCCTCCGGTGACCGGTGCCCTCCTGGGCATCATGAAGGGCCACCGGCTATCCGAAAAGGACTACAAGAATCATCTTCGGGAGAAGTACTCGTGAGGGTCTTGGTCGACACCAATGTCGTTTTGGATGTCCTGCTTGACCGAAAACCATTTGCCGATACCGCCGTCCAGGTATTCGCGCTTGTCGAGGAATCCAAGATCGAGGGGTTCCTCTGCGCAACAACGATCACGACAGTTGGCTATCTGCTCGGCCAGGCCCTTGCTCCGGAGAAGGCGCGTGGCGCGCTCCAGCGGCTTCTGGGCCTGTTCGAGATTGCCCCCGTGAATCGTTCTGTACTCGAACATGCCTTGCGGAGCGGAATCACCGATTTTGAGGATGCAGTACTGGAGCAGGCGGGATTCCTGGCCGGTGTGGACGCGATCACGACTCGAAACGTCAGCGATTTTCGTAGGTCGAAAGTCACGGTCTTCGACCCCGCAGAGTTGATCGCCGCCGTGAAAGGGGTGGAGTCTGCGAACCAGAGGCAGACCCGTACCGTTGCCCCGCGCGGACGCGGTGCAACGTCCGGTTAGCCTCGGGTTGCGCCGGATGGAGAGAGAAAGGGACGACCGGAGGAAATCGTGATCCGTAGTCGTCGCCGTCGTCGTCCACCGAACGAGGGCAGAATCGGTTGACGACTACGGTTGACGATGGAGCGAGCACGAAGCAGGTGCGGCCTTTCCGGCGGGCATGGACACGAAGAACACCAAAGGATTCGCCAACTGGCGCAGTCACGGTACGCTCGCAAGCTCGCGCCCCTGCTGCGCATCTTTGGCCGCAGACCCTGAACCGGATAACAGGCGAAAACCCTCTTGACGGCGTGTAGTCGCGCGGCTACACTATAAACAGAGATTGAGATACGTAAGACAGCGGGATTCGCGCATTGGTTGGACGGGTTGCGAGACCTACGCGCACGAGCGCGCGTGCACGTCCGGATCGAGCGTCTTGCCGCCGGACACGCCGGTGACGTGAAACCGGTCGGAGAAGGCGTAACCGAACTGCGCATCGATTACGGCCCTGGTTACCGCGTCTACTTTATGAAACGCGGAGGCGCCGTCGTGATCCTTCTGGCTGGTGGCGACAAACGAACCCAAGCCGCCGACATCAGGGCGGCCTTGCGGCTCGCACGGAATCTGTAGGAGAAAAACAATGAGCAAAACAGCAACAACACGGTATGACGTGGCCGAGCACCTCCGTACTCCCGAAGAAATGGCCGCCTACCTGGAGGCAGCCATCGAGGAAGCAAAGGGCGATGCAGCCTTCATTGCCAAGGCGCTCGGTGACATCGCACGCGCCAAGGGCATGACGCAAGTGGCCCGAGACGCCGGACTGTCGCGAGAGAGTTTGTACAAGGCACTATCCGGCGAACGCAGTCCCGGTTTCGACACGATTCTGAAGGTGGTGGGGGCGCTGGGACTGGAACTCCGTGCCGAAATCGCACACGCTTGACCATGCGGCCAACCACCTCATGCTGGCGACGGACAACCCGCACCAGATGAGAAACGCGTTGCCACTGGAGAGAGAAAGGGCCGGCCGGAGGCAATCGTGATCCGTAACCGTCCACCGAACGGAGGCAGAATCGGTTGACGACGACGGCGACGACCACGGTTGACGATGGAGCAGGCACGACGCAGGTGTGATCCTCCCCGGCGTCGGGTCGGTGGCGAATCCCGCCCAGTGCATGGCCTCTGGAACGGCCACACACGCCGGAATCGCCCCTGCCCCAGATCGGAACGGTACAGAAACCGGGACCGCTGGTCACCACGCCACGAGCTACACCTCACCCTTGAGGTGCCGGATATCCTTGCCGCGCACCATGTAGACGACGTCCTCGGCAATGTTCACGGCGTGATCTCCAATGCGCTCGTAGGACCTGGCGATGAGCACGAGCTCGAGAACACGGCTTACCGCCTTGACGTCCTCCTGCACGTAGGTCATGAGCTCGCGGAAGAGCTGGTCATTGATCTCGTCCACTTCATCGTCCATCTTGATGACGTCTTCGGCCTTCTCCGCAGACCCCTCGGTGTAGGCGTCCAGGACCTTTTTCAGCATTGCAGCGTCAATCTCCGCCATCCGCGGGATGTCGATCAGCGGCTTGAGAGGCGGCTCCTTGAACAGGGTCTTTGCATAGAACCCTATATCCATGGTCTTGTCCGCTATGCGCTCAAGCTCCGCGGTTATCCTGGTAGCCATGAGCAGACACCTCAGGTCCGCGGCAACCGGGGTATAGACGCTGATAAGCCGGACCGCATCCTCGTCGAGCTGCCTCTGCAGCAGGTCCATGTTATCCTCGGCTTTACGCACCGGTTCAAAAACAGCCATGTCGCGCTCAACGAGCATCTTCGTTGTATCGCGGACCATCTTCTCGGCGGTGGCCCCCATGGTAAGAAGGTTCCGCCGCAATGCGTCAAGTTCACTGTCAAACTTCTTTGACATGCCGGTATCTCCCGTTTTTTCCTAGCCGTATCGGCCTTCGATGTATTCCTCGGTGCGCTTATCCTTAGGCGTCAAGAACAGCTCCGCTGTCGCGCTGTGCTCGATCAATTCACCGCCCAGCATGTAGACACATTCGTCGCTCAGGCGACGTGCCTGCGCCATATTGTGTGTCACTATCGTTATCGTATACCTCTCCTTCAGGCTCCGCAACAGGTTCTCAATGGCCTCGGTCCCCTCCGCATCCAGGGCGGAGCACGGTTCATCCATCAGCAGGACCTCCGGCTTGAGCGGCAGCAGGCGGGCGATGCACAGCTTCTGCTGCTGTTCCAGCGGCAGTTCGGTAGCCTTGCGGCCGAGGCGATCCTTGACCGCGTCGAAGAGAAACACTTCCCTCAACGCCTTCTCTACAGCCTCCATCTCCTCAGACTTGCGTACAGAACCGCGCGCCGAGTGTATCCTGAGCCCGAATGCAACGTTGTCATAGACGGACAGCGGCATCGGGTTCGGCCGCTGGAACACCATGCCCACCGCCTTTCTCAACTCGATCAACGAAACATCGGGATCATGGATATTCTTCCCCATGATCCTCACCTGCCCGTCGATCCGGACACCCGGAAACCTCTCGTTCATCCGGTTGAAACAGCGCAGGTAGGTGGTCTTTCCACAGCCGGACGGCCCGATAAGCGCCGTTATCCTGCCCCGCCGCATGCGTGAGGACACATTCCGCAGGGCCTGGAACCTGCCATACCACAGGCTCAGGCCTTCAGTCTCGATGCTCACAGAATCATTCATCTGTTCGTTTTCCTGCATCTAGCCGAATACTCCGTGAACGTAATCAAAGGTCATCCGGTTGCCGGGACTGTCCGAGAACATCATCTCGGTGGGACCCGATTCGACAACGACGCCGTTGTTGAGGAAGCACGTCACGTCGCCCAGGCGCCTGGCCTGCTGCACGAGGTTGGTCACGAGAATAATGGTCATCTTTTCCTTCAGCTGGACCAGGACGTCCTCGATACGCATCGTGGTCACGGGGTCAATAGCGATCGAGAACTCGTCCAGGCACAGTATCTCCGGGTCATGTGACAACGCGCGCGCCAGCGTCAGCCTCTGCTGCTGCCCACCCGACAGCATCGTGCCGAGCGTCTTGAGGCGGTCCTTCACCTCATCCCACAACGCAGCCTGCCGCAGGCACCGCTCGACAATCTCATCCAGGCTCGCCCTGTCACGAACGCCCGCCCTGCGCGGGGCATAGGCGACATTGTCGTAGACCGTCAGGGGCAGGCCGACCGGCAGCGGGAACACCATGCCGATCCTGCGCCGCAGCGAGTAGACGTTCCAGATGCGGCTGGTATCAACTCCGTCGATGCTCACCTTGCCCTTGACCGACACACCTGGTGAAAACTCAAGCGTCCGGTTGATGGCCTTAAGAAGGGTTGTCTTGCCGGAATTGGAAGGGCCGATGATCGAAAACACCCGGTTAGCCGCAACGTCCAGGTTGATGTTGTTCAACACCCTGACCTTGTCATACTCCACGCTGAGGCCGCGGATCTCGATCTTGTTGGCCTGTTGTTCCATCCCTACCACCTCTTCCTGTGGCGCATCCACGCACGAAGTCCGATGGCAACGCTGTTGAAGACCAGCACAAATCCCAGCAGGACCACCGCCGTGCCATAAAGCATTTCGGGCGGCATGTTCGGAACCTGGGTGGAAATGGCGTAGAGGTGGTATGAAAGGGCCATGCATTGCTCTGAAAGCGCATAGGGCAGGATTGTGCCCGGCTCCACTGCCTTGAAGAACACGACGCCGGTGAACATGATCGGCGCTGTTTCACCGGCCGCACGGCAGACTGCCAGGATCACCCCGGTCAGGATCCCGCCGACAGAATTGGGCAGCACAATGGTCCGGATCGTCTGCCAGCGCGTCGCACCCAGGTTCCAGCACGCCATTCGGAAGGACTTCGGCACCGATGCCAGCGCCTCCTCGGTCGCAACTATGATCACGGGCAGGGTCATGATGGCCACGGTGCAGGATGCTGCAATGATCGACTTTCCCATTCCGGCAAACAGCACGAACGCCCCTACCCCGAACAGGGCATGCACTATGCTCGGCACACCGGCCAGGTTCACCACCGCCATGTGGACTATCCGTGTGAACCAGCTCTCCCTTGCGTACTCGTTGAGGTATATCCCGGCAAGTATTCCGACCGGGGCGGAGACAAGGAGGGATATCACCACGATGTAACCTGTTCCTACCAGCGCCGGCCAGACGCCGCCGGCGCGCATTCCGTTCCTCGGGATATCGGTCAGGAATGACCAGCTCAGCGCAGGCGCTGCCCGCACCACGAGATACACCACCAGCGCGATCAGAGGCAGAAGGATCGCGGCACACATGAGTCCGAAGACAACCGACATGATCTTCTGGACCCGCAGTTTACGCCGGATCAGATCCGTCTCCGTAAACAGCTCCTGTGTTGCCTTTGGCAAGCCAGTGGTCATCGCTGCTTCCCCCTGAAGCCCTTCACGATCAGGTCAGCCGTAAGATTGATAATAAGCGTGATCAGGAACAGGACGATGCCTATGACAAAGAGCGACTGGTAGTGCCTTGCGTCGGGCGGGAACGAGCCGTCAGGCAGCGCATTCAGGCGTGGGGCTTCCCCCAGCTCCGCTGTAATGGTGGCTGTCAGGGTCCGTATCGGCTCAAGAACGTGGATGAACGGGAACTCACCGTTGATCGGAATGTTCACAGCGTGCCCGGTACACATGAGCACAGCCATGGTTTCCCCGATCGCGCGGCCGACTCCCAGCAGCGCCGCCGCAAGCAGTCCGCTCTTCGCGGCCGGCAGTATGACCTTTGAAAGCGTCTGCCATTTCGTCGCACCAAGCGCCTCCGCGGCCTCGATGTAACCGTCCGGAACGGCGCGGATGGCATCCTCTGAAATTGACACCACGATGGGCACGCTCATCAGGCCGACCACCAGCCCCGCATTGAGGACATTGAGGCCTATCGGCGCCCCGGTAACCTCGACAATGAGCGGGTTCATAACCATCAGCCCTATGAACCCCCACACGACCGATGGCACCGCCGCGAGGAACTCGACAAGTATCTTCAGGACCTCCTTCGTCCTCCCGCCACAGAACTGGGAGAGGAAGATGGCGGACCCCAAACCGAACGGCACGGCAATGATCATGGCCACCGCGGTCACACTCAGCGTTCCGCAGATCAAGGCGAATATGCCGTACCGCTTATTCACCGCCGATGTCGGCACCCAATCGGAGCTCAGGAACATGCCGCTGAAGTCGAAGCAATCCCTGATAAATGGATATCCTTCCCTCGCGACGAAGAAGATGATGCCGAAGACGAAGATGATCGAGCTTATGCCGCAGAGGTAGATCAGCGAGACAATCGTGCGTTCACTGACAATGGACACTACGGTGCTGATGCCTGCCATCAGCCCCTTGCCCGACCTGCTTGTAGAGTGTTCCGCGCTCATTGTGTCAGTCAGCCCGCCGCATCACTTTACAGGAGACACCGGCACATAGCCGGCCCCCGCCACGATTGCTTGTCCGTCACTCGTTAGAGTCCAGTCCATATAGCCCCTGGTCTCACCATCAGGCGCACCCGCCGTGATCATCAGCAGCGCCCTCGACAAGGGATACAGCTTCCCTGTCACGTTGGCCTGCGACGGTGCGAAACCAGCGGGATTCTCCCGTGTGCCCACCCTGAGCATCTTCACGTCCTTTGTAGCATAGCCCATCCCGCTGTAGCCGATCGCGGTCCTGGTGCTTGCCACAAGCTCAACTGCCTCCTTGGATCCCGACATGTCGCAGGAGCCCATCTTGAAGTCACGGTTCTTCAGCACATGCGCCCTGAAGTACAGGTACGTGCCTGAGCTGTTCTGGCGGCTTACGCGGATGATCTTATCCGGCGCCTTGAGGCGACCCATATCCACCCCGAGTTGTGACCAGCGCGTGATATCGCCGCCTTCACCAAAAATCCGCTCAAGCTGCTCCATGGTGATGGATTCAAGCGGATTGTCCTTATGCACATAGATGGCTATGCCGTCGAACCCGACCACGGTTTCGATCGGGGCACGTCCCGCCCGGGCTGTGATCTGCTCGCGCTCCGCCTGGGTAAGGTCGCGGCTGGAGTTTGCAACTCTCACGACCCCCTGCATCAGATCCCGTATCCCGACGCCTGAGCCACCCCCCGACACCTCAACCTTCACCGATGGTTTCTTACGCCCGTATTCCTCGGCCCACATCTGTGCTACGTTCACCATGGTGTCGGATCCTGATATGGCGATCACGGTGTGTGCCCCTGCTCTGGCCGAATCGGTCCCCCGACCGCACCCGGAAAGAAGAATGAATACTGGAGCAACGCAGGCAGCCGCAGCAGCCTTCCACAAGCCGTGCCAGGCATGCCGCCTGATCGACGCAATAGCTGAAGGCAGCCGGGGATGGCTGAGCCGCACCGCCTGCATCATATTGTACCAAGTCCCGTTCATGTCACCTTCCATCGCACTCACCAGGAGCTAAAACATATCAGCGCCAAGGGTAGCTCAATCTGAAGCCCACCGGCAACAGGTGTTGTGTTAGAAGTGTGTTAGGCAGGGATAGCGGGTTGCGGTGCGCCTGCAGGCTCAGGCATGCCCGGCGGGAATGCGTATCCGGAAGGTGCTGCCGTGGCCGGGTGAGCTCTCAACCGTTACTGTCCCGTGATGAGCCAGCACTGAGTGCCTGGCGATTGCAAGCCCCAGCCCAGTTCCACCCAGCCCCCGGCTTCTCGCCGTGTCGACCCTGTAGAACCGCTCGAAGATCCGTTCCTGGTGCTTCTTTTCGATGCCTGACCCCTGATCCGTCACCCTGATTTCGATCCAGCCGTCGACCGGCAAGGCGGCAACCACGACCTTCGTGCCGGGCTCGCTGTACTTGATCGCGTTATCGATCAGGTTCCCAACCGCGTGCTCGAGCAATGCCGCGTTCATGGGAGCGATCAGGTCGCCTTGACATTCAAGATTCACGGCAATACGTTTTGCCTCCGCGGCGGCGGCGAACGCCTGGATTGCCTCACGAAGGAAGTCGCAGACGGCACGAGGCTCCACCGGCACCTGCCCGTGCCCGGTATCGTGCTCGATTCTGGAAAGGATCAGAAGGTCTTCAACGATGGCGTCGAGGCGATCGATGTGGCGACGCATCATGCCGATGAATCGTTCCGAATCCTCCTTCCTGAGGTCGGTTGCACCTGAGAGGGTTTCCACACAGCCCTTCAGTGTAGTTATGGGAGTCTTGAGCTCATGCGACACATTGGCCACGAAATCACGCCTGACGGTTTCAAGCCGCTTCAGCCGTGTGAGATCGTTCAGGACAACGAGCACCCCGAGCTTGGATCCATCGGCATCAGACATTGTTGTTCCGTGCAGGTGAATGTGGTGTTCCCCCGCACCATGGAGAGTGATATCCGCTTCGCCGGATCCCCCCGACTGGAGGGTCGCTCTTATGAACTTCTGGAGGTCGACATTCCGCACCGTCTCCTGGATACTGCGACCCCTGGCCTGCCCCGGCACCAGGTCCAGAAGAAGGGCGGCGGACTGGTTGAGGTCGATAATACGTTCATGGAGATCAACAGCCAGTACACCCTCCGCGATGCTTGCGAGGACCGCCCTCTGCTCGCTGCCCTGCCGTGACAGGGTATCCACCCTCTCCTTCAGCTGCGTCGCCATGCGGTTAAGGGTCCTGGCAAGCGTTGCCGCCTCGCCACTCTCAGCCACCGGCACCCTTGCATCAAGGTCGCCCCCGGCCAGCCGCGCGGCAACCCGGCCAACCTCCTCCAGCGGCCGGCTTATCCTCCGTGAGAGGTAGAAGGCAAGCGCAGCCGACAGGAGTGCCATCGCGATTCCACCATAGGCGATGTGCCTGTACACGGCCTCGAGCGTCTTATCGATCACCGAGAGGGCCACAGAAGACCGGACAACCGCAACTACCGAATCGGCGCTCACGACCGGCACGGCCATATACAGCATGTAACGCCTGGAAGTATCGCTGAACCTCACGGCCCTGCCGACCCGGCCGCCCATCGCGGCCGCTATCTCCGGCCGGCCCCTGTGGTTCTCCATCCCGGCAGGAGAGTCGTCGGAATCGCCGGCCACTCTTCCGTCCGGCAGCACCACGGTTTCCCTGGATCCGGCAAGGCGGCCCAACTCCTTGCACCGCCTGTCTATCTCGGCGGAACTCACGCCGGGAAACAGCGGGGCGAGTTCGTTGGCGAGCACCCGTGCCCGGATCAGCAGATCGCCGGCCACCTGCTCCTCATGGAACTGCCTCAGGGTCCGGTCCGCGTACCATGTTGTCACGGCAACGGCCACAAGAATGCAGAGGACGAAGCAACCGTAGACTCTCCAAAGCAACCTCATCGCGCTACTCCTTGAAGCGGTATCCAACCCCACGGACAGTTTCGATGCAATCAGCATGGGAGCCGAGCTTCCTCCGGATCCCGACAATCTGGACATCAACAGCCCTGTCAGTAACAGCGTAGTCGGCTCCCCTGACGGCGTCAACAATCTGCTCTCGCGTCATTACCCGGCCCGGCTGGCTGGCCAGAAAGTGGAGAATACGGAATTCCGAGAAGGTCATCTCAACGGCCTTGCCTGCAACCTTCACCTCATGGCGCGCTGGATCCATACACAGGTCATGGATCCGTACGGGAGCTTCGGGATCCGCCGGACGCTCCGCCTTGCGACGCAGCACGGCCCGTACCCGCGCCACGAGCACCTTCATGCTGAAGGGTTTGGCAATATAGTCATCGGCGCCCATCCCGAGGCCCGCAACGATATCGGCCTCCCGCCCCCTGGCGGTGACCATGATGATAGGTATGGAGGCGGTCTTCGGGTCATTCTTCAGAATCCGGCATATTGCCAGGCCGTCGAGCCCCGGCAGCATGAGATCCAGAAGAACCAGGTCCGGCATCTTGACCGGGATTGCCTTGATGGCATCCTCCCCGTTCGCCGCGGTTGACACCGCGAAACCTTCCCTGGTCAGGTTGAATGCGAGGAGATTGAGGATGTCATCCTCGTCATCCACTGCGAAAATGGAATACTTCCTCATGTGCCGGACTCCAGATCCCGCAAGAATGGTCGCTCAGTTACCCGGATAGTATCCTCACCTGAACCTGATTTGAAGCAGCGAAATGCCCGAAGAACGCGCGCACGATGCTCACGACCGTTTGGGGTCCTGCGGCCCCTTCTGGTTCAGCTTGTACGTCCACCGCCCCACCCATCCGGCGACGCGGAAAGGGACCGCGGCAGCTTGCTGGATGTTCAGCACCAGCTCACCTGCCATGTACTTCAACGTCTCCCGTGTGCTGTTTGACCGCGCGTCAACCAGCCCGATAAGCCAGAGCAGCGCAAGCAGCCGCAGTCCGGCAGACAGGGTGAACAGGACCCGGTGGTACGTCATTGGCCAGCCCAGGATCGTCCCATGCCAGTCGCCTATCTGCTCAGCTATAGTACCGCCAACAATGCCGCTGGTAAAACCGGCGATCGCCCCTATCATGCTGTAGATCATGATGTATCCCATACGGTACTTTCGATTGCCGAGCGACTCGCACATGCCCACAAGGATATTGAAGTTCGCGAGATCGATGCCCGGCCACGCAAAAGTCGTGATGAGCACAACAGCGTAAGCAGGGAACAAGCGATCCCTGGTCACGAACACCCAGGCAATACCGCCAAGGCTAACCATCAAGCCGCAGATAACCAGCACCGGCCTTCTCCCGAAGCGGTCGATGACCCTGCCCCAAATCCACACCCCGGCCGCGGTCACAAGCAGGGGAACCCCTAGCAGGAGGATGTTCACCTTCAGCTTGCTGAACCCGAGTTCCTGGAGAAGGTAGAGCCACAGGAACTGCCCCATCAGTCCGATTCCGAGCGTCATTGTGGCCCAGAATCCGACGAACTTCAGGAAGTTGCGGTCCCGGAGCGGCTTGAGCATGATGTCCTTCAACGCCACATTTGAGCCAGCACGCTGGGCCACTGGCGGAATGACTGGCAGGAAGCAGAGGAAATCGATCGTGCCGATCAGCCCGGCCGCGATCATCATGATGGAGATTGTGTCCGTCACCACCATCGGGCCGAAGCCGTCGGCAACGTCCAGCACCGCACCGACAATCACTATTGTCACCAGCCCGACAAACTGGCCGAACATGCTCCGCCTGGAGAAATACCTGCCGCGAATACTCGCTGGCACGAGTTCACCCATCCAGGTGTACCACACCGGCACCGGCACATTTCCCAGCACCGCCTGCAGAAACACAAATGCGAGCAATCCGGCGGGCCAGAGAGGATGCGGCAGAAGCAGCGGCACCAGCCCGACAAGAACCCATGTTCCCCGGTGCATCACACCGGCCACAATGAATACGGTCTTGTGATGCCCGAACCTTTCGACAAAGTATCCAACGGGGATCTGAACAAGGCTGGCTGCACATGGCAGCGCCGCCAGCAGGCCGAACCCGAACTTCGACAGTCCCAGCAATTCCCCGTAGCGCGTGAATGCCGCACTGCTGATGATGTACATCCAGACCGCACCAAACAGCCATGCGACAGTAACCTGCCTCAGGGATCGCCTCAAAGCGCCCTCGTCGTCGCCGGTCCCCCCGCTTGATTTGCCGATCAGGTCGTTCTCAGTGGACATTTGTGGCCTCAGGTGAAACGGGACCATACAGGAACACGAGTCATCAACTCAAGATGCAAACCGCCTGGTTGACACCCGATCCCGCTGGTTCTATAAGAGTCCAATGCTACCGCAGTGGATCATCGAGAAGAAACGCGACGGGCAGGAGCTGTCGGAGGACGATATCCGCTACTTCATAGGTGGATTCACCAGCGGCACGATTCCGGACTACCAGATGTCGGCCCTCGCAATGGCCATACTGCTGCGCGGCATGACATCTGCCGAAACCGCCATCCTCACAAATGTCATGATGATGTCCGGCGACCTTGTTGACACAACATCAATCAAACTGCCGCGGATAGACAAGCACTCGACAGGCGGAATCGGTGACAAGATCTCGCTTGTTCTCGCTCCCCTCGCAGCGTGCTGCGGCCTGGCAGTTCCAATGATCTCCGGCCGTGGCCTTGGCATCACCGGCGGCACGCTCGACAAGCTTGAATCCATTCCAGGCTACCGCACTGACTTGTCCGAGAAGGAGTTCGTCAGCATCATTTCCAAGTGCGGGTGTTCCATCATCGGCCAGACCGAAAGGCTTGCCCCGGCCGACCGCAAACTCTACGCGCTGCGCGATGTAACAGGCACCGTCCCCTCGATTCCACTGATCGTCGCCAGCATCATGAGCAAGAAGCTTGCCGCAGGACTCGATGGGCTGGTGCTTGACGTGAAGTGCGGCCGCGGCGCGTTCATGAAAACCGGGGCTGATGCGAAGGCGCTGGCAACGGCACTGCTTGAAGTCGCAAGACACATGGGAAAGGCCGCCACCGCTCTTATCACCGACATGGACCAGCCGCTCGGCCGCACCGCAGGCAACACACTCGAGGTCATAGAGGCCATTGAGGTACTCAAGGGCGGAGGACCGCGCGACATCATAGACCTGACACTAGCCCTCTGCGCCAGGATGCTCGTTCTCGCGAAAGTTACGACAACGGAAAGCTATGCCACAACCATGCTGCGCGCCAAACTCTCCTCCGGTGAGGCCTTCGCCAGGTTCGTCCAGATGGTTGCCCTGCACAAGGGGGATACTTCAGTCCTGTCGAATCCATCCAGGTTCGGTGCCGCAGCCATTCGCGTCCCGATA
>JBAXKQ010000061.1:0-16519 GCA_037135275.1 bacterium
CCATGCTGTGACCCTACAGCACCACAGGAATGAGAATGTGGCCGAAGATGATGTAGGCGGCAAAGGCAATAACGGCCACCCTCACCAGGAGTGTTCTATCGAGTTTCGGTAGAAAGAACCGCCTCAACCGGCCCATATGATTCCCTTTCGCAGCATGTTCCCTATATACGCATATTCTGCCGGTGGATGCGATGAAAGAATGAGCGGCGAGGCGGCCGGGAGCGGGGCTGTTGGCGTGGGATTCCGACCAATGCGGGGGTTTTGTGCAGCAGGTGTTATGGGAAATATGCGGGCTTGGAGAGGCCGGCGGCTCTGCTACAATGGGGAGCATGAGTCCATGGGTGCAGGGAGAACAATATCTGGCGCTACCGCGGCTGACGCGGGCAGTGAGGATTATCCTGATTGTCACGGGCGCAGTCTTTCTTTGTCAGTTGCTGGCGTGGAACGTGTTCGGGTGGCCCGGCATTGAGAGGCTGTTCAGCCTGCACAAGGCAGGCATTCTCCATGGGTGGACCTGGCAGCTTGTCACCTATATGTTCCTTCACAGCCGCGTGAACCTGCTGCACATCTTCATGAATATGATCGGCCTCTACTTCATGGGGCCGGACGTCGAGCGCGCCATCGGGACAAAGCGGTTCCTGTTGCTCTACTTCGGTTGCGGGATCATGGGCGGAATAGGCTGGCTCCTTCTCAGTCAGCAATCGGGAGGGTACTGCATCGGGGCGTCGGGGGCGGTTTTTGGTGTTCTTGGCGCATTTGCCGGGTTGTTCCCGCACAGGCCGGTCACGCTGTTGCTGATGTTTGTGCTTCCTGTGACGGTAGCCGCCAGGACGCTTGCCATCATCTTCGGGCTCATATCCCTGCTGATGGTGGTGCTCCTGTCGGAGGGTGGTGGTGTCGCGCATTCAGCGCACCTTGCTGGCGGCCTTGCTGGCTACCTTTATGCAGTGCGGCTGGCGCGCAGGTACGCATTCGGCCTTTCGGACCACCCTGTCGACGAGGTGTTTCAGGGGCCCGGATGGATAAGCAGACTCATGGCCAGGGTGGCATCCGCCCGGCGGATGCGGCTTCATCCGCCGGCAGCGGAGGTTGACCGCATCCTTGAGAAGGTCGCCGAGAAGGGATTGCACAGTCTCACAGGCAGGGAGCGTGATACTCTGGACCGGGCAAGCCGAATGAGGTAGGTTGCGCAGGGAGGGGTTATGAAGATTCCCGTATCAGTGTGGCTGCGCTGGTTTGCGCTGGGTGTATCGGTCTCTGTAGGGCACCGCTCCGGGTGTGCCACGATACACGGGAGTGTCATGAAAGACAGCCCCGGGCGGGTAGATACTGCCTCAAAGTGCATTGTTGCGCCGATCGAGAAAGGGGTTTGTCATGCCGGAACCTGTCAACGCTGGACGGCTGCTGGTTACTGCGGCGGCGTCAGGCCGGACGCTTCTGGAGTTTCTGGCTGAGGAACTCGGCCTTTCAAAGAGGCAGGCAAAGGCTGCGCTTGACCGGCGGGATGTCTTTGTCAATGGCCGGCGTGTGTGGATGGCCCGTCACCAGCTTCACGCCGGTGATCGTGTGGATATTGCGGCCCCGGCCCCCGGTCCGGTTGCCAGGGAGGCTCCCGGCAGCGGTCACCGGATTCTCTTTCGTGACGAACACCTCATTGTGGCGGACAAGCCTGCGGGCATTCTGGCCTGTGGCCCGGGCAGCCTCGAGCTTGAGCTCCAGTCCGACCTTCATCTCCCTGGTCTTTCGGCCGTACACCGGTTGGACCGCGACACCACGGGCTGCCTGATGTTTGCGATCAGCGGGAAGGCTCTGGATGAAATGGTCCTGTTGTTCCGGCACCGCAGGGTGGACAAGCGATACCACGTACTTGTCGAGGGCATGGTCAGGGAGAAGTTCCGGACCATCGACCAGCCGATAGCCGGGGAGCATTCGGTGACGCATCTCGAGCTGCTGAGCGGCAACAGGCGGGCAAGCCACCTGCTTGTGCGCATCGAGACAGGCAGGACCCACCAGATCAGGCGGCACTTGATTGCGATCGGGTATCGTGTTCTCGGCGACCGGACCTACGGGGCTGGGCGTGAGGTTGGAGCCGACTACCGTGGCGTGCCGCGGCAGATGCTGCATGCGGCCAGCCTGCGCTTCGTACATCCGTTGTCAGGCAGGGAAGTTCGCGTGACCGCGCCACTTCCGGCAGACTTTACGAAATGCATGACACACTACGGCCTCAAGTAGCCACGGCCTGGCGCCCGTGCGCTCTTCCTGTGCGTGAATACGGGCTCAGTTCTTGTGCCGGAATGAGATACGACCCTTGGTCAGGTCGTATGGCGAGATCTCGACCGTCACTTTGTCGCCGGTGGCGATCTTGATGAAATGCTTGCGCATCTTGCCCGAGATATGAGCGAGGATTTCATGCCCGCCTTCCAGGCGGACGCGGTACATAGTGGCCGGCAGGACCTTCAGCACCACACCCTCGGCCTCAATGCAATCTTCTTTCTGCTTCGTGTTCATAAGCCAGCAACACTACAACGTTGGGGCCCCTCTTGCAACGGCAATCTTCGGATGTGAAGGCGGTTGAGGCGTGTAATGCCTTGTGTGGAACCCCGTGCCGTTGCGGTACTATGCGGGATTATTGGTCCTGACATGGTCGACTATGAAGGCAACCACCTGATCGATGGTCATCGGGGTGGTGTCAATGACCGTTGCGCCTTCCGCGATCTTGAGTGGAGCCGCATCGCGGGCGGAGTCCTTCCTGTCCCGGCTTTCAAGGGCCTTCCGGACTGCCTCCAGGCTGGTGTTTTCGCTTGCTGCCAGTTCGCTGCAGCGCCTGCGGGCCCGTTCGGCCGGGTCGGCGTCGAGGTAGAACTTGAACCGGCTATTGGCGAAGACAACCGATCCGATGTCGCGTCCCTCCATGACGAGGTTTCCGAAGAGCGTCATCCGCCTGAGCCATTGGACCACACGTTCGCGGACCTCCGGTACAGCCGCGACCGTACTGACGTTTGCCCGTACCGAGTCAGACCTGAGGAAAGGCCATGGGTCGGTACCGTTGATGGTGAACCTGACTGTGTTCTCGACGACCTTGAACTGAAGATTGCAACCGTTGATGTGGGTGACAAGCCTCTGCCTGTCGGCCGCGTCGATTCCCGCTGTGATGGCATTCCAGGTGATGCCGCGATAGAGCGCGCCGGAGTCGACGTGGACATAGCCGAGGGCCATGGCGACGCCACGGGCCACGGTGGACTTGCCCGATGCCGACGGACCATCAATTGCGATGACGAGTGTTTCGTTCATGATTGTCAATTCTGGGCCGACAGGATGCGCCTCCGCTGTTTTTGCGATTTGCCAAGGAAGTGCCTGATGGAGGCAAAGTCGCCCTTGTCTATCATCATCAGGCATGAATCGAGCAGCTTGCGGAACTTTCTCAGTTCCCGGCGGACCGCCGGCGCGTTTGTCGCGACTATGTCGTGCCACATCTCCGGGGAGCCGTCGGCGATCCGGGTTGTATCGCGGAAGCCGCTGCCGCACAACTCCGGGGCCATCTTGCTGTTGATCTCGGCGACATGCCTGACGAGCAGCGCGGCAAGGAGGTGCGGGAGGTGGCTGGTGGCGGCTATGAGCGAATCATGTTCGCCGGCCGGCATGGTGATTGTTTCCGCTCCCACCGATTGCCAGAGCGCCGACAGTTTTGCGACAGCGCTGTCTTCGGTCTTGTCGGTCGGCGTGAGGATGACCACGGTTTCCCGGTAGAGGTCGGCGCGCGCGGCTTTCAGCCCGCTGTTCTCCGAGCCGGCTATGGGATGGCTGCCGATGAACGGTACGCGCAACGCGGCCATTTGTGAGATAAGGAACTGTTTGGTGCTGCCAACGTCGGTGACGACGGCCCCGGGCGACAGGACCTGTGCGAATTCCTTCGCCAGTGGCGCCATGGACAGCACCGGGGTGCAGACCACTATTATGTCAGCGCCCCGGGCCGCTTCCTGCGGGGATGCAAACACCGCGTCCACCGCGCCCATCTCAAGCGCCTTTTTCCGGGTTTCCGCCCGGCGCGCGTAGCCGCACACAAAAGGAGGGTTCCGCCCCTTGCGCAGCGCCAGACCCAGTGAGCCGCCCATCAGGCCCAGCCCCATGATTGTCACGCGCTGTTTTGCCGCTACCGCTGTCTTCCGAGTACTCTTGCGAGGGTCCTTATGCAACGTTCGTTCTCCTCCCTGGTTCCAACCGTAATCCGAATGTACTCCGGCAGGGCGTAGCCGTCCATCGGGCGCACGATCACGCCCTCCCGCAACATGGCTTCGAACACATCGCGTCCTTTTCCCGTCCTGACCAGCACGAAATTGACCACGGACGGAACATAGCTCAGTCCAAGGCGTTTGAAGGCCTTCCCGTAATACGCCAGCCCGGATTGTACCATGCGGCGGGTTTTTGCCACATGGGATTTGTCGTCCAGCGCGGCAAGAGCCGCCGCCTGCGCCATTGCGTTCACGTTGAAGGGCTGCCTGACGCGATTCAGAAGGGTGACGCATTCCTCCGTGGCCACGCCGTATCCGATTCGGAGACCGGCCAGGCCGTACGTCTTTGAGAACGTCCGTATTACGATGACACTGCGTCCCTGCTCGAGGTACTTGAGGCTGTCCGGCTGCATGCCGGGCGGCAGGAGTTCCACGTAGGCCTCATCAAGCACCACGAGAACGTGCGGCGGGATGCGGTTCATGAAACGATCAAGGCTGCGGGCTGAAACCATTGTACCGGTCGGATTGTTCGGGTTGGCGACGAACACAATTCGCGTCTTCGGGCCTATGGCGGCAAGCATGGCATCAAGGTCGTGGGTCATGCGGCGCATTGGAACCTTGATTGTGTCTGCCCGGCCCATGTCGGCGACCAGCTTGTAGAAGGCGAACGTGTGGCTGGCTGTTATGATGCCGGTCCCGGGTTCGAGGAACACCTTTCCGACAAAGTCGATCAATTCGTTGCTGCCGTTGCCGAAGATGAGCCTGCCGGGAGGGATACGCAGCGTTGATGCGAGCGCGCGTGTCAACGCAAACACGGTGCCATCCGGGTACCGATGCATGCGGGAGGCGTCGTCGCGCATGGCCTTCACGGCCAGCGGCGACGGGCCGAGCGAATTCTCGTTTGACGCCAGCTTGATGATGTCGTCGGGATTCTCGAATCCGATGGTCCTGGCGACTTCCTCTATCGGGCGGCCCGGCTCATAGGCTTCAGAGCTGCCGTTCAATCTGCCTGCGATTTGTGAAATGATGCCCATGCCTACGGGTCCCCGCGACGGCGTTTCCGTTCTTTCGTCTACCCACCAGTTCAAAGCGCCTTTGGGTAGGAGCCGAGCACAGTCAGGAGAGAGCAGTGGGCTGACAGGGCTTTAAGTGCCCTGGCAACGTTCGGCTCGTCAATGTGACCCTCGAAATCGACGAAGAAGTAATATTCCCAGGCCTTCGACCTGCTCGGGCGCGACTCTATCTTCGTCATGTTCAGCTTGAACTTCCTGAACGCCTCCAGCGCCTTATAGAGGCTGCCGGCGGTGTGTCTGACGCCGAAGATCAGGGATGTCTTGTCGTTGCCGGAGGCCTTGACCGGGGTCTTTGAAAGCACCATGAACCTCGTCTCGTTGCCTGCTACGTCATGGACGCTGGAAGCGACCACATCCAGCTTGTATATCTCGGCCGCGAGTGAACTGGAGAGGGCCGCGGCGCCCTTTTCCACAGAAGCGAGCTCGGCGGCCCTGGCCGTGCTGGCGGTGGGTATCTGCTCCACGCCGGGCATTTCCATCTGCAGCCAGCGGCGGCATTGGCCAAATCCCTGGGGATGGCTGTATATCCGCTTGATCCTCTCGCGTGGCGAACGCGACATGAGGCAGAATGAAATCGGGTACACAATCTCGGCACAAATCTTCAGCGTGGTGTTGACGAAGCAATCCAGCGTTGGTGCTTCCGGGCCCTGGATCGAATTCTCGACCGGCACAACGCCGTAATTTACTGTCCTGGTCTCCACGGCATGGAAGATGTCCGCGACGGTTTCACAGGCCATATATTCGACACTCGTGCCGAACCTGCTCCGAGCGGCGCCGTGGGAAAATGTCGCCGCCGGTCCAAGGTATGCCACCTTGACCTGTTTCTCGATCGCGAGGGCCGACGACATGATTTCCCGGTAGATAGCCTTGAGCGAGGTGCTATCCAGCGGGCCATGGTTGAGGCCGGCAACCCGCTCCAGCACCTTCTTCTCGCGGCCCGGGTCGTATGGTTCCAGGCCCTGGCTTTCCTTGATCTTGCCGATCTCGACGGCGGTGCGGGTCCTCTCGTTCAGCAGGGCGACGAGCTTCTGGTCGACTTCATTTATCTGCTTCCTGAGTTCCTCGAGAGTCATTGTTGGTCCTCGCTGATCTACTTCTCTTCTTCCTCGTCGTCATCTTCATCATCATCTTCGTCGTCGTCTTCGTATTCGTCCTCATCCTCGTCGTCTTCTTCGTCCCCGGCATCATCCTCGTCCACTGCTTCCTCATCGGCTTCGGGCACGGCGGCGGGTTCCTTCGCGGCGTCATCAGCGCCCTCTTCCAAGTTGTCGGTGGCGGGGGCTTGCGCCAGGGGCTCTGTCGCGGCCTCTGCCGGAGCTGCAGCCACATCGACTGCGGGGCTTTCGTCAGCCGGATGGGGCTGTGTTTCAAGGAGGGCTGGCTCAGCGGCGGCGGGTGCGTCCGCCTTTGTGGCGGCGCGCAGTTTCTCGGCGCGTGCGAGCTCCTCTATGCCGGGAAGCGCCTGGATGCTCTGCAAGCCGAAGTGCTCGAGGAACTTCTTTGTGGTGCCGAAGAGCATTGGCCTGCCTGGCGCCTCGCTGCGGCCGACCATTCGCACGAGTTCCATTTCCATCAGAGTGGCGATGATGTGGTCGACGTTCACTCCGCGGACCGCCTCGATCTCGACACGGGTTATCGGCTGGCGATACGCGACGATGGCGAGGGTTTCAAGCGAGGGTCTGGACAACCTGTGGGTCTTGTCGGTGTTGAGGAATGTCCTGACCCACGGCCCGCACCTGTCGTCGCTCTGGTACTTGGAGCCGCCGGCAGCCTCCGTGAGGCGGAATCCGAGGCCGGCCTTCTCGAGGTCGGCAGCGTACTGCTTGAGCGCCTCGGCGATATCCGCATCCCGGAGTTCGCCGAAGGCGGCGGCGAAGCCGCCCTGCGCCTTCGCGACATCCGCGAGAACCCTGCGCATTTCCGAAATCGGGATCGGGTGTCTCGCGGCAAAAATCAGGGAACCGAGTATCTCCTTCAGTTCCGGCATCTTGGTGTCGGTCGTCATGCCCTGTCCTCTCTTCTCTGCTTGCAGACTGCTATTCCTTTATGCCCATGATCACAATCTCCCCGAAGAGGGTATCCTGTGACGCCTTTATCTGCCTGAGTCTTATCAACTCAAGGACGGCCAGGAAAGTGCAGACGATCTCCTGCCGATGGGTCATGTGACTGAAGAGTGCCGAGAATGGCACAGCCTCCTTGCCTGCCAGTGCGCCGAGTATCGATTCGATCTTGTCGGGGACGTTGTAGCTGGCGGTGAAAAGGGTGCTCAGATCCTCCGTAGGGAGTTCCTTGAGGATCGAGTTGAAGGTGGCGATCAGGTCGAAAATGCTGACGTCCTCGATGCGCAGGCCCGGATCTGGACCGAGTTCGACAGAGTGGCTCCCGAGGGCGAACATGTTTTCCTGCTGGATTTCCTTGCCCTGCAGGAATACTGCCGCCTCCTTGAACTTTCGATACTCGACGAGCTGTCGTATCAGCTCCCAGCGCGGATCTTCCTCCTCCTCCTCGACAGCGGGGCGGTCCTCGGGCGGCAACAGAAGCCTGCTCTTGATGAGCATCAGCGTGGCGGCCATGACCAGGAACTCGCCGGCAATGTTGAGGTCGAGCATCCGCATGACGTTGAGATACTCCATGTACTGGTCGGAGATCTTCACGATCGGGATGTCGTATATGTCCACCTCTTCCTTTTTTATCAGGTAGAGGAGCAGATCGAGCGGGCCCTCGAAAACTTCGAGGCGCACCTTGTGTTCTTCAGGTATGGATATTGCAGACATGATCCTCTCAGGCTATCCCGACTGCCTTGCGCGCCTTGTCCAGGGTTTTCCGCGCCTCGTGCCTCGCCACCTCGGCCCCCTTGCGCAGAATCTCCTCAACGCTTCCGAGATCCTTCCGGAGCTCTTCCCTTCTTGTTCTGAACTCCTTGAAATACTCCACCACTGCGTCGGCAAGGGCTTTTTTCGCCTGGCCGTAGCCGTAGCCGCCGGCCCGGTAGTGTTGGGCCATTGCGTTGGCCTCTTCCGGGCTCGCAATGAGCCGGTAGAGCGCATAGACGTTGCACTTGTCCGGATCTTTCGGGCTCTCCATGGGGGTGCTGTCTGTCACTATGCGCATTATCCTCGCCCGTGTCGCCTTCTCGGCCCCGAAGAGTTCGATGTGATTGTCGTATGACTTGGACATCTTCCTGCCGTCGATTCCGGGTACCACCGCAACAGTTTCCCTGATGGACGGCTCGGGAATCGTGAAAACCGGGCCGAACTGGTTGTTGAATTTCATTGCGATGTCGCGAGTGACCTCCACGTGCTGTTTCTGGTCCTGGCCGACCGGCACCGTGTTGGACTGGTAGGCAAGGATGTCCGCCGCCATCAGCACCGGGTATGAGAACAGGGCGTGGGTTGGCGCGATTCCCTTTGCTATCTTGTCCTTGTAAGAGTGGCATCTTTCGAGGAGGCCCATCGGTGTAACTGTGGACAGAAGCCAGGTGAGTTCGGTAACCTCAGGGACGTCGCTCTGCCTGAAGAATACAGTGCGGGTGTGATCAAGTCCGCAGGCGAGGAAGTCAAGGGCGACGTCCAGCGTGTTCTCCCGGAGGAGCTTCGGGTCGTCCACTGTTGTCAGTGCGTGGTAATTTGCAATGAAGAGGAACGCCTGGCCGTGCTTCTGGAGTTCCAGGGCGGGCTTCATCATCCCGAAGTAATTTCCGAGATGCAGTTTTCCCGATGGCTGAATTCCCGACAGTATCCTCATTTCCAACCTTTCATGCCGTGGCTACGTCGTGGCGACGCGGTCCTGTACACAACAGCAGGGGGAGAGGGTATTGAAATTCCGCCTGCGAAGAAAGGCAAAATTCAAGGGTTTCGCAGAGCACGGATGGTGTTCCATGTTTGGGTCCGTGTGCCGACACGCTCTTCGCGGATGAGGGGCGCACGATCCCCGCAGCTATGCCTGCCAGGGCGGGAATGTGTGGGTCATGCGTGGTTTCTTGACAAGGTCCGGCACGGGTGACAGTATCCCGCAACTCGCCAAAAGCGCGAGTGCGGGGGTTTCCTGAAACCATGAACAAGCGGAAGACAGTCATATTTCTTGGCGATGGAATGGCAGACGAGCCGGTTGAGGCCATAGGCGGAAAGACGCCGCTTCAATACGCGCGGACGCCGGCGATGGATTCTATTGCACGCGACGGCAGGAGCGGCACTCTCTCCACGCTGCTTGAGGGTTTCCCGACAAGCAGTGAGGTGGCGAACATGTCGGTGCTGGGCTGTGATGTGCCGACGGAATACTGCGGACGGGGGCCGATCGAGGCCGCCGGCAGGGGGATCCCCCTCGGGCCTGGCGATATAGCCTTTCGTGTCAACCTCACCACTGTTGATGACGGCGGTGTTCTGCGTGACTTCTCCGGTGGCCATGTTGGCGACGATGATGCCGCCGAGCTGATAAAAGCGTTGAACAGCGAGCTTGGGGCCGGTGGTGTCAGGTTTCACCAGGGGGTCAGTTACAGGCATATTCTTGTTCTCTCTGACCCGCGGTTTTCGCCCCGGGTCAAAACGGAAAAGCCGGATGATCACCACGGCGATCGTGTTGTGGACTGCCTTCCACGGGCGATCGAACCGGCGGCGGAGGAGACGGCGGCCCTGCTCAGGAAGCTCATTTCCGATGCGGCGGACATCCTGGTGCGCCATCCGGTCAACAAGAGGCTCGCATCCGAAGGCCGGCAGCTTGTCAATGGCATCTGGCCCTGCGGCGGGGGCAGGGCGGGTGCGTTGAAGACGCTTCGGGAGAAGTACGGCATATCGAGCGCGGTCATTTCCGCTGTAGATGTGATCAAGGGACTGGGGCGATGCCTTGGAATGGATGTACTGGAAGTTCCTGGCGCCACCGGTTACATCGACACGAACTATGAGGGTAAGGCGGATGCCGCGGTCAAGGCGCTTGAGACGCATGACCTGGTGTACCTGCACGTCGAGGGCATAGACGAGGTGTCGCACGAGCAGAACCTGCAGAAGAAGATCGCCGCCATCGAGGACTTTGACTCACGCATCATCGCAAGGGTGCTTTCAGCGGCGGGAACCGGCGTTGATGCCGCCGTGCTGGCGGATCATCCGGTGCCGGTGCGGCTCGGCAAACACACCCGCAACCCGGTTCCGGTTGCCGTGCGAATGGCCGGCAGCAAGCCTGATGGCATCATGCAATACGACGAGATATCGTGCCTGAAGGGGGGGCTCGGGGCCATGAATGGCCCCGGCCTTATGAATCTTCTTTTTAGATGACCAACCACAGGCAGACCACCGCAGTCGTGGCCGGCATCGCGTCTTTCGTGGTGCCTTTCATGTCTTCCGCCGTGACGGTGGCGTCCCCGTGCATCGGGTCGGAATTCTCCCTCAGCGCCGCCGGACTGGGCTGGATTGTGACGGCATATCTGCTGGCCACGGCCGCGAGTCTTCTTCCTGCCGGACGTCTTGCGGATATTGTCGGGAAGAAGGAAGTCTTCGTCGCTGGCATGGTACTGTTTTCGGTTTCGTCTTTTGCATCCGCTATTTCTCCGTCCTACGCCATCCTGCTGGCGAGCCGCATTTTTGGAGGGGTGGGCGCGGCTATGGGGTTTGCAACCGGCACGGCCATACTCATGACGGTCACTCCGCTGCCTGATCGCGGGAGAGTATTGGGTTGGAATGTGGCGGCGGTCTACCTTGGACTTTCCCTCGGGCCCCCGCTGGGCGGCCTCATTACCAGGTTCCTCGGCTGGGAATGGGTATTTGTTGCCGGTGGCGCCGCCGGATTGCTGGCCACTGTGATGGCGGCGCTGGCGCTGGAGCGCGAACATCCTGCGGCGGCGGACGATTCGTTCGATATCGCCGGCACCCTGGCTTGGGGTATTGCGCTGATCGCCTTCATGTACGGCCTCACCAGGCTGTCAGGTTGGTACGGAGTCCCGCTTGTTGTTCTGGGGTTGATCTGTTTCGGGGTGTTTGTGCGGATGGAATCCCGCTTAAAAAGCCCGCTGCTTGAGGTGGAGGTGTTCTCGAGGAATCCGGCCTTCGTCTTCTCGAACCTTGCGGCCCTGATAAACTACTCTGCGACAATGGCAGTCGTATTCCTGCTGAATCTGTATCTCCAGTTCCAGAGGGGACTGACCGCCTCCGAGGCCGGGATGGTGCTCCTGATTCAGCCGGTGGTCATGGCTGTTGTGTCCCCGCTGACCGGGCGGTTGTCAGACCGCATTCCTGCCGGCACGCTTGCCTCGGCCGGCATGGCGCTGACGGTGGTGGTGCTGGGCGCCTTCGCCTTTCTGGGTCCGTCCACGAACATGTGGTTTGTGAGGGCAGGGCTGGCGGTGCTGGGTCTCTGCTTTGGCTTGTTCTCTTCCCCAAATATGAACGCGGTGATGAGTTCCGTGGAGCGCAGGCGCTACGGGGTGGCATCCAGCACCCTGGGCACAATGAGGACCGTCGGCCAGGTTCTCAGCATGGGAATTGCGACACTCATCATGACCCACTATCTCGGCCGGGAGGAGATCGGGCCGGGCAACGTTGGCGGATTGATGAAGAGCGTCAAGCTTGCATTTGCCGTGTCCGCCGTCCTCTGTGTGTTCGGTGTTGCGGCATCCCTGGCGAGGGGCGGGCGGAAGCCTGAAGGGCGGGCGGCGTGATCGCGTGCCGGCGCCGTTCAGCGGCACGGCTCAGACGCATCATTGCAGGATCTGTTTTCGAATCCTGTCGGTGAGAGTCTGGACATCCACCTGATCGAGGCGCCTGAGCACTGCCATCCAACGGTCGGCAAAATTGCCGCGGCCATCCGGCTTTCTGTGCTTGAACAGGGTGTCGAACGCCTGTCTGCGGTCCCTGTATTCGATCTGGAGGCTTAGAAGGCGCGCCATGAAAGCGTTCAGGTAGACCTCGAGGAACTGGTCGGGTTGCGACACATAGCCAAGCCTGGAAACTATCGGCCTGGCATAGGCCTGAACGGAGTCGTCCAGGTCGTGGTCGTAGTCCCAGAATGCGCCGGTATGATCCGCGACCGTTATGCTGCTTGGAACTCCGCGCGCGTTGGTGACCACGATCTCGTCGCCGTCGTCGAACAGGACCCCTTTCTTCGGGTCGGCCCTGCCTACTATGATATTCGGCGCGGCTGCTTCACCGAGGAGATGGCTGAATGCCAGAGCGTACTCGTCGCTGGCGAACTTGTGGGGCTGAATGTTGGCGGTAGCCATCCCGCCGACGTATTCGCGTTCGAAATAGTGGGTTCGAATGGTGATGCCGTCTAATTCCTTGCGAGAGCCGTGGTATTCCTCGCTGATACTCCGTGTGATCAGCCACGTCGGCAGGTTCATGCCGAGCTGGCGACAGGCGAGTCGCCTGTCGAGGATGTACTCGGTGTATTCGTCGGTCAGCAGCAGGGCTGTAAGCAGGTCCTTGTTGTTGTCGAGATGGTGTGCGACGCCCCACTTCTGCATCCTGATGATTCGTACTCGTGCGCCCTCGGATTCCCTCCTCTTGAGATCCACGATATAGACGCCGCGGCATGCATTGTCGGCCGGCTGTTTCTGGGGCTGTTCACGCTCCATCTTCCGTTCGCGTTCCGAAAGCGAGCGTTCGATCCGGCCGACGTTCACGTATTCCACGTCAGTGTAATCCCTGTTGAAATTGAAGATCAGGTTCCTTGCCCGCCAGTCGCATAACTGACCGGTATCGTCGCAACCCGTGGTCTGTTCCTGTTCGTCGAAGACCCTGTCCCATATCAGCTCGCCGTTCTGGATCCTTGCACCCGGCAGCCATCTGACCTGCATGAAGAACTCGGGGCTCAGTCCCTGCAGGATTCCCTCGGCGAGAGTGTCCGAGGGTTCCCCGACTAGCGCAGAAAACATGCGGTTTCGCCACTCGAGGTTGGTGAGGTCGTCTTCAAGCAGGTCAACCGGCACGGCTTTCATGAACCGCTTGCTCAATTCCTGGTACCATTTGGAAAGCAGCGCCGGGTTTGCCTTGAGAAAGTCGCGGCCTTGGAAGCTGTCGGAGCAGAAGGAGGAGTCGGCGAGGAAGAAATCGACCTCCGGATTGCCCATGCGGTTCTGGCGGGTGGAGAATTCCGCAATTTCCTGGAGGTGGCGAGCGAGAGACCTCGTGTCGAGGCTCTCGAGCTTCGAGAAATCCTTGAAGGTCAGGTAGCGAGTGCCGGTCAGTTTGTTGAAGTAGTAGATGGTGCCATTGCCGATCGCGGTCCTGGCGCCGTTGATCATGTCTATGGTCTCATCCGACGATTTGGGCAGGGGGGCGATCCGCCATAATTCGCCGCGCTCCTTGATGGCCTGTTTCACCTGCGAATCCGTGGCGTGAAGAAACTTGATTGCTTTCTTGGAGACCAGCTCCTGCAGGAGTTCGTCGGCCGCGAACGCATGTTCCATGTGGGCCGGATCCGGCCTGATCAGGATGGTTCCGTTTTCCATGATGAGGTCGACAGAGTTCTCCCACTCGATACCCTCCTCGTCGCGGCTCAGAGGGCGTACGCCTCTTGACTTGCGCTCATGGTTGAGGAAGTCGACGTAGTAGTTTCGCTGCATGGCGTGGATGCCGGGAAGTGTGACCAGGGCTTTGCCGCGCAGAAACACCGTGCCGATCCGCGCCTTGAGATTGCCCGCTACGTCAAGCGCCAGCGGATGATCGCCGATTATGGTTACAGACAACATGCTTCCCTGTTCCCGTCAAACAGAATCGCCTTCCTACCGCGCGGCACCACACAGTTTCGCGGCATGGAAGCGCCGCTGGGTCGGTCCGTGCGTAGGTTTGTTCTTAGGCTTCCTATCTGTGTTTTCAAGGTAGATCTTGTATGATGGTGGGTGCAAGTGAAAAAGCCGTAGGAATAACGCTTTTATGAACAACTTGCCGGCTGTGGCCCTGTACTGGGGCCTTCGGTCCGACAATGCCGTCCAAGCATCAGCTAAGTGTGGTTGCATGCTTTACAGTATGTTGGAATAGGTGCATACTGTGGGCGAACTGTTAGTGGAAAGGAGCTGGCCATGGCAAGGAGAACAAGGGCGGTCTCGGATGTGCGGCAGAGATTTGCTGGCGAGGGATCAGTTGCGCCTGGACGATCCGGTCTCAGGAGGCCGAACGGCGGGCTGGATCAGATGGAAGTCCTTTCCGCGGTGTGCAAGCATTTCTGCCGGGGGAACACGGCGTCGGAGATTGTCCGGGCGCTGAGGGCGGAGGGTATTGAGGACATCCGGCGAGAGGATCCCTACCAGTTCATCTCGTATGCCGCCTCGCGTGGATGGATCAAGTTTGTAGCTCCGCATGAGCATTCGCTTCGTGAGCAGATCAAGAAGCGGTGCGGATGGCTGAAGGATGTCGAGGTGGTGCATTCGTCGGTATCGGAAGATGTCGCGTATCACGCTGCGGCAATGCTGGTTGAGATGCTGCAGCAATGCGGGCTGTCAAAAAAGGAGGTGCACATCGGATTTGCCGGCGGGCACGCAATGCGCAAACTGGCGTGGGCCCTGGCGCAGCTGCTTCGTGAGCCGACCGACGGCCTGCCGGAGACAGTGGTTTTCCACTCCATGGTGGCCGGGTTCGATGTGTACGATCCCACCACCGATCCGAACGCCTTCTTCACGTACTTCCTGCCGGACCCGGCTCTCCAGGTGAAGACGGGATTTGTGGGCCTGCATGCGCCCGCGGTGGTCAGGACGAGGCAGTTTGCCGGGCTCAAGGAGCTTGAGGGTATCGAGGAATGCTATGCCGCCCGGAAGGACCTCGACATAATTGTCACATCCGCGAGTATCTGGTCCGACCAGCACTGCCTGCTGCGCCAGTACATGGAGAAGTCGAAGAATTCCCTCATAGCCCTCAAGGAAGCCGGATGTATAGGCGATTTACTCTGGCGGCCGTTGGCAAAGAGCGGCCCGATAGAGATTGAAACGGAGATCAGGGCGATGACCCTGATGGAGCTCGGCGACCTCCCGGGCTTTATCGCCGCCGGAAAGCAGGTCCTGCTTGCGCTCGGACCATGCAGCGGCTGTGGTATGCCCAAGGGCGAGATACTGGACGCGATTCTCGGGATGCGCCCCCCATTGATAACGCACCTGGTTGTCGACAGCCTGTCGGCGCGAGGTCTCATGCCGCCGGGCTGAGAGACTGCCCGGTTGCTCGCACGTGGCATCCCTGCAGGCATTCGGGCGCGCACGGCTGGCCGCATGGCTCGACATGGATCAGCACGTGCGATGAGGGGAAGTGCCCGGCGATCTCAGCTTCGAGTTCGTCGCTTATCCTGTGGGCGTCCTCCACCGTCATGGTCTTATCCACAATGAGATGGAACTCTATGAAGCGCGAAGGGCCCGCCTTCCGCGTACGGAGGCCGTGAAGACCGCGGACTGTCTGACGGCTCCTGGCCTGGCGCCTTACCCACGCCTCATCTTCGAGGGAGAGACGCATGTCGAGCAGGTCACGAACGGCTTCCGCGGTCAGGTCCCACGCGGCCTTGATGATCAGGAGTGCGACACCCATTGCCACGAGCGGATCAAGCCACGCGATGTCCCATGCCGGATTGACCAGCTTTGCGCACCAGATGAGAAGCAGTCCGACCAGAACACCTGCGGATGTGTAGACGTCGGTCCGCAGATGCCAGGCGTCGGCACGCAACGCGATCGAATCTGTCTCCTTGCCGACCTTCATGAGCATGCGGGAAACAATCCAGTTCGATACCGCTGAGACCAGCATGACAGCCATTCCCCATCCAAGCATGGCCATGGGCGCCGGATTGAAGAACTTATGAATGGCCTCGCTTATGATCCAGCCGGCTGCGGCGAATATGAGGACTGCCTCCACTGCGCCCGACAGATTCTCAAACTTACCATGGCCGAATGGATGTTCGTCGTCGGCCGGTTTTCCCGATGCGCGAACTGATGCGTATGCGATGGATGCAGCAAGCAGGTCGATGCCGGAGTGAATGGCCTCTGATAATACGGATACCGACCCGATCAGGAGTCCGGCCGCGACTTTCAGGATGACCAGCAAGAGGTTTGACACTATCGAGAGCAGTGCTACGGACGACTTGCGTCTAAGGCTTTCGGCGGAATGTGCCATCATGACTCCAAAAAAATAACCCGTGGAACTCGAGAGTCCCACGGGTTTATGTGTCCCGCTGCCCTCCTCTGGAGGGCTCAGCTGCGCCCGTCTGGCGGGTCGCTTGATCAACGTCGCGAAAATTATCCGTATGCGGGGGAAGTTGTCA
>JBAXKQ010000062.1:0-16499 GCA_037135275.1 bacterium
TGGCGGCCTACCTTCTCACGCACGGCCACATGGATCATATCCATGCACTGGCAGACGTGTGTGACGCCGCCCCGGCGCCAGTCGCCATGCACGGCGACGACCTGGCGTGGTCGTTCACAGAGGAAAACATCCTGCCACCTTACTACACGGTTGCGCCAAGGCGCCCCAAAGGCACGATTCGCGCCATAACCGGGGGCCAGGAATACACCGACGGTGGATTGCACTACAAAGTGCTGCACACGCCCGGCCACGCGCCAGGCTGCGTTTGCTTCTACTTCGAGACCAGTAAGGTTCTTTTCACGGGCGACACACTATTCGCCGGATCGGTCGGACGCACCGACCTGCCTGGCGGCAGTTCAACGGTACTCACCCGTTCCCTCGCCTCGCTCGCACGGCTTCCCGACGACACAGTCATCTACCCGGGCCACGGACCCGACACCACCATGGCCCGCGAGAAGCGCACGAACTACTTCATGCAGCAGTAACGCCTGCCATGTGGTGGTCGTCCGCGGAATGCCTGCTGTCACGGCGGCCGCGTTCATCCGCGGCCACCTGCGGTTTCGCAATCTATCAACGCTGGCCGTAGCTGCCGCCCCTGAAGGGTCGTTTCTGGCCAGAGGCGGCACGCCCGCCGCCTCCGCCGGACCTCCCGCCCCGTCCACCGCCACCGCCACCGCCACCGTGTCGTGGTGGCGGCTTGGCCGCGGCTCCAGTAGCCACGCGCGCCGGCTCGGAATGATACGGGTGAGTCGTATCCACGGGAATTGCACGCCGTATCAGCCGCTCGATCTCGCGCAGGTAGTCGCGCTCCGGCGCACTGCAGAATGACACGGAATCACCGGAGGCTCCGGCTCGAGCCGTCCTGCCGATGCGGTGCACATATGTCTCAGGCTCGATCGGCAGATCGTAGTTGAAAACATGACTGATGCCGTCGACGTCTATGCCCCTCGCGGCTATATCCGTTGCCACGAGGACGCGGAGGCGGCCCCTCTTGAAATCCTCGAGCGCCCTTGTCCGGGCGGCCTGGCTCTTGTTGCCGTGTATCGCTGAGGCTGGAATGTCGGCATCCTCAAGGTGGCCGACCACCCTGTTGGCTTCGTGCTTCATCTGGGTGAAAACCAGCACCCGCGACATCGCGGGATCTTTCAGCAACAACGCCAGCAGGTTGTTCTTGTTGCCACGGTCCACGAACATGATCTTCTGGGCGATCCGCTCGACGGCCGGCTGCTCGGGGCTTATCGTCACGTGCACCGGGTCATGGACCATGCCCCTTGCGAGGCTCAGGACCTCATGTCCGAGCGTCGCGGAGAAGAACAGCGTCTGCCGGCGAGGCGGCAGGGCGCTGATGATGCGCCTCACGTCTGGAATGAAGCCCATGTCCAGCATCCGGTCGGCTTCATCCAGGACGAAGATCTCCACGGCGCTGATGTTCGCGTGACGCTGGTTCATGAGATCCAGCAGACGACCAGGCGTGGCGACAATGATGTCAACTCCCCGCCGGAGTGAATTGACCTGCGGTCCCTGGCCAACACCGCCGAAGATAACGGTATGAATAGCGCGCATATGGCGACCGTACGCACGAAGACTGTCACCAATCTGAGCTGCCAGTTCGCGGGTTGGCGCCAGTATGAGAACCCGCGGCCGCAACCCGGGTTGCGGGCGTGGATTCTTTACGAGATGCTGCAGGATTGGCAGTGTGAATGCGGCCGTCTTGCCGGTGCCCGTCTGGGCACAGCCGAGAATGTCACGCCCCTCAAGCAGGCGAGGAATAGACTTCTCCTGGATAGGCGTAGGTGTGGTATAGCCCTCATCCGCCACGGCGCGTTGCAGGGCCGGGTCAAGCAGACCGAAGACGCCGGCTGCCGGCGCCGCACCAGGCGCCGGGCTGTGGTTAGGCGCCTGCTCCGCATGGTGACCTGCCGGTTGGGCGGGCCCGTGATCCGCGTGCGCTGGATGTGCCGCATGCGAACCGGGGGCGTGGTGTGCGCGTTGACCAGGGTGCGCGGGACGGCCCGCGTGCTGTTGTGGATGATGACGATTGTGAGTACCAGGCTTGCGATGTTCGAACATACTTGCTGCGTTCCCTGTCCGGTCATATGCGAGGGCGGTCCCGCCGGACGGCAGAAACCGATCGTGCGCGGCAAAAGCCGTGGCTTTGACGCGTTATGAGTAGACTCGGAACGCGCTTCGGGGTTTCCGCCCTGTTCAGCAGGGGGCATAAGAAGCCGCATGCTGCTCGATCGAGGCGGAGGCACAAGCCATCCGCCGACGCCGTGAACCCTGTAATGAGGGTGGAATACCCGCGAACAAAACGCGAACAGTCCGGACGGAGGAACACTGAATGAGCACGACATTACCTGAATCCGCCGGCGCTGTCAAATCAAAGTTAGAGGGTTCTCGCGCGGGCGTGAATGGCCACCTTCAGGCCTGGGAACCTTGATCCGGGGGTAATGAGAGCCCTTCCCGGGCTCAATTCGATGAGGCCGGGAAGAGACGAAGTGTGGTCATTATGATGACCACGGTCGGGCCGTCAGCAGGCCAGCAGCTCCTTCTTCAACTCATTCCACAGCATGAGAGCGCGGCACCCGGAGAAAGCGACCGCCATGGCCGCCGCTTCTTCCATCTCTGCCAGGCCTATGCCCATGGTCTTCGCCTTCCTGATGTGTATCTTCGCACACGGCACACAGTGCACCGCCAGCCCCAAGGCTATGGCCATCAGTTCCTTGGTCACAACGTCAAGGGCGCCAGGCTCCATCGCGCCGCCGACAAAGTCCTCGAACAGCCCGATAGCATTGCCGGAACCGCCGACAGTTTCATCCCCACAACAACATGCCCGCTTGCTCTTCTCAACCTTGCCCATTGTATCCTCCCGTTTGATCCGCGCGTTCGCGCCACCCTTCCCCGCGGCGGCCATGCCGCCAAGGTCAACGACAACCTTCATCAGCCCCCGCGACTTGCCGGCAATTCGCCCGACAACGGCCGCTTCCCCCACCCCGGCATCGCAAAGTTCGCGCAGCATCGCGACGGCTTCCTGCGCCGGAACAGCCACGAGAAGCCCGCCGGATGTCTGCGGGTCATAAAGCACCGCCTTCATCGCTTCCGTCACGTCACCGGCAAACTGGGTTCGCTCTTCACTGTATTCAGAGTTGCGCTCGTTCGCCCCAGAGTATGCCCCCTGCGCCACATATTCCATCACACCCGGCAGCAGAGGGATGCCACGGAATGTGATTTCCGCAGTCACGCCGCTCTCGACCACCATTCTGCACAGGTGGCCAAGAAAGCCGAATCCCGTGACGTCCGTGCAAGCCGATGCGCGATGCCGCACCATGATCTCCGCAGCAGCCTTGTTGAGCGACGCCATGGACCGGCCGGCGGCACTCACTGATTCCGGGGATGCTTTTCCCACCTGGTTCGCCAGTGACACAATGCCCGTCCCGAGCGGCTTGGTGAGGATCAATACATCGCCAGGCCTGGCCCCGGCATTGGACACAATGGCGTTCTCGTCCACAAGCCCCGTGACGGCAAACCCGAACTTGATTTCCTCGTCATTTATGCTGTGGCCTCCGAGCAGGATCGTTCCGGCCTCGCCAAGCGCATCCATTCCACCACGCAGGATTTCGGTCATCACCGCGTGCGGCAGCTTCTCGATGGGAAAACCAATGACAGAAAGGGCCGTCACTGGCCGGCCGCCCATGGCATAGACGTCGCTCAGGGAATTGCACGCGGCAATCCTGCCAAACAGGTACGGGTCATCAACACCGGGCGTGAACACGTCCACCGTCTGTACGACAGTCACGCCTGGGGCAAGGTTGAATACGCCGGCGTCATCCGCCGTGGCCATGCCGACGAGAATCCGGGGATCTTTCACAACCGGCAGGCCGGCAAGCACTGCGTGCAGGTCCTTCTGCCCGATCTTGCTGGCGCAGCCGGCACTTCTGACATAGTCGGTCAGGCGAACCGGTCCGCCTGCATTCTCTAACGGCACCCTTTCGCCGGCGCAGGTGCAGACATTCTTCTGCTTCAACAGCGGACAGGGACACGGCTTGCGGGGATCACACACACAGTGCCCCAGCTTGATCGAGCGGGCCATTACCCGCTTTCGCTTTTCACTGGCATTCATGAGCCCGTCTGCGGATCCCCCTTCAGCTGGCGCGCATTCCCCACCCTCCTGGTGAGACCCCTGGCGTCCCAGTATTCCAGGATTGGAATAGCATACTTGCGCGTTGCACCAATCACATCCTTGAACTCCCCGGCCTCAATGGACCCATGCGTGAGCAGGTACTCTACCAGCGCGCGACGCGACTCGGCGACAAGATCCTTGTGAAGAACAACCTTGTCTGACAGCGCAACCAGTTCACCCGTCTGGATCAAAAAGTCGAAGACGGGTCCAATAACACGTGCCGGCGCACCGACCTTTTCCGGCAGTTCATCGCTGCGCGGGGAAGCGAAACCCGTATTCCTGTACAACTCCGAAACCTTCGATGCCAGGGCTGCCTGCCCTGGTAAAAGGCGGGGCGCCCGCGACGGAATCTGGTAACCGGACGCGTTGACGGAAATGCGACCGTCGCCCTGCATCAACTCTATGGCCCTGTCGACAACCAGGCGATCAATCTTCATGTCACGGAGGAGATCCTTGCCAGGGAATCCGATGCTCAGCGGCGTGGCATCGTGCAGCCTGCCAAGCGCTTCCAGGATGCGCCCGCATGATTCAGCCATGGCGTCGGCGTTGACATAGCGATCTCCCGGCAGCAATACCGCCCGGCCCTTCTCAACAAGGCCCCGAAGATGGCCGTGAGCGGCCTCATGGTCGAGGTAGGCGTCCCTGGCAAGGTCTGCAACCTGTCGCGGCGCGGAACCGGCCGACTTCAGCGCGTACTCCAGCGCCGAGACCGGGTCGCTGAAGGCCTTCTCGCGCGCCTCCACAGCCTGCACGAAGTCGCCGCGACTCCTGCGCATCTTGACAGTTTCCTGCGAAATCACCGTCCCGCCGCCTATGATCCTGACAGGGCTGAGCCAACGCACAACGTAGAAATCACCAGGGGCGGCCACAACCGGTTCGTTCAACTGGAACTGGACATACACCTCGCTGCCAGGCGCGGGCGGAACCGTGCCGGGCAGCACGAGGTACCCGGTGGCCTCGGCTGTGCCTATGTGAAAGCGCACCCCGGATCGCGGTTTCAAAGGCCGATCGAGATTCGCCATCAGTGCGAGCCTGGCATTGATCAGCCTGGCCGGCTCGAAATACCCCGGGGCAGCCAGCACCATCCCGCGCCTGACGTCGCCATGTGCAAGGTCGCTCAGCCTCAATGCAACACATTCGCCAGCCTTGCCCTCGCCGGCATCCTCACCGTAAACCTGCAGCCCCTTCACCTTCTTCTCGCCACCGTCCGGCAGCAACTCCAGGGTATCCCCCAGGCGGACAGTGCCGCTCCGCGGTATGCCGGATACAATGGTGCCGAGTCCCTGCACCACATAGGAACTCTCAACATGCATCCGGAAGGCGCCATGGCAATCCCGGCTGGCCGTCCTGTCCACAGTGGACACGAACGCATCGTAGAAGGCGTCATACCCCTGCCCCGTTTTCGAGGACACAGGCAGGATCGGTGCCCGCTCCAGGAAACTCCCCGCCACCAGTGACCGCACCTGGCCGGCGACATCCGCCACTCGCTCCGGTGGCACAAGGTCGATCTTTGTCAGGACCAGAAGTCCGGCCGTGACCCCGAGCAGGCGGAGAATGTGAAAGTGTTCAAGGGTTTGCGGCATGATGCCGTCATCACAAGCTATCACCAGCATGGCGACATCGATGCCTGACGCGCCGGCTACCATATTGTGGACGAACCGCTCGTGACCGGGCACGTCCACAATTCCAACCCTGCGGTCATTGGGCAGTGTGCATGCGGCGAACCCGAGGTCAATGGTCATCCCGCGCGCTTTTTCCTCCGGCAGCGTGTCACAGTCGCAGCCGGTCAGCATTTTCACCAGCGCGGTCTTGCCGTGATCGATATGCCCGGCTGTCCCAACCGTGATTGTCACAGTCCGCGTCGGTCCGGACTGTTTCCCTGCGCACTGTGCTGCCGAAGTCTTCATCTGGGCGGCTTCCACCTGGTCAACGCTGCCGGCCGACGGCACTCAGTATATCGGCAAAGTCTTCCGGGAAGACCGTGCGCATGTCGAGAATGACACGGCCATCAGCCACTCGCGAAACCACGGGCGTATCGGCCATGCGGAGCGCCAGCGCGAGTTTGTCGGCGGCCACACGTGGAGCCTTGATCCGGACCGCAAACGACGGCATCTCGGTCTCCGGGAGCGATCCGCCTCCGAGGAATGACACCTCTTTCGACACTTCAATCTGCCAGTCGGGCCGGGCGCTGGCTATGGATGCCATCAGTTCCCGCGCCTGCGAGTCCATTTCCGGCATGGTTTTTGCAATCATGCGGTAGACGGGATGTTTCTTTGCCAGCAGGTCCGGCGACCTGAACAGGCCGAGCGTCGCCTCAAGCGCACCCAGTGTGAGCTTGCAGACCCGCAGAATCCTGTAGAGCGGATGCGAGCGGATCTTCTCAATCAGGTCTGCGCGACCTGCGATCATGCCACCCTGAGGTCCGCCGATGAGTTTGTCGGTGCTGAATAGCGCCACGTCCGCGCCAGCCTCAAGGCTCTCGCGAACAGTGCACTCGTGTTCAAGTCCGAACTGTTCAAGCCCGACCAGCGCGCCGCACCCGAGGTCGTCAACCACCGGCACCTTGTGCTTTCTGCCCACAGCGGCGATCTCGGCAATGCCTACCTCCTTGGTGAATCCCACAATACGATAGTTGCTCTTGTGGGCCTTCAGGAGCATGGCCGTCCCGGGGCCGACGGCCTTCTCGTAATCCTTAAGGTGCGTCTTGTTGGTTGTGCCGACCTCGCGCAGGATCGCGCCGCTCTCAGCCATGATGTCGGGCAGCCGGAACGATCCGCCGATCTCGATGAGCTCGCCGCGGGATATGACAACCTCCCTGCCTCGCGCCAGCGCGGCCAGTACCAGGAATGTGGCGCCGGCGTTGTTGTTGACAACCGCGACATCCTGGGCGCCTGTCAGCTCCTTGACGAGGCCGCGGATGCACTCCTCGCGCGTATCCCGCCGCCCGGTCTCCAGGTCCTGCTGCAGATTGCAGTAACCGCTGACAAGAGAAAGGTTTGACCGCGCATCGCCAGGCATCATTGCGCGTCCAAGGCCGGTGTGAAGGATAATGCCGGTGGCATTGACCACCCGCCTGAGTCTGGGCCTTGCCGCGTCAGCAAGATGCCCGCCAGCCAGCGCGGCAATTGCCGACGTGCTGCAATCGACCCCCTCCGCGGAACCAGCACGCAGCATGCGCTTGCGCGCACCGGCTATGACAAGGCGGATTGCATCGGCAACCGCACGACGGCCGAAACGATCCACAAGGCCGGAGGCACCAGGATCCCGCAGCACCGCTTCAACAGCCGGAAGCGACCTCACAAGATTGTTGACGTTCCTTGCCATGAGTCACGCTTATACCAAAGCAACCGGAAACCAGGAAGTGAATAAAGAACCGGTCGACCCGGCACATGAGGGCCCGAAATACGTACGATCGGGGCATTCTGTACGCTCGACACCATCGTAGCAGCGTGCTACATGCTACCCCCCATGGCACTCCTGAGTCTCACAAACGTCAGCCTGAGATACGGCAGTCACCCGCTGCTCGACAAAGTGGAACTCCACATCGAGCGCGGTGACCGCATCTGTCTGCTCGGAATCAACGGAACCGGCAAAAGCTCACTTCTCAAGATCCTTGCCGGCGAAACCAACCCGGATGATGGCGAAGTCGTTCGCTCCTCCAGGCTTCGCGTTTCGTGCCTCCCCCAACAGGTTCCGCCGGACCTTGAAGGAAGCATTATCGACATAGTCCATCCAGACACCGGCTCGCACGACCATATGCCCCATGAGGCTGAAATGATCCTCAGCAGGCTCGACCTGGACCCCGAGGCAGTGTTTTCGACCCTGTCCGGGGGAACGCGGCGCCGTGTCATGCTGGCAAAAGCGCTCCTGGGATCACCGGATGTCGTCCTGCTCGACGAGCCGACAAACCATCTCGACCTCGACTCAATTGCGCTGCTGGAGTCCTATCTGCTGCGCTACTGCAAGACGTTTCTCTTTGTCACTCATGACCGCTCCTTTCTACGTCGCCTGGCAACGCGCATCGTCGAACTCGACCGCGGCCGCCTTAGCGACTGGCACTGCGACTATGACACGTTCCTGATCCGGAAGGAGGAGGCGCTGAATGCCGAGGCCCGCGAGTGGGGCAGGCTTGACGACCGCCTCGAGAAGGAAGAGATCTGGCGAAGGCAGGGCGTCAAGGCTCGCACCGTCCGCAATCAGGGCCGCGTCAAGGCGCTCGAGGCGCTGCGTGCAGCCCGCGCCCGCCGCCGCGAGCGCGTCGGGTCCGTACAGATGAGCATCCAGGAAGCTGGCCGGACCGGAGACATCGTCATCAAGGGGGAGAATGTGTCGTTCGGCTTCGCGGGCAAACCGCTGATCCGCAACTTCACCTCAATCCTATCCCGCGGCGACAAGGTCGGGATTCTCGGCCCCAACGGATGCGGAAAGACCACCCTCGTTCGGCTTCTTCTCGAGTCCGGCGCGGCCGGCAGCCTCCAACCAGAATCGGGCCGGATCACGCACGGCACCAACCTGAAGATTGCCTATTCCGACCAGCTCCGCGACCAGCTAGACGACGAGGCAACGCTGGCCGAGAACATCGGGAAGGGCCAGGAATTCGTGACAATTCAGGGCGGCAAACGACACATCATCGGGTATCTCCAGGACTTCCTGTTCGCGCCGGAGCGTGTGCGTCAGCCGGTGAAGTCACTATCCGGCGGCGAGCGCAACAGGCTGCTCCTGGCCAGACTCTTCGCGCAGCCATCCAACGTACTCGTCCTCGACGAGCCCACCAACGACCTGGACCTGGACACCCTGGAACTCCTTGAAGGCCAGATCGCCGCTTACAACGGCACAGTCCTGGCGATCAGCCATGACAGGGCGTTCCTCAACAATGCAGTCACAAGCGTCTGGGCTTTCGAGAAGCAAATGGGCGAGCCGCCACACACCCTGCTGGCTGACGACGACGGCTGGTACGTCAACGAATACGTCGGCGGGTACGACGAATGGGAGGAGCGCCGCTCGCTTCCTCCGCCACCGCCGCCCCAGCTTGAGAAGAAGCAGGATGCGCCCGATGCCAACCCGGTGCCATCGGTGAAGAAGCTGACCTACAAAGAAAAACGCGAGCATGATGAGCTCCCCGCCAGGATCGAGGCACTGGAAAAGGAACAGACGCAATGGCATGTGCGACTCGGTGATCCGTCGTTCTACCAGAACAACGGCGCGGAAATCGCAAAGGCCTCGGACCGCGTGGCTGAACTCACCGCTGAAATCAACAACTCCTACCGTCGCTGGGAAGAACTCGAAGGCAGGCTGATTTCCAACCCCTGACCCAGAGGCACCCGGATAGAGCAACCGGCCCTGCGTCTACCTGGACATCCACTTCCACGACGTCAACCTGTGCGGATCCGGCTTTCTCCACGCTTGCCACCAGACAATGGCTTTTGCATCCTTCTCCACTCCATCCAACTCGACCTTCAGCCTGAGCCGGATGTTCAGTCCCGCCACAACCTGCTGATGGGCGCTCAAGATTTCCACCAGCTTCAGTCCTGCCGGTTGCGCGCCGTCCTTCCCGCGCATCTCTTTCGCCTGGGCCGTGATCGCGAAATCCGCCGCCGCAATCACCACCTTGTCGGTCACCGCCGCTTCTGAATACCCGCCCGCCACCGGCTGTTGAGCCTGGGCTTCGCAAGCACACGCTGTTGAGACCAAGATTGAACCCCCAACGCAAGCCGACATGATACTCACGTTCATATGCATCTTCCTTTCACACCAACGAATCCGCAAGAAACTCACGCAGGCGACTACCGCGCCCGCAAGTCTGCCCACTCTACCGCCCTGCTGGAACACCGTCAATACTAAGGCCGGACGGTGAAGCACACATCGACACTGTCTCACCTTCTGCCGCATTCAAAGCCTGTCATGATTCGTTTTGTTCTGGATTCCCGGCGGACAGTCACTAATACTCCGTTTCGTTTTCCCGGGAGGACTTCGTCATGCAAGTTTGCGTTTGGATCATTTCACCTGTCGCAGCCTACCTGCTGGGCGCGCTGCCAACGGCGTTCATTGTTGCAAAGGCCCATGGCATCGACATCAGGACCGTAGGCAGTGGAAACATCGGAGCGACAAATGTCTCCAGGGTTCTCGGCAAGTGGTGGGGATTGTTCACATTCGCCATGGACGCCCTGAAAGGCTTTGTTCCAGCGTTCCTCTTCCCACTGGCTGCAGGCGAATGGCTTGGCTACGATGGCAGGCGGGAATACCTTGGACTGGTATGCGCTGCCATGGCCATTGCCGGGCACAACTGGCCGATCTACCTGGGATTCAAGGGCGGCAAGGGCGTGGCTACCAGCACTGGCGCCCTGTTCGGCCTTGCACCGCTTGCGGGCGCAATCGGGCTCGGCACATGGCTCCTCGTGTTCCTGCCGCTCCGCTACGTATCACTGGCATCAATGGCCGCGGCTCTCGCCGTCGGGGCATCGTCATGGGTGTTCTATCTGGAGAACGGCCCCGTGCTGCCTGGTGTGCTGTCCGTGCTCGCTGCCATCCTAATTCTGAGGCACCACGGCAACATAGCCAGGCTGCTGCGCGGCACCGAGAACCGGATCGAGTTCCGCAAGAAGTGAGAACAGCCTACTTCTTGCCGGCGGCGCCCGAAAGTCCAACCACCGCCGCGTGTTTCCTGTTCTTCTCCAGGACTATCTGCAGGATCGCCAGCAACTGGCTCACGGTCCAGTAGAGAACCAGTCCCGACGCCATGTCGTAAAGAAGGTACAGCATGAACAAAGGCATGAAAATCAGCATCATTTTCTGCATCTGCTGATCGCCAGGCGTCGGCGTGATCTTCATCTGCCAGATCTGAACCACCGTCATCAGGATGGGCAGAATATTCAGGTGATGCGGCCAGAACGATAAGATGCCTGGAAGCAGGCGTTCCGCCTCGCTCAGGTCCGTAATCCAAAGGAAAGTCGCGCCACGCAGCTCGACCGCGCTGCGGAGCACGTAGAACAGGCTGAACAATATCGGCATCTGGATGAGCATAGGCAGGCATCCCCCCAGCATGCTCACCTTGTTCTGCTTGAAAAGCTCCTGCTGCTTCTTGAAGAACTGCTGCTGGTCGCCCTTGTACTGTTCCTTGAGGGCTGCGAGCTGCGGCTGAAGCTCCTGCATCTTGCGCGAATTCTCGGCGCTCTTCTGCATCACCGGCCAGAAAACAAGTCGTATCAGTACGGTCAGCAGGATGATCGCGATGCCGTAGTTAGGGACCAGATAGTAGAGCGCGTTCATGATCCACAACAGGGGTATGCATATGACCTCCCATATGCCGAATTCCATTATCTTGGCACACCCCTTGCCACGCCCCTTCTCAGATGTCCTGCCAAGATCCCTCAACTGCGGGTACTTCTTGGGGCCCACGTAGTAGTCAAACTCGCGTACAAACGACTCGTTCGGTGCCAGGGTGCGCCTCTCGAAGACCATCGTGGCGGAAACTTCCTCCACCACCGCCGCACTCGCCCACGTGTCCGGCCTGTCTGGTCTTTCGCCGTCCATGAACGTGAACGCAAGGCTCCCCACCTGCACCGCATCTCCCGACGTCAGCCGCCGTGCCTCGAACTGATGATCCTTCGTATCGCCGCCGGGTTTGAGGTAGTAGTCCCACCCATCCCTCGCAAGAACGGCAAACAATGACGGAACAGAGGAATCATTCAGGACGATTGCGTTGTTGCTGGCGCTTCCGACCGTGACATCGGTTCCCTGGATGGTAAAAGTCGATCCCTTCAAGCTGCCGGCCGTGCAGCGAAGGACCGCGGGCGCCATCATCCGCTTTGCCTTCATCACAAATGCCATTCCCGCCTCGTCATTCCGCGGTATCAGCACCTGTACAAAGAACTTGTTCTTCACGGCTATCCAGTCGGTTTCGCTGTCCCATCTCCTCTGGAATTCGTGGTCAAGGCACTTGAGTGGGCGCTTCGGAATGCAGGAACATCCGCCGCGCTGATCCGCCGGCAGGAAAGCCACGGCGAGAGTTGGCTCTCCGTGCAGGCTCCTGCCGCCGTTGCCCCAGTGCCGCGGCCCCTCCGGGACCTTGCGAGCCTGCGAATCGATGCCGAGATCGGAGAAGCCCATGCTTGTTGTCTCGCCCTTGTTGTTCCGCATCGGCCCGACATTGATGCTGTGTTCCGGCAGGTCAAGCGGCGCGCCGCCGAGGTTCACAAACTCATCCGTAACCCTGGCGACGTAGTCCTTGGTAAACGTAATCGATCGCGTGAACCGGAGTTTGCCTTCCGTCTCTCTCCTTACCAGGATGGTGTTGTTGGAGCCGGTCACAACAAAGTCATGGTCGGGCGTCAGGCCAGGCAATCCGTTGTATGCTAGGGCCGGCATGGCCGAGAAATCGATCGAGAGAATGTTGGTTGTCGGAATCTGCAGAAACTCTTCAAGGTTCACCGCCGTTATTCCGCCACCCCACGATGAGACAGTGATGACAACGCTGGTGCCTGAGAGCGAAACCAGGTCGGGCCTGCTCCCGGCGTGGAATACCGCATCTGATGCCGCGGCATTGGATGTCCCTGTCGAAGCGTCCGCCCCTCCACCTGCGGGGAGGGATGCTGAGGGCCTTATTTCCGGGACCGCCGGGGCATTAGTTCCAGCGGCCGCCTGCACCGTTTCAACCGTGGGCTGCGCTTCCGGCCTGGAAGACTGGAGAAGCTTGGGCGAGAATGCTATCCATCCGATCAGAACGAGAAACAACGCCACTACGACTGCAACATCAGTTTTTTTCATTGTATCCGCCGAACCTCACACGTGCTGTTCATGGCTCCAACTTGCTCCAAACCGCCACCACGTTCCCCATCAACAGTTGCCGGCACCGGGTCAAATCCGCCCCGGTGAAGGGGGTGACACTTGCTCAGGCGAACCGCCGCCAGTGCCGAGCCCTTGATGCTCCCGTGCAACCTGATTGCCTGGAGAGCGTATTCCGAGCAACTCGGGTGGAACCTGCAGCATCCACCAAAGATGTGGGATATACTCACCTGGTAAAACCGTATCAAGAGCGTGAGAACAGTCGTCATCCGCTACTACCTCAGGATGCCTGCCTTCTTCGCCAGCGCCAGGAGTTCCGCCTCCACGTCATGCATTCCAGCCCGGCAAATGTCGCTGCGCGCCGACAGTACGACGTCGACGCCGCCCCGGAATCTTGACCGATTCAGCCGGAACGCCTCCCGCATGAGTCGCCTGGCCCTGACCCTCGCGACAGCCTCTCCGACCCGTCGGCCAGTTACCACTCCGAGACGCAACGCAGCATCCGGACCGGCGCTCAACCACATGGTGAGCAGCCGTCCCCGGAAACACCTTCCCCGGTCATACGCCTCGCTGAACTGGCCGGACCGGGTAATCCTCTGGCTGCGTGGAAGCCCCCTGAAGGGCCCGGCCGCCGGCTTGGATGTGCCGCTGTCAGTTACCGCGTTCATCCACCGTCCTTTGCCCGTTCCGGCAGCCGGATGGCCATGTGGCTAGATGGTGATACGCTTGCGACCCTTCTGACGCCTGCGTGCAATGACCTTCCGTCCGTCCGCAGTCGACATTCTTGCCCGGAACCCGATCTTGCGCTGACGCTTCTTCTTCGATGGCTGATAGGTGCGTTTCATCTTTCCTCGTTTCTGCTTCGTCACCCCGGGGTCATTGTTCTCTTAATCATGCCGCCCCGGGCAAAGTGCGTGAAGGTACTACTTTTACGTACAGTGTCAATCCTGCTCTGCTGCTCAATCCCTGATCTTGCTCAGCACGGCCTCGGTAATGGAACGTCCATCGTGCAGAACCGGCGCCTTGCGCGGACGCCACGGATGACGAACAGCAACGGCAACCACGTTGTAGCCTCTGGTAAGAAAAAGCAACGCGTCCAGCTGGAAGGCAAGCCAGTAGAACGGATAGGCCCGCGAATAGAGTCGCGCCAGCCTTTCCTCCTGTGCTCCGCCCCCCGCATAGCGTTCAGCCCTTGAAGACACCACCACATCAACCAGTTCCATGAACGCCTTGGAGTACGACCTGACAAGGTGTACGTCGAAGCCGTGTTTCAGAAGCTGAAACAGCTCCGCCTCTGTGTAACCCGGCCGGGCACGATTCTTTTTTGACGCCGTAGTCCCGATCACGGCCTCGATAGGCCTGAGGATGGACGAGCGTTTCGAGTGGGGAACATCAACCACGAGCCGCCCCGTTGGTTTGAGGATCCGGTGGCACTCGGTAATGAGCGCGTTGTCGTCCGGAACCCTCTCAAGAAAGTCGGAAAGAATCACGACGTCAAATGTTTTGTCATCAAACGGCATGCTGACACCGTCGAAAACGCTGACTCTCTCCCCGACCGCCTGCTCAACAATCGACCGCGATGCCTCATGCCGCACGAGCGTCGACCACGAGCCGCCCAGCGCCCTCAGGTGCTTGCTCATGGCCGCGTTGTCGTGCCCGGCATCAAGACAGACCTTGTTGTCGGTAGCCCCGAGGAGTCTCACAATTTCACGCAATTTCAGCTGGTAGGGCATCAGCTTTGCAAACAGCTTGATCTGAAGATCGGCATTCATTGGTCGGTAATATGGCGGCTCACGCACTATTCGGCAAGAAAAGAATAGCGTCAGCAGATTTATGCTACTTGCTATTGCCGATCGCCCCTGCGGTGGCTATTATGCCGAGCTATTATTGTTTTTGGACGGTCTCACTGCCCTGACAAGGAAAAAACATGAACGCAATGAAGAAGTACTCGGTCTGGAAATGGCTGATCCTCGCCTCCCTGGTTTCAATTTCGCTCCTGCTGGTGCTCCCCGGCCCCACGGCCACATGGTTCAGGGAGAAGCTGCGGATCAAGGGCGGCATAAGGATGGGATTGGACATTTCAGGCGGAACAAGCTTCACACTTGAGATTGACCAGTCAAAGGTCGACAAGAAGGCGATAGCCGAGCGCATTCTCCAGAGCAAGCCCGGCATCTCGACAAATCAGCTGGAGGCTGAAGTCGCCAACGAAATCGCGGCACTCCCCAAGCGCGCCCTGGAAATCATCCGTAACCGCGTCGACGGGCTGGGCATCGCCGAGCCGGTAATCTTCCTCCAGGAAGGCAAGAGTGGAACGCGTATCATAGTGCAACTGCCGGGCATCGACGCAAAGAAGCGCCAGGACGCGGAGGATGCGCTGAAGAAGGCTGCATACCTGGAGTTGCGGCTCGTGCACGAAAAAAACGAACAGCTGATCGAGAAGCTCTTCCAGGACAACTGTCCACCGCCTCCGGGCTTCACAAAGATGGCCACCGACGAAAGAAAATTTTACATTATCAACAAGAAGGATGTCCGGGATGAAGAGCGCAATGCCGACTTTGTGGCCAGGCTGAAACGCTTTCACGCCCCGGCAGACGCCGAATTCCTCCTTGAGAGGGAGGTACGGAACGGCGTAGAGCAGTTCATCCCGTGCTTCGTTGAGAAGAAGGTTCAGCTAGTGGGCAGCGGCATCAAACGCGCATGGCGGCAAAGGGATGCGAATTTCGGACGATACGGCGTCGAGCTCCTCCTGAACAGCGAGGCAAAGAAGAAATTCGGCATGGTCACCGGCAAGAATATCGGACGCCAACTGGCGATCGTGCTCGACGGCACTCTCATTTCGTCACCGGTCATACAGTCCGCGATCACCGGCGGCCAGGCCCAGATCACCGGACGATTCACGTCCGACGATGCGGCGAAGCTCGCAACCGTGCTGCAGACCGGTTCCCTGGACGCCCCGATCCTGATCGGTGAGAAACGTATTGTTGACCCGACCCTCGGCAAGGACTCCGTTGAAAACGGAGTCCTCGGCGGCGTGGTCGGTTGCGTGGCCATCATAATACTCATGGCAGCCTACTACCTGATCCCCGGCCTGCTCGCCGACGCGGCGCTGATACTGAACGTGCTACTGCTGCCTCTCGGCATGATTCTTGTGGCCGGTTTCCTAGGGGTGCTGGCCCAGGATGCCCGCGCCGGCGCCATGATTGCCCTGCCGGTTCTAACACTGCCCGGCATTGCTGGCATCGCGCTCACCATCGGCATGGCCGTTGACGCCAACGTCCTGATCTTCGAGCGCATGAGGGAGGAACTGCGCACCGGCAAAGGCTTCGCGGGCGTTGTTCAGGCCGGTTTCGAGAGGGCCTTTTCTGCCATCTTCGACTCCAACATCACGACAATCATCACGGCTGTCATTCTCTTCGTGCTGGGCTCCGGTCCGGTCAGGGGATACGCGGTCACGCTGACCGGCGGCCTTATCGTGAGTCTTTTCACCGCCGTTGTCGTCACCAGGATGTGTTTCAACCTCATCGGCACACGCACCGAG
>JBAXKQ010000063.1:0-16443 GCA_037135275.1 bacterium
TCTTCTTGAAGAGCTGGATCGCGCCGCCGTAATCTCCCGAGTGGACACCGACCCACGCCTGAGCCTCTTTGTAGGCGGCCATCCCGGAGGCGATGCGGGAATCCTCAATGGTGGCTGCGGCAGTCGCCGGTCTGGAGATTGCCACCTGTTGCGGCTCTTCATCCCGATCGGTACCCTTCCACGGCGTCAGCAGCATCAGAAGGCCGCCTGCAACGGCGACTACGAGCAAGGAGACGAGAATCGGCACCCACGCCCGGGGCGCCGCCCTTAATGCCCGTGACACCCGGATGTCGCCGCCTGATCGCTTGACCTTCTTGCCGCGGCCACGGTGCCGGTTGCTGCTTCTCTCCATGGTGCTGACATCTGGAGGCAGCGTTTCGCCCGCAGGCATCCTGCCGGCCAGCACCCGCCCGACATCCGACATGACGGCGTTCCAGTCCTCATGGCGGTAATTCTTGTCTTTGGCGAGCATCTTCTCAATCAGCCAGCATGTGCCCATGGACAGATCTGGGTTGAGGTCGATGGCATCGGGAATTTTCCCGGTCACCTGCTGTTCCATAGCCTCGGCTTCGCCAAACTCCCTGAACGGAAGTTTCCCCGTTACCATGTGGTAGAGCATTGCGCCCAACGAGTATATGTCGGCCCGGCAATCGAGGTCGGACTCACCCATGACCTGCTCCGGCGACATGAAGTTCGGAGTTCCGACGACCTCGTCTGATTCGGCGATCTGGCCTGGTGTCCCGATCGTCTTCGAGAGGCCAAGATCCGCCACCTTGATCGTCCCGTCGGCGTCGATCATGATGTTGTCGGGCTTGATGTCGCAGTGGATCATGCGCTGGGTTTGCCACGCATAGTCCAGGGCCTCCGCAACGTAGTCCACGGTCAGGAGCGCATCGCCCTCTGAAATCCTGGTCTTTCTCCGGATCCAGTCGCCGACGCTGTAGCCGGCAACAAACTCCATGACAAAGTAGTACATGCCCTCGTGCACACCGGCGTCGTAGACCTGGATGATGCCGGGGTGCTTGAGGGCGGCCATTGCCTGCGCCTCCTTGAGGAATCTGGCGGCATCGTCCTTGTCACCGGCGAGTCGCGGCGAAAGGATCTTGATCGCGACGATACGGTCGAGGGAAATCTGGCGGGCCTTCCAGACGGTTGCCATTCCGCCTTCACCCAGCTTTTCCAGCAGTTCGAGTCCTGGTATCTGCATCCCGGCTTTTTCCACCCTGCGTGCGCCTGCACCGCTCAACCGCTGGGTTGCAGCCATGTCCAGGCACGACAGCGACCGTTAATCTGTTTCCTTCACCCGCGCAGCGCCGAGGCAAGACCGGCACAGGATCTGGCCGCAACCGCGGCACGCTATGCAAAGCACCTTCTTCACGAACCCCGTGCCGCCGCATCCGTCGCAGCGCCTAAGTCCATCGCCGTCGCATTTCCTGCAAACCGGGAGTTTTCCGCGGCCACGGCACGTCTTGCAGGCCTTGCTGCCGCTGCCCTCGCAAGCAGAGCACCTGATCGCCGCCCGCCCGTCACACACACCGCAGCGGACCATCATCATGCGATCCCCGCTCTTCCTGGGGACAAACCCGCTTGTGCAGGACTTGGAGGTGCACTTGAGCCTCGCGACCCCGTCGCACTTGATGCAACTAACCTGTCCGAAGCCGGCGCAGTCAGGGCACCTGGAAGCCGTCACCCGCTTGAGTGTCGAAACCTGGCGCCAGCTGAGGTTGCCGGCAATTCCGGCAGGAACCCAGGTGCTCCCGATCGGCGACCACTTGGCGGCCTCACGCTGCAGGCCATAGGCCTTCAGAGTGCCGTCGTAACTGCTCCTCAAGGCGTCGAGGCCGGCGCGCCCTGCCACGACGCCGACTCCGTTGCACGCCGTGCAGGTCTCCTGAACCGCCGCCTTGTTGCGATCCCGCGATTCCTTTGACATCGACGAGCTGCGAAGGACAAACGACCCTGTCCCGTCGCACATCCGGCACGGCTTCGCGCCGGACTTGACGGCAGCCATGCACTGTCCATGCATCTCGAGCAGCTTCCCTTCGACATCCTTGGGACAGTCCGCAAGCGAATTCAGGGCCATCGCGTTCTCGCAATAGAACAGGGCCAGCCACCCATTGCGCTTCTGGAGCGCCTCCGAGGCAGCCTTGAGCTCGCACGCTACTACCGTCGCGCTGACGGTCGCGGAGAGAACCGCCGCCGGCTCCTGTTGTACAACAACAGCTGGAACATCCGCGGCGGCCTTGCCCTGCCCCCGGACGGACGCCAAAGGCGACCCGCACTGGTCGCAGAACTTGCTGCCGCTGCCGTTCTTGTCGCCGCAGCTGGCGCATTTTATCGCCGCCCCCATGGCGCACACGCAGACCGCGCAGAGAAGGCACATAACCAGTGAAATAAGAGAGAGCTTTCGCATGATATGCAGTCCGGTCATTTTCCCCGGCCGTCCCCCAGGCACGTCCTGCAGAGTATGCGGCCACATCCGCGGCACTCGCTGCAGACGGCATTCTTCCTGTCGATCCCGGCACCGTCACAAGCATCGCAGCGTTTCAAGCCATCGCCGTCGCAGCGCTGGCAGACCGGGAGCTGCCCGCTCCCGCGGCAAAACCTGCAGGCCTTGCTGCCATAGCCTTCGCAGGCCGGACAGGTGATTGTCGTCTGGCCGCCGCACACCTCGCACTTGGCCGTGATCTCACGTTGCGACGAGTCAAAGCCCTGGCCGATCTTCTTCTTCACATACCCGTTCGAACATGCCCTGGACGTGCACTTGAGTTTCCCAAGACCATCGCACTTCTCACAGCTTGTGTGGCCGGATCCTGCGCATGCCTGGCATCTTGAGCCTGTGACCCGCTTCAGGGACGCCTCCTGGCGGAAGCTGAGCGTGTCCTTCATGTCGGCGGGGACCCATGAGTTCCCGACGGGGACCCACTTCGCCGCATCCCGCAGGACCACGTACTTCTTCAGGGCGCTGTCATAGCCGTGCTTGAGAGCATCGAGACCGGCTTTGCCGGGGACTGTGCCGGTTCCTCGGCAAGCTGTGCAGGTCCTGCTGCCAGCAGACGAGCCGGTCCCGCTGCAGGTGCGGCAAGCCTTCACGCTCGCCTTCACGCCAGCCATGCACTGGCTGTGAAGCACGCGCACCCGCTCGGCCATGTCCTTGTCCGTGTTCGCGATCGAGTTCAGCGCCATGGCGTTCTCGCAATAGAACAGCGCCAGCCATCCCTTCCGGCCAGCCAGGCACTTCGACGCCGCCTGTAGTTCGGAATCAACAACGGTCGCGGTGACCGTTGCGGACAGGGCTGCGGCAACCGCGTGTCGTTCATCCTTGGGATCGCCCGCCTTGGCGGAGTCCTCAGTTCCAGGCGTGAACCCGGATCCACAGTGGCTGCAGAACTTGCAGCCTGGCTCGCTTTCGTAGCCGCACTTGCCGCAGATCAGCAGTGCGCCGAAGGCATAGAGGCAGCAAAAGCAGAGCATGCACACAAACAGCAATATCATGCGGTAGGCTCTCATGAGTGGTACACTAAACATTTGCAGTCCCGTGTCAAGGTGCTGTTTTCCGCCGGCCGCTCCATTTGTGGCGGCTATCGTGACCCATCCCGGCAGTACGATTATGCTTTGTTCCCCAGCCGGTCTGCGTTAGATTCCGGCAACATTGGAGGAGTATAGGTAACTGGCCGGAACAGAGACAGGAGTGGCACGCCGGCCCGAGAGAGGTGGGAGGATACCGAATTATGGCTACTGCGGCATTTCCTGCCAGAAAAGCACGTGAAATGAGCCGAATTTTCAGGAGCCGGAGTGGCCAGACAGTTGCGGAATACGCAATTGTTGCGGGAATGGCGGCTGCAGCCCTGGCCATACTTGTGGTATTCCTGTTCACTTTCAAGGAATATGGCGGCCGCATACTTGATCTTGCTGGATCTGAGTATCCATGAGACAATCTTTTGACAATCGAATGATGCTGCAATAATCGGGCGGTCTGGTTTGTTGTACATGTTGGGAGTGATCTGGTTGGCATGGTGGTGACTGGCCAGGAGCGGCCCATCCACTGTCAACCGGTTCACCACGAGATGGATACGGTTGTGAGTTCGAAAAAAAAGGGAAGCAACGGCAGGAGGAAGACTATGAAGGCAATTCTCGGCAGTAAGCGTGGGCAGAGCATGGTTGAGTACATTATCATCGTGGTGGTGGTGGCACTGGCGGCGCTGGCGATATTCGGCGTCTTCGGCGACCGGATCCGCTCCATCGTTGGTGGCGCATCGACCGAGCTTGGTGCGGATTCGTCCAAGGTTGATGAGGCAAACCAGACCGGTTCCGCCCAGAAGATCAAGGACTATGAGAATAGCACCGGCAACTGAGCACGTTGGCCGTCACGGTGCAGTTACCGGGCCATGGGCGCAAGCCGCCGGAACCAGCCGGTCCGGCCAGTCCATGGTCGAGTCCTGCATCGTGATGGCGCTGATGTGCTTTGTCCTGCTGGGTACTTTTCAACTGTCACAGTTGTTTGCGGCTAAGGAATTCATGAGCTACGCCGCCGCCAGGGGTGTACGCGCCAAGACTGTGGGCTTCAATGAGTTCATGGTCTGGAAGACCATGAGGGTCGGCACCATCCCCAATGCCGGCGTGATGAATTCTCCTCTCTTTACCCCACCAACCCCCACCTGGGGAACAGGCACGCCGGCTGACCTCTGGGAGACATGGCACAGGGCACTGACTGAGACCCCTGATTCAGCTCAGTATGGGGTGGAGCAGTCAAGGATTCCCCTGTATCTCGGCACTGACTGGCCTTCGCAGCTTCCGCCGGTTCTCGACTATGCGGACTGGGACACAGTTTCAATCCCGGACCCTGTGGAGGAGATCTCCGGAATGGTCTCGGTCAAGGTGAGCCAGGAATACCCGCTGCGTGTACCGATGCACACAGCATTCTATGCTGGCGACAGCATCGAGCTTTCGGGCGAGGCCCGCATAGAGAACCACCATGCCCTGTACCTCGAGGACTAGTACTGCGTCGAAGAAATCCTGATTGTTGAGATCGGAGAACAAACGCTTGAACGGCAATATGTTGCAACCATGCATTCTCATCCGGATTTCCGCCTTGAAGCACTAGGAGCCGCCAAATGCACCTGCTGAGCAGACGCCTCGCCGGGAAGCGATCGGGCCAGGCCATGGTCTTCATGGTCGTCGTCCTTGTCATCGTGCTGTTCATGCTTGTCTGGAACTTCGACATACACAAGATCCTGTCGGTCAAATTCAAATCGCAGAACGGGGGCGATGCGGCCGCCCTGACCGCTGCGCGGTGGCAGGCTGTGAGCCTCAATCTCGTGGGTGACCTCAACATCATGCAGGCCGTTGCCATCATGGACAGCATGTCGGGGGCGGGCGACCCGGGAGCCGCCGAAGCCATTTCCGACCTGCAGGCCCGCCTGTGCTTCGCGGGGCCGATGACGGGGCTCATGGCATCGCAGCAGGCCGCAAAGAATAACGGCCTGCACGATAACGAGGAGTTCAAGGCCTACCTTCAACAGCACGCAGTCAAGATCAGGAACGACTACCCGTCGTTCATCACCGAGCCCTACCCCGGCTGCCTGAACGAGTATGCCGACATGCTCGATGCCGTGTGCAACAACGGGATAGCCGCCGCCCCGGATAACATGCAGCTCTACAACGACTACCTCGGCGACCATATGCTGCTCAACCTCGACTTCTACGACGCAGTGGCGACGAGGTCATGGTGCTGGTTCTTTTTCAATGCCTATGAGCTCCTGAGCACATACAACAACTACCTCGACTGGCCTCCCCTGCCAAGAATCAGCAATCCCAGCCCCATCAACTGTGAATTCTTCAGCCTGCACATGGACAAGGTCTCGATGAGACTCGACAGAGCAGCGACAATAGACCTGATGAACGTCCTGAAGGAAGACCGTGGTCTGCCAGGCGGCCAGATCAATGCTGAAGCAATCGGCGACGTCGCGGCGACCTGGTACGGTTTTGACGGCCAGTGGGACCGGACATTCCGGATGGCCGACAGCGACTTCCCCTCCGCCGGTCCCGTCAAGCCGCAGCACAACTATGTCGGAGCCGACTCGGCGGTCCGCACGGCAACAGAGCCGGACACGCGCACACCGGGCGGAAAGGCCCACGAGATCACGTGGACGGCAGCTGCAAAACCATTCAGCCAGCTTACCGATGACGACAAGCCGAATGCATACGGCCTGGTGCTCCCGTCGTTCCGCAACGTCCGGCTCATACCCGTTGACGCTTCCTCCGCGCCGTGGGGCGGATCGTTCAACCTGGCCCTGAGGAATCACGTTGAAAACCACCTGCCCAACTACATGGCCTCCGGGATCAGTGGACTGACCCCGGGCTGCTGGTACTGCGCACAGCTCCTTACATGGGAGGATCCGATCTTCCGGGCCGAGGGTGTCGTGTGGCTATCATCCAACTCACCGCTATGCGTCGTTGGTGGTGGTGGCGGTGGCGGCGGCGGCGGTGGTGGTTCCAGGAGGGGACATTGAGCAAGAGCGGTCAGGCAATTGTCGAGTTTGTGGTCGCCATCATCGCGGTGATCGTCCTCGTGGCCGGCCTGATTCACATCGGGGTCACATCGAAGGTTCATACGGATGTCATGACCGCGGCGCGTGAAGAAGCTGGACTGCACGCACTGAACTCGGTGGTCGGCGGGTCAGATGCCGGCTACATCGCCTCCGTCCAGGACGGCGCTGACGGAGTGAACTACTCGGCTGACGATGAGTTGCCGGACGGCAATACTATGGGTGTCCTGCAGATAGCCCGCTGCGCGCATCCCGCAGAACTTGGAGCCGTAATTGGTGATAACGCCATGACTGCCACGTTTGCGAATCCGGACCTGGTGGTAGGCGGACTCGTCAACGGCACAGGCAGCGCAACGGTACATATGTTGCCGGTGATCCAGAACCTTGTCAACGGCGAGGAGTCCTTCGAAGTTGTGTCCGATGTATGGATGGTGGATCTGGGAGAGTCATACTGATGAGATTCAGCCCTGCGAGAGCATTGTTGGCTGGCCTTGCCTGCTGCACCATCGCGGCGGGGGTCTGCTGCGGCAACGTCTTCATGAGCCAGGGCTCAGCCGGCGACACCGCAACGGACTCACTATCCGGCAGGACCGGCTACGCAGCACCGGTCAGCATCAACTCCGGCAGGGGCCAGTTGCAGGTTTCGCGGCTCGACCTCGAGTTTGACGCCGCGGTTGCGGCGCTGCGTTCCACCCTCTTCGCCGGCTGCGAGAACCATCTGGCTGTGGGCGAAGGCCTGGCTTTCGGACTCCTGCGGTCGGGCGACTCGGTGACACGCATCCTGCTCACGCAGTCTGGCGGGAAGTGCGTGGCCTTCAAGCTCGAGCAGTCCCTGGAGGAGTTCGCCGGGTCGCTCCGGCGCAGCGGATCAAGCCGTATCAAGGAACTGCCGGCCTATCCCGGAAGCGTTCCGGTCTTTTCAGCTGGCAATGACGACACTGATTCGGCTATTGAGATCGTCAGCGCCAACACCGATGTTGCATCGGCATGGAACTTTGTGGACACCGGCCTGCGGCGGGCCGGTTGGGTGACGGCGTCAAAACCGGGGGTGGGTCGTTCCGCTGACATCGCCGGCATGGGAATCTACGTGCGCGGACGCGAGGTCTGCTGCATCCTCGTCAGGAAGAGCGCGACATCAGGAACAGAGAGCCTGATCTGCACATTGCTTCACCAGCGAAAGAACAGAAACGGAGAGACAGAGAATGAAGACTGACACCAAGCAGATCATAGTCCTGGCAGTGTCGTTTGTCGTTGGCCTGGTGGCCTTCACCTTGACGCACCTGTACCTTGCGGGGGAACGCAACAGGATGGATGAGGCAAGGGCCAAAGAACTGAGCGGGCTGCAAATGACGAGAGTTGTCATTGCCGAGCGTGATCTGCCATCCGGAACCCTGATCAACGCCGAGCGTGACATAGCATTCAGCAGTGTGCCAAGGAGCGGCCTGAGCGGTGAGCCTGTGACGCCGGAAGAGGTCGACCGGATCATCGGCAGGAAACTGCGCTTTCCCCTCTCGGCAAAGCAGCCTATCCTGTGGAACTACGTGGACATTCCCAACAGGGCGCGCTCCGGGCTGTCATCCACCGTCGGCAAGGGCAACCGTGCGATATCAATACCGGTGGGAGGAGTATCCGCAGTCAGCGGCCTTGTTCAGCCTGACGACTGCGTCGACATTATCGGCACGTTCACCCTCCCATCGGCAACGGCTGGCACCGTGGAGACCGTCACGATGACAATGCTGGAGAATGTCACCGTGCTGGCAGTCGGATCGCGCCTTGCTACCAGTCCGCTGTCCCGCTCCGAAAGCGTCACAGGTTACGGCATGGTGACTCTTGAAGTGAGCCCCGGCGAGGCCGAACTCCTCGTCTTCGCGAGCCAGATGAAAGGTCGGCTTACGCTTTCACTGAGAAATCCGACCGACCTGGGTGTTATCGAGAAGCTTGAAACGGTCGACTTCACACACGTGAGGGACAAGATCCCCGAGTACAGGACAAAGAGGTTGCAGAGACAAAGGCCGACGCGATGAGACTGGATCGCCATGGATAACCAAATTCTTCTGGAGATACGGCGGCCGGGTGGATCGCCCGTCACAAAGGAAGTGACCCCCGGCACCTATGTGGTTGGGTCCGATGAAGACAGCCGCATCGTGCTGCCGGGTCCTGATGTCTCTGGGCGTCATGCGGTGCTCTCCCTGGGCCCGGATGAATGCTGGGTGGAGGATCTCGCCAGCCACACCGGGACGTTTATCGACGGGCGTCGGGTCGAGGGGCGTGCAACGCTTCTTCCTGGCCAGGAGTTGAGAATCGGACCGTACGTGCTCGTCACCGCCGCCGGCCACAGCCCATCCCCGGCCGTGAGCCAAAACGTATCGACTCATCCGGCAGAACCCCAGCCTCAGGAACAGGGCACGGGGCTTCTGTGGCAGGCGGGAGAGCCCTTCCAGCCCTCCGGACCGGCGACCAGCCAGCAGATCCGGTCAATCAAGGCGCAGATACAGGAAGAGCTCGTCAAGCGAATGAACCTCAAGCGCATCACAACCACGCGAATCGGCGAAGAAGACCTGAAGAGACGCGTTATGGACACGGTGCGCGGCATTGTCGCTGAGGTCGGTAGCCGCCTGCCAGCCGACATCAAGCCGGCTGCTCTGGTGAAGGAGATCTACGACGAGGCTGTCGGGCTCGGACCCATCGAAGACCTGCTGGCCGACCCCGAGATCACAGAAATCATGATAAACGGCCATGACAGGGTGTACGTGGAGAAGCAGGGCAGAATCTCCCTGACCGGCCAGACTTTTCTCGACGACGCCTCCGTGCTTGCCACCATTGAGCGCATAGTCTCCCCGCTCGGCCGGCGCATAGACGAGAGCCAGCCGTTCGTGGATGCACGCCTGAAGGACGGGTCACGGGTCAACGCCATCATTCACCCTCTTTCGCTGGTCGGCCCGTGCCTCACCATAAGGAAGTTCTCGAAGACTCCGTTCACCGACGGCGACATGATCCGCTTCGGCACCATGACTGAGCGTATGGCCGAATTCATCAAGTGCTGCGTGCTGCTCCGGAAGAATATTGTCATATCGGGCGGCACAGGATCCGGCAAGACCTCACTGCTGAATGTGTTCAGCGGCTATCTGCCTCACACAGAGCGTATAGTTACGATTGAGGACGCGGCAGAACTCCGGCTGACCCAGGATCACGTCATACGGCTCGAGGCGCGCCCGCCCAACATTGAAAACAAGGGCGCCGTGACGATCCGCGACCTTGTCAGGAATTCCCTGAGAATGCGCCCGGACCGCATTGTCGTCGGCGAGTGCCGCGGCGGAGAGGCCCTGGACATGCTGCAGGCCATGAATACCGGCCACGACGGCTCTCTCACCACGGTCCACGCGAACTCTCCCAGGGATGTTGTTTCCAGGTTGGAGACGATGGTTCTGATGTCAGGCATGGATCTTCCGGTCCGCGCAATACGCGAGCAGATAGTTTCCGCCATCCACGTGATAGTTCACGAGGCGAGGATGGCGGACGGCACGCGGAAGGTCACCAACATTTCGGAAGTTGTCGGCCTGGAGGGCGACCGGGTGACAATGCAGGACTTGTTCATATTTGAGCAGACGGGCATCGACACGGCAGGCAAGGTGCTTGGCAAGTTCATGCCTTGCGGAACCGTGCCGACTTTTGTCGACGAGTTCAAGCGGCGCGGCATAAGTCTTGACCCGGCAACCTTTGATCCCAGGAAATGGGGACGCTGACAATGAATCTTGCGGAATGGCTGATACCTGTCCTTTATCTCGTCAGCTTTGCGGGGCTTGCCTACGTCCTGCTGCAGGCCTTGAGGGCCGGCATGCAGTCGTACACAGGTGAGTACACCGACGCCACAGTCAGGCAATATGAGGAGATCTTCCTGTTTATCCCGCCGGAACGCATACGGCAGATCGCCTGGGCATCCGCAGGCGCGAGCTTCTCTGTCTTCTTCTTTCTCACCGCGGATCTCTCCTCCTTCACCGGCCTGGCCAGCGGCATGATCATTGGCATGATTGCCGGCGGAGCGGCTCTCTGTGCGCCTCGGGTGGTCGTTCAGGTTCTGCGTCAGCAGCGACTGCACCTCTTCAACCAGCAGCTTGAGGACGCGCTCATAACCATGAGCAACGCGCTGAAATCCGGATTCAGCATCGCCCAGGCATTCGAGGCGGTGGCAAAGGAGGAACGCAATCCCATATCACAGGAATTCTCCGTGATGCTCCACCAGACACGCGTTGGGGTGCGTTTTGAAGACGCACTGCTCAACCTCGAGAGGCGCGTCAACAGCGAGGACCTGACACTCATGATCAGGTCCATCGAGATCGCGCGCACCAGCGGCGGCAACCTGACGGAGGTCTTCGAAAAGATCGCGGAGACCATCAGGGAACGCCTTCGCATCCAGCTCAGGATCCGGACGCTGACGGCGCAGGGCAGGCTGCAGGGTATCGTCGTGGGCTGCATGCCGATACTGCTTGCGATTGCCATGTTCGTCATGGATCCGAAAATGATGCGCCTTTTCATCTCGTCAAATGTCGGAATAATAGTGTTCAGCGCTGTCGCCGTTCTCGAACTCGCCGGAGCATTGCTGATAAGGAAGATCATCAGGATCGACATATAGCCATGGACTCCCTTGTGCATATACTGCTGGCGGGATTGTGGGGCGTTGCGATCGCAGGAATAACGTGGTGCTGCCTCCAGGCGGCAAGAAGCATCACATACGTTACGCTCGCCGACGGGCAACGGGCGGAACGGCGCCTGCCTGTCATAATACGGCTGCTGCTACCGCTGACCCCGAACCTGACCCCCTACCTGGCGCGGCCGTCGCTTGAGAAGGAAAAGAAACGAATTGACGGCAAACTCGTCGCGGCCGGCTTCGAGGAAGTGATGACCGCGTCAGATTTTCTCGCCATCCGCATCCTCGTGCCGGTTGTGATGGCGCCGCTCCTCATGGTCTTGATCTGGATGACAATACCCGGCATCCATGGCAAGATCGGCCTATTCCTGAACAACAAGATGTGGATCCTCCACACCATCGCCATCCTCCTTTCAATCGCCTACCCGGCGTCGTGGCTGCAGAAACAGCTTTCAGAGCGGCACAAGAACATACAGAAGTCGCTCCCCTTCATACTCGACCTGCTGACCCTGTCGGTCGAAGCCGGCATGGATTTCATGTCCGGGCTTCATCGCATCATCGACAAGCGGCAGCTCGACCCGATATGCGAGGAACTCATAAGGGTGCTGAGGGAAATACAGCTCGGCAAGACGCGGCGGCAGGCCCTTCAGAACATGGCTCAGCGCGTGGCTCACCCGGACATACTGACAGTCACAAACGCGCTCATCCAGGCGGACGAGATGGGTTCCAGCATCGGCAAGACCATACGGATTCAGGCCGACCAGATGCGGATGAAACGTTTTCAGCGGGCGGAGAAGATGGCCTACGAAGCGCCTGTGAAGATGCTGTTTCCCCTGATCGCCTTCATTTTCCCTGCGGTATTTCTTGTACTTCTGGGGCCGGTATTCTATCAAATGGCCCAGAGGGTGTTTTGACAATTCCCGTAAGCCAGTCAGAGATCGGTGGCCGCATGTCACGAGAGGCGCTTCTGGTTGTTGAATCCGGCCCGTGCAAGGGTCGAAAATATGCCATCGAGAGCGGCGGCAGTGCCAGGGCCGGACGATCCTCAAGCAACAACATCGCCATCAACGATCCGTCCGTCTCGCGCTTCCACTGCCGGATCTTTTTCAAGCCCGGCGCCGGCCTCTGGATTGCAGATCTCGGAAGCGCCAACCAGACACTGGTGAACGGGAAGACCGTGCAGGAGACAAGGCTCGCCCAGGGCGATCGCATCACCATCGGCGACTCCATCCTCGCTGTCGTGGCCGATGGCACCACGAATACCGCCGGCACCTTCCAGCCCCAGCCGGGCCAGAAGCCGGCCGCCACTGGCGATGTCGTCGACCTGGGCCTGGCCACCACCGAGGCCCGCGCCAAGGCCCATACACCCAACCTTCGCCTGATCCTGCTGCTCCTGGCCCTCATGTTCATGTCCACGCTCGTCGTGTGGATATTCTTCTTCAGGAAGCCGGTTACAAGAAGGCTCCCTGGCGCCAGCGCCGTTCCGAGGCTTGAGGATTTCGAGCTCAGGTACGAGAAAGTTGAAGGCAGCTCGTCGAATATCTTCCAGTGCGTACTTACAATCAGGGGGACCAACGCCAGCATCGAGGTGCATGATGCCGTCGACAACAAGAACTTCAAGAAGCCTCTGGCCGGCGTGGACAGCGAAGTCATAGCCGAACTCTGGGACTCCTTCAGGACGACCGGCATCCTCGGGCTCAGGCAGGCCGACTATATTGTCAACTCCCAGAACACCTATGAGCTGAAGGACCTGTCCGTCATGATGGGGACTAACTCCTACAGGTTCCGTGTCCTCAACGCGCCGGAACCGCCGGAGTTCGAGAACGCGAGGAAGCTCCTTGAAGGCTTCGGCCAGAATGAATTCGGGCGCGCATGGGCCTACCCGCGCGGGGAGCTCGAGAGGCTGGCCGGCGAATCGATGCAGCTCGGCCTCAAGCTCTACGAGGAAAAGGGCGTGAGCCACGGCAACCTCTACAAGGCCCTCCGGTCCTTTGATGAAGCTGTTGTCCTGCTTGAGACGGTGGATCCCAAGCCCGGTTTCTACAGGGATCTCGTCGACACCCGGGAGCGATGCAGGGACGAGCTGACCCGGGTCGTCGGAGACCTATGGTTCGAGGCGGAACGCGCACAGAAGACGAAGGACTGGCACGAGGCCGTAAACGTGCTCAGGATACTCTGCGACACGGTGCCTGACAGGTTGAACAAGGACTACAGGAACGCCGAGCAGCAGCTCACTGACGCTGAGCGGCGCTTGAAGAAATAGCGTGCGGTGGCAGGCATGTGCGCAGGGCAGGAGCATCAATGAGATTCGCATCAATCAGCTTGGGGCCGGCATTGCGGCGGTTCGCCTCCGCACTGGCGGCGATCGCGGCCCTTGCCATGCCGGCGGCATTCCCGTCATTCGCCGGTGAGCCCGCGAAGCAGGGCTGCGATATCCTGGTCGTGACGGAACCGCCGGATGCAACCGTGGAATTCGACGGCGCTGTCGTGCAATCCCTCACTCCGGCAACCATCCATGCCGTGACCGGAATACACCTCCTTGCAATCAGCAGGAACGGGTTTGAGGAGACCAGGCACCGGTTCCACGTCGGTCCCGCGGATTCCAAGCTGACGATCAAGAAGACCCTTGAACCGGTGCTTGGACTGGTGCTGATTCACTCCCAGCCGCAGGGCGCCGACGTGACGATAGATGACATTCCACGCGGGCAGACTCCCCTGCTCCTCACAGACCTGCGACTGGGCAGGTACCGCGTGCGGGCAACCATGCCCGGAACACTGCCTGCTGAGACCATGCTGGATGTGGACGGCCGCGTTGCGCGAAAACTGGACCTCGTCCTCAGGGCGAACTCCGGGCAGGTCAGCTGCTCTTCTGAGCCGGCCGGTGCGGACATTACCTTCAACGGCATCGCCCGCGGACAAACGCCATGCACCATCCATGGGATCGTAACTGGCAGGACCGTCGTCGCATTCTCGCTCGAGGGATACCAGACGCACGAGGAAACCATCGACATAAGCGCCGGCGGCGAGACAAACAGGGTGCAGGCAATACTGAAGCCGCTTCCCGCCACGCTCGTAGTGAACTCCATTCCGGACGGCGCCGTCATCTATCTGGACAACGCACGCAGGGGAACCACACCCGTAACACTGGATGGCATGGCTCCAGGCCAGCACCGGCTCAGGGCGGAATTACAAGGCTATGACCCGGTTGCCAGGACCGTCGAACTGACGCCCGGCAAGAACACTCCCGAGGAGTTCCGGCTTGCACGAGTTGCAGGTGCGCTCGAGGTAACCACCACTCCGCCGGGAGTCCGGGTGCTGGTTGACAACGTCGAACGTGGCATCACGCAGGGGGATCCCGAGAAGCCCAACGAGCGATCGGCACCACTCCTCGTTGAGAACCTGGAGCCCGGAAAACATGCGGTGCTCATGAGCCGCAAGGGGTATGCCGGCACAAACTCGACGGTGGAGGTCATCAAGAGCCAGAAGACCGCGCTCCAGCAGGAATTGAGGCGTGTCTTCGCGCCCGACACGCTTCTGCGCACGAACGACGGTGAGATGTACACGGGCGCCATTGCGGAGCGTAATGCCAACGGCGACATCCGGCTCGAGCTCAAGCCGGGAACATTCAAGGTCTTCAAGAAGTCGGACATTCGCTCCCTGAAGTCGCTTACTACCGACAATCCGTCGCCGTAACGGTAACAATATCGCCGGGGTGGAGGGCATCCGCCGGCAGCCATCCCGACGCCATTTCGATTGTCGTTGCCGCGCGCGGCCCCCCGAAGACAAGCCTGAACGGCGATATGTTCCGGGCCACCTTGACTACCCTGCCTGTGCAGTCAATGAAGACAAGGTCCAGGTCGAATCTCATGAAGAAGGTGTGAACGCTGCCGCAGGCGGGAATCAGGAATGCGGAACCCCCGGGGAGACTCTTCCTGCCGATCAGCCCGACAAGCCTTGACCGGAATGTTGTCGCCGTCTCAATGGAATCGATCAGGCGGACCCCATCCTTCTCGAGCGCCGCACTCATCGCGCTTGTCTCAGAACCCTGGCAAGGGCGTTCATGATCGCCTCGGGAGAGGCCATCCGACCACGTCCTTCGCAGCCGCATGCAAGCTCACCGGCCTCGACGTCAACGATGTGGATGCCACGTGACTTGATGGTCCTGACGTTCGCCCTGGTGGCTTCGTTATCCCACATTCTTCCGTTCATGGCCGGCGCAACGATCACAGGACCGGCGGCAGCAAGGACTGTGGCACCAAGTAGATCGTCGGCCAGGCCGTGCGCAATCTTGGCAATGACGTTGGCAGTGCATGGGGCAATCAGAACGGCATCGGCCCTCTCAGCCAGCGATATGTGCTCAGGACACCATTCCTCCGGCGAATCGAACATGCCGACGCCCACTGGATTCCTGGACAACGTACGGAACGTCAACTCTCCGACGAACTTTGTGGCAGCCTCGGTCATGATCACAGACACCGTCCAGCCCCGCTTCCTGATCAGCCTGACGAGTTCTGCCGACTTGTAGGCCGCTATTGACCCGGTCACTCCAAGAACTATGTGTTTCGCTGCTTTATTCATGATCCCGGGACGATAAGACAAAAGTGCCCCGAACGCAAGCCACTAGAGGACGCCGGGGGACAGGGACGGTGAATTGTAGATGGCGTTCTCGGGGTCGGGGTCGAAGTCCGGCAGAAGAGGACTGGTTCCCAGTTGCTGATGGCCAGAACAGTATCTGCTTTCAGTCAGGTCTACGGTCTCCACATTCCATTCTCACCCGGACGTGACAGTCCAAGTAAACACTTCCCCGACTCCGCCTGTTTCTGCTCCCCGGAGGGGAGCAACATGACAGCCCAGGGAGCTGTCCCTTCCCTCTTACCTTCGTGATTCGGACCTCATCATTCGGCAATCTGCGGTTTTTGAATGTGCCCTCTCGAGGTCGGCATCGGGGTCGAGACCCGATAGCGATTTCGATGCCAGGAAGGTCCATGGTCTACGGTCGTATACCCAGCGGTCGGGAGGCCCTGTCCATGTTTGGCCGCGCTTACCGCACGACAAAGACCGGGGCCGAGAGGACCGAGCAGGGCGATGCAACGGCTTGCGCGGCGTTTGTGGATGGCTGATTCGTGGATGAACCGCTTGGCGCATTCGTTGAAACCGCCAGGTCGTCAATCTGCACTTGCCCGCTGATGGCAAAGGTGTTCAGCGTGTACGGTCCTGTCCCGTACGCGTTCGCGCACATGAACCACTCCC
>JBAXKQ010000064.1:0-16018 GCA_037135275.1 bacterium
AGTCACGATCAGCCGGCAGGTGTTCTGGTGATCCTCCATGTAGTCCAGCGGCGACTGCGTGAGGATGATCGTCGGCCGGATGGACCGCACCACCGCAGCCACTCGCGCCAGGGAGGGCTTGTCATAGAAGATGCCCAGGTCATCGAACAACGGCGGGTGCGACAGGGCCCCTGCCAACCCGGCCGATGCCTTCGCCTCTCCCGCCCTGATACGACTGATCGCGGCGCGGCTGTGTCGTGCTGTGCCGCAGCACCCGTTGGCGAGATTCCACATGTGGATCTCTGCACCGGAATCCTTCAGGAGAAGGAGCGTGCCTGCCATCATGAACTCAATATCATCAGGATGCGCGGCAACCGCCAGCACAACATTCCTTCCGCTGGTGAGACTGGTCGCGGTTCTCAAGCTGCGTTTTACTACCATGGGACTTCACGCTCCATCACTACCTGTGACCTGCCGCCACTACTGCGGCCGCACAATCGTCCGCATGCTGCCCGAATCAATCTGGACGTTGCGACGCTCCTCAAGACGGTCGAGTTTGCCGTCACGAATCCATGCAATCCTGTCGGAGATATCAAGCATCTTGGTGTCGTGGGTCGCGGTGACGACCGTCGTGCCGTGTTCAACCTGCAACCGCTTCAACAACGCAATGATTTCGCCGCCAGTGGTTTTGTCGAGATTACCGGTGGGTTCATCGGCAAGGATCACCGCAGGGTTCGCAGCCAGCGCCCGCGCAATCGCCACCCGCTGGCGCTGCCCACCGCTGAGCTGGTCCGGGAGATGATGCAGACGATGCCCCAGGCCGACCTCCTTCAACACCTCCGCGGCGCGGGCGTTGGCGGCATGCGGTTCATCACCGCGCAGGATCAGCGGCAGCGCAACGTTCTCCATAGCGCTCATGACCATTACCAGGTTGAAGGTCTGGAAAATGTAACCGATCTTATTGCAGCGGATCCATGCCTGGCGCGCCTCGGGTTGCGCAAACAGGTCCACCCCCATGAACTCTATCGTGCCGGAAGTGGGTATATCGAGCGCGCCGATCATGTTGAAGAACGTGGACTTGCCGGAACCCGACGGCCCCATGATCGACAGGTACTCGCCCTCACGGATATCCAGTGACACGCCTCTCAGCGCCCAGACGGTCTCCTTGCCCAGCGTATAGCTGCGCGTCACGTCCAGGGATCTTGCAATGATGGATGGGCTGCTCATGGGGTCAGTGCACCTCCTCGACGTCGATCTGGAGTTCTGCCGGCGACGATACCCGGCTGATCCGCCCGTCGTCAATCCACACAATGCGGTCGGAAGCCTTGAGCATCTTCAGGTCATGGGTGGCGGTAATGATCGTCACACCGAGCTTGTCGCGAAGGTGGCAGAACAGCTCGATGATCTCCTGGCCGGTCTTGAGATCCAGGTTTGCCGTGGGCTCGTCGGCAAGCAGGATGTCGGGCGAGTTGGCGAGGGCTCTGGCAACAGCGACGCGCTGCTGCTGGCCACCGGACATCTCCGCCGGCTTGTGGAGGGCGCGATCCTCCAGGCCAACCAGCCCCAGGATCTCGAGGCCCTTCTCCCTCGCCTCCTCGCTGTTCTTCCCAGCGAAGGCCATGGGCAGTGTCACGTTTTCCAGGCACGTCATCACCTGGATGAGATTGAACGTCTGGAACACGTACCCGACCTTGCGGCACCGCAGCCAGGCAAGTTCGTAGGGATCAAGCTGCGCGATGTCAACCTGGTCAATATAGACCTTGCCCGACGTGGGTTTGTCGAGGCCACCAACCATGTTGAAAAACGTGGACTTGCCGGAACCCGACGGCCCCATGATCGACAGGTACTCGCCGCGCTTGATGTCCATTGTCACACCACGCAGGGCGTGCGTCTCGCTGTCGCCCATCCGGTAGACCTTGCTTACATCCACGGCGCGAATGACAAAGCCGGAAGCCTCCGCCGCACCACCGGCGGCGAGAAGTTTGTCGACTGAAGATTGCAACCTGCCGGAAGAGTGTTGCGCCGCCGCCGGAGCCGCTCCACGAACCTCTCCTGTCTCTGCACTACTCATATTCCCGCCTTCCAGCCTTCAAATCGCGCAGGCTGCCCCCGCTTCACGCCGCGACACTCCACTCTTCACCCTGCACCGTTCAATCCGCCTACACCGTGCTTCTCAACGCCGCAGCAGGCACCATGCGCGAGGCGAACCACGCTGGATACAGCGCGGCGAGCATCGACAATATGGTGCCAACGACCACTGCGCACATCCCGGCCAAGAACAGCGATGCGTGGTCCACGCCTCCGAAAGTGGCCGCAAAGCCCCATATGAACCCGTAGACCGTCATGGTGGCCACAGTTCCGACTATCGCGCCCACTATGGAACCAGTCAGCCCTATAAGACCGCTCTCAATCAGGAACAGCAGGCGGATGAATGACGAAAGCGCGCCGAGGCACTTCATTGTGCCGATTTCGCGGAAGCGCTCGGTGACAGACATCAGCAGCGCATTCGCGACACCAATGACAGTCACGGCAAGCGATATGACGACGATCCAGATTGTCCTGAACAGGTCAGCCTCAGCCTGCCGGACCTGTCGCTCACGCTCGGTGTCGAGCTGTTTTCCGAGGAATAGCTCACGACGCACCTCGGCATCAGGAATGCACACACGATCTGCCCGCCCGTCGAGCACCAGCCGCGTTGTCATCCCCTCCGTCAACTCCGCCAGCGATACCGGGCAGCGTGGCGAGTCCCCAAGCAGGAGAACGACCGCCGCGCCGCGCGCGAACCCCGCTAGCGGCACGCCCTCACCGTTTCCGGCCGGAGCATCGGAATACAAACGCAGCGCCTCGGGCCCGGCGGCGCGCACGCGCGCAAGGAGGGCCTCCTCCATCGGGGAAAGGGCGCCGAACCTGGCAACAGCCAGTGTCTTGCCCTTTACTGAACCGATGCGGAACTGGAGAACCCGCTCCATGACATCCACCTGGCGCCGGGCGTCCCGATCCTTGGCCACGGCACGGTCGATGAACTGGGTGGTAACCGTGCTCATGAGGAACGCAATACCCAGCACCACGCCCGACAAAGTCACCAGCGACCGCCCCAGCCTGATGCGCAGCCCCTGGAGTGCGATCTGGAACGCGCGCCGGAACGGCAGGGGAATCTGGGTCCCCAGTGAAGATTGAAGACTGGAACCTGAAGGCCGCGGAGAACAAGCAGCCACCCCGGCACTCGACCCGCCGGCATCGGCACCATTGCCCGCACCGGACGTCCTGTTTGTCGTGTCTCTATTCATATTGGCAACCCGCAATCTTCAGATCTTAAATATCCACTCTTCAACGCCTAGAACGGCGCCGACGATACCGCCGTCACAATCAGGTTCAGGGCGACGCCCACGAGGGCGACCAGGCCGGCGCCGGTCCCATAGCCGGCAACAATGACAGTCATGACCTCAAGCACCCTCTTCTGGCCGTACCTGGGCTGCAAGTAGAACTTGCCAACCAGCGCGCCGATGACGATCGGCACGAAGCCATGCGGCATGCCACCGATCCCCTGCACAAAACCGTAGATTGCCATGACAGGCAGGTTGAGGATTGACAGCAGCGTGAAAGCGGACAGTGAGAACACGCAACTCCCGGCTATGACGCCCGGATGGAGGGCCTGGTAGAAGAGCGGCTGGGCGCCGCCGGTATCGAGCGTGGCGGTGTACATCAGCACGGTCTGCTTCGCCTGGAGATCCCACATCTTCTGGGCGAACGGGTACACATCAGAGGGTATGGCATTCGAGTGCCAGATGAATGCCCAGAAGGCGAAGCTCAGCACAAAACTCAGCGGAACCACCAGCAGGTCCGCCTTCACGAACGACCAGAAGTTTGTGCCGGTGAGCTCGTTGGTGCGAAAACTCTGCGCCATGCCACCGTAATTCTCAACCGGGATGGGAGCTAGCCAGATGTCCACGCCCTTGCAACCCGAGAGAATGATGGCAGCTTCGCGGATGTACGGGATATCCGGCGCACTCTGTCCGACCACCCCGATCATGCGTGCGTTGATATAGGAAATCAGCGGCGAGTAGAGGAACGTGAAGAATATCAGGAAGATGACCGGGAAGCCCGGAACAAGTGCGTGCGACAGCCACACCACAAGGGAGGCGCAGACACCGTAGATCGCCAGGGCAAGCCATGGCGAGAAATCACCGCGGCCCGGCGGAACCTTCCATACCGACTCAGTCTTCTCACGCGCCTTTGTATTCCTTCGCAGTTCGCGGACCTTCTCGACCATCGCCTTGACCGTCTGGTACATGGAGATGAAGAACAGCGCCAGAGCCGCGCCGATCCCGAAGCTCATCCAGAAGTCAATGGAGTTCCCGAAGGACGTGGCAATGGTGTCCATGCCCGGCTGCCACCTCTGCAGCACTCCAACGTGGTGCAAGACGGGATTCATCACCAGGGTCATGACAAGAGCTACGGCCGAGCCGACCATCGCCCAGAAAGGTATGCACATACCCACGATAACGAGCCCAAGGTCTATCGTCAGGCCGGTGGGCGTTGCCGGAAGCAACCATTCCGTCAGTGCCGTGGTATCCAGCCACGGCAATGGAATCGGCGTGATCGGCTTGGCAAGGATCGCTCCCGTGAAGAGCGGTATGCCGATCTGGACGACCGCGAACACAAGGCCGATCATCGCACCAAGCGAAAACATGCGCCATTTCCAGGTGCTCTTCTTCTCCCCCGACTCTGAAAGCGCCATTGCCCCGTGGGCACTGATTCCCGCAAACGGGAAAGGCAGCTTCTCGACATCCGACGTCAGGCGGAAGAAGAAATACCCGAGCGTGTAGCTCTTGATGCGGCCGATGATCATCATGAAGACCAGCAGGAGCACCGGCACCAGCCACGCGGGATGCCACAATGCACGTTCGACAATTGCAGGGCTGTCAGGCGGCGGCGCGAACCAGGACGGAAACTGGTTCAGCAGGCCAACGTCACGCACCGCGTCGCTCTGGACGAGGTATTGGCGGAACACAAATCCGGCGAACGGCCCGCCACCCGCCATGGCCCCCGCAACGCCCAGGAGGATCACGAGCTCCTGCTGGCTGAGGGTCCTCATTGCACGGCGGCTTATCTCGGAAAATATGATCAGCGTCACCCAGGCGGCCGCCACGCCGCCACCGGTCATAAGGCTCAGGTAGATGGCGCCAGGCATCATGATCAGGCCGCAGAATATCGCGCCGGCCACTGCAACACCGGAAAACCCGCTCCTGAACTCTGTAGGTGCGGTGACGATCGACCGGTATGCCTCCAATTCGCTGTCACCGAGCCGCGGCTTCTTGTCACCCATGGACATCCTCCCTCATGCACCGTTCCTTCAGGAACCGGGCAGCCTCGGCAAACATCTCGGCCCGGTCAGCCGGTGTCGTGGCGCGCCAGTTCAGGAACTGCTTCCGCAACGACCCGAGGAACGGCTTCACGGTGCGTTTCCACGCCGCCGTGTGGCCGCTCATCAGAGTCAGGCGGATATGGGCCACAAACTCCTTCGTGTGCGGATCTGTCGGCAGTGAGATCTCAACCCCCTGCGAAACCCCGAGGTCGTAGGGTTTGAGCCACACTGTAGTCCGCAGTGCCGGAGTATCGTCGGCGCTCTCCTTCAACACAACCACCGGCGGCAGGCAGTAGAAAGGCCCGGAACTGCCCTGCCCGTTGGCCTCGACCCAGCGGTGGAAATACGCCAGGACCGCCACGCGATCGTATGGCGTGAACGTGAACGGCAGATCAAACTCCATCCGGTCGTTCTCGGCCGGCGGCAACCGCCACCCGGTCATGCCGGACGGGGACGCCAGCCGCGCCGCGTCGCGTGCCGGAAGAAGGGTGGAGAGCATTACGGCGGCCATGATAGCCAGCGATGCGTAGATCGTCTCAATGGAGCTGTAGTCGAGATTGAGCCCGCCGGTCAACCCAAGCATCGTGAGGATCCGGCCGGTCCCCTGGCTGAGGACATAGCCGCACATCGCACCCACCACTGCGTACACGCAGGCCTCCGCCATGAACATGAAGAACACATGGTTGGGCGCTATGCCGACGGCGTTGTAGACATAGATCTCCTCCCGCCGCTCGTACACCGAGCCGCGCATGGTGTTGAACACTGTCAGGGCCGCTATCAGCAGCGGCACAATCAGCTGCAGCAGGCCCGTCAGCGACCGGCTCCGGCGGCGTTCGCCATAGTAGGATACGTTGTCCACGGCGAAGAATGCCGCCTTGCCGCTGCGCTCAAGGTAATCGGAGACGAGGCGGCTCTGCTCTGCAAAATCCACAGCCGGTTGTTCGGGCCAGTCCGGCCTCACTCTGTACTTCTGCGACGGGAAGAGGACAGAACAGTAGACCGTCGCCAATTCCTCACTGCTCAGACTTGGCGGCATACGGTTCACAATCATCACCTGGGACGGGCCAAGCCTGGCGATATCCTCGGGCGCAACGAATTTGTTATCGCGACTTCCGAGCTGCTGGACGCTGTTGACGTCGAACGGCATCAAGGACCTGCCGTCAAGCCCCTGGATTCGCGCCATCGCGTCGGGATCAAAGATGCCGAGCACCTCATATGTCTCGCCCCGGATCGTCACAACCGTGTTCGTCCCGCCGTTGTCGACATCCTCCAGCGTCAGCCCCAGTTCGTTCGCCGCCGGTGCCGGGAGAATGACGTAGCTGCGCACCCGCTCACCACGTCTTGCCGCAGCCCGCGCATCCACAGGCGTCAGCGGAGGCGTCGGGAACCAGCCGCGATGCGTAAGCAGGCACTCGTCAATGCGGGAGAGTGACGGCTCCATCCAGCTCATCTCGATGGCGGAGCTGAGGGTCGCGCGCCTGTAGATTGCCTGCTCGCCGGCCTTCCACTGCCGGTCCACCTGGATTTCCGCGCTCTGCAGGCGGGCTGATGAATCAGCCTTCATGCTGGGCGTCAGCCAGCGGATGGTGGCTACGGGGTATGATCCCCCGTAGATCTGGCGGATTGCCCCGAGCTGGGTGTCTTCCAGGTTCTTGTAGTTCTGGTCGCGGACCATAATGCCGTTCCACGGAGAACGGCCGGTGGCATACTTGACGTCAACAAGGTCCGTGGATATGGACGTGAAGCAGATCATGACAAACGTGATCAGGATCAGGGTAATACAGGTCAACCCTGTGCGAACCTTGCGGCGGCGCATGTTGTTCAGGCCCAGCATGAAAGCTGTCCCTATGACCCCGCCACGGTTCACGTCGGCGCCCTCGACACTGCCCTCCCGCCTGCGCAGTTCGCGGATGTTCTGGCTGAACTTGCCGCCGATCATCATAGCCACGATCAGCGTCAGGAGCAGGACCACGAAACCAAGCAGGATCATCAGCGAGGACCGGACCATCGCGAAGGCCGGATGGAACGCGCGAAGCAGGCCGAACACAATCAGGAACAGAATCGCCATCGCGACAAGCTGTTTGCGGATATCCGGGAAGCCGAAGATGAGTTTCTCGGCGAAGAACACGAACGGCGCGAGCAGTGCCAGGTACCAGAGTATGCCTACGACGGCCTGGGAGATCCGCCCGCGTATCACGGGATGGTTAGAGATTGCGTAGGCCAGGCTCGCCGACGCCTTATTGATGGCATCGAGCGGATCCAGCTTTTCGAGCTTTTCCCTCGCTTCATTCAGCAGATTGGTGCCTCGGGCATGGAAGTCAAGCGCCTGCCTGTCTGCCATGTTGAAGCGCTGTTGGAGGTTCAGCCGCTTGGTTGCGGTGCGCAGCATCGAGGCGGCAGTGTCAAACTGTGGCCACGCGATGAGCGGCGTATCAGCCGCAAGGTAGCCCAACCCCCACAACTCCGGCTCCGCCGCATTCGTGATCGCCTGGTCAGCCGGAACATTGAGCATGAAAGCCCGCGCTGTGAGGATCTCCGGGTTATCAGCCGCACCGTCCATGAACGCCGCATATACCATGGTGTCAGGCTCGAGGAATGCGACGATGGGCCCGATCCTGCTGCGTGCCGGGGCGGACATGCCCTGCCTGCCCATGAGACTCATCCCCTTGAATTGTTGCTGGCTCTGTGGATTAATAACCGGGTATATCGCCAGCGGCACACAACGGAACATGCCCGCATGGACGGGCTTTGCCGCACGTCCCGCGGTAGCCAGAAGCGACGCCGCATCGACCCCTACAGAAGGATACGTTGACTGGCTGAGGAGACTGAAATCATTACAGAAGATGATCCGCCACTGATCGTCAAAACGGGCGGCATCCACCGTGAGCTTCATCCATGTGCTGACATCAAACGCGATTGGTCGCTCGTACGTACCGTAGGGACTGCAGGTTACAACCGGGTAGACGCAGACACCGCCCGTGTCAAACAGCGTCCTGCCGCGCGCCGACGAGTCTTCCCTGACGACCCGCACCACTGTGCGTTGCCCCATCGGGTGTGTTGGAACCACTGTCGACGAACCGGCCTCGGCGAATATCGTCCCGTGCAGGCTGCCCACTGCCTTGAACTGGCCGGCTGGCACAGGCTTGAACTCGACATGGCCGGCGGCAAGGGCTAGCACGAGACGGCCGGCGGCCGGCACGTGTTTGCGCAACACATCGGGATTCCATGCGGCAAGGGTGTCCTCCGGGGTGGAAAGCTTCGGCGGCACAAACCCGGCATTACAGAGGCTGAATGACAGGAAACCGCAATGGAACCAGGCCTCCGACTCGAGGTCGGCGGAGTCCATCGAGAGCTTCGTGGGGGAACCGTCGGTATCGCGCGCCCCCCACGAGAGCGCCTTGACGTCCGGAGTCCGGCCCGTCAAGAGCCTGGCCATGGAGCTCACCTGCGGCTCAACCTCGGCCCCGGCCCCTGGATAGCCCACAATAAGCGACACATTGGAGTGGCACAGGCTTCCTCCCGAGTTCAATGCCAGGTTCAGGGTGAACGTCTGCTTGTAGGCGCCGAACAAGTTCCTGACTCGAATAAGATCGTCCACCCGGTCAATTTGCTTCTTATGCCATTCCGCAGCCTCGCCCCTGATCCGCTGGATCGCGGCGTTGTATTCCGGCTGCGCCAGCAGTTCCTCCGGCTTGAGTGAAACACGGTTAGCCGCGTCGAGATCTTTCTTCCTGGCCTCCTTGTACGCCAGTTGCAGGGGATGGACATTTGCAGGCGAGCGCCGCTCGTCATCGGTGGCACGCGCTGAATCGAACCCGTCCCTGAACAGCGGGCTGCCGGCCCTCAGGTAGTCCAGCCGCGCCTTGAGAAACTCCTCGCGGCGCACGAGGTGGACTTCACCGGCTGCGGTGCGGATGAGTTTCCCGTCCTTGTCGAGCTCGGCCAGCGCCTTCACGTGCTCAGCGCGTTTAGCCTCAAACGTGACATAGTCCGTGCGCCCGGCGCTGCTGAAACGCTCGACTGCTTCCAGGATCCTTGCCACTCCGGCCATGCCCTGGGCGTGCCCGGCCGTCGCCACGAACACTACGTCGTTGAAGAGCTTGCCACGGTACGGCGCAATGGCCTCCACAATGTCCAGCATGGCCGCCAGCGGGACAGACTGCTCCGCCCCGGGGGACACATCAGGCACCACGGACATACTGTCGTAGTAAGCTGAGACCACAAGCGCCTCGGCGCGCGGCTTGTTGCCCCGCAGGACACCGATGACGTTGCGGGCTGGCCTCTCCTGCCAGGACACCCGACAGTTCACTGTCACCGTCCGGCCGGCAAATTTCTCGATCGGTCCTGTGGCGTAGAAGCATGGGAAGACCGACTCCACCCCCGACACCAGACTCCGCCATGCCGCAGACTGGTCCGGGTTGGAACGCATCCCGTCAAGTTCCGGGTCATCACGCACAATCATGGCCGGAACCCCGGCCGCGGCCAGCTCCGGCCACGACGCGCCGCCGTCAACGGTGGTAACCACCACAACCTCACGCGGGTTGTGTCCGGTCAGCCACCGCACCTCAGCGGCCTCCGTTGCCACAAGCTGGGCAGTGAAAGTGCAACTTATGGGCATCATGCCGGCCGGCATGAACGGATGCATCGATACACCTTCAAGCAGCAGCCCTGTCGAGGCATCGCGGATTTCGCAAACCTCGGTAAAAGGAACAGTGACGTCAAAGGTCTGAACGGAGACATCAAGGCCCGCCTGCCTGAAAACGTTGGAAACCATGGCCTCGACCCGTTCACAACCCGGAGAGCCGGTCAGGCGCGATCCCGCGGCGGCGATATCCTGCAGACGCTGCTCGAACCCGTGGCGAAGCAGGGCCTCATCCATGGGCTTTTCATCATAGGGTATGCCGGTGGTGACACGCGGTTTGCGCTCTTCCGGTTCGCCGAAAAGGACAAACCCCGCCAGGACAGCCAGCCCGATGAGGATGAAGACGCCGGCGGTGAGCAGGTGGTCGAAAAGGCGCGGGGAGGACGCGGATGGTTTGGCGGCCATGTTCGCCCCACACCCCTCGCTCATTCCTGTTGTCGACTTGTCCAGATCGCTCACGATTCAGCCTCTTCCAGTCTTCCTGTACTTCACGGGATACCGCAATACACCTCTACAAGACCCTGTGTTCTCAGGATGATCCCGACGATATCGAAGATAACGACGGAACTCACACACGCCAGGAACATGCCAATGCTGAAGGGCACCAGTCCCTCACGGATGATACGAGCCCCGCCAAGCCGGAATAGCGCCAGACGGGCCAGCCAGGCAAGGAACATATAGTGAAACAGGCCCTGCATAAACACTGTTGGCGCAAGCACATAACCAAGCGGATGGAGAGGGAAGCCTGTGAACATAGCCCGCAAAGCCGCTAGAGCCATTGTCACGCCAGCCCCGATGGCCATTCCCTTTGCGTCCGGATTCTTCATCACGTTCAGCGTCTGGCTCTGCGGATCCTGACCGAGCGTTCCGGACTCCAGTGCGCGGTCGGCGTTCGACTCAGCCCCGCGGAACTTATCCAGGTACCAGCTCTGGTCAAAGAACCAGGAAGACTGCATGTTGTTCGCACCGAAACCGTATCCCCATGACAACATAACGAACCCGCCGATAAATAGTCCACCGAGCAACCCGAGCCACAGGCCGGACCGCACGTCGCGTTGCCGGACCTCGAAGTGCTTGCCGAGTTCCATCATCTCGATCTGCGCCGGAGAGATGAGCAGGAAGCAGGAAGTGCACATAAAGCCGGAGGCGATTGTGGCCACCAGCATGCCGGTGGAACTGAAGACCGCAAATCCGCCAAGGGCGGCCATGAACTGCATGCCGATGAAGTACGGCGTCATGTAAGCCCACGGCGCGCCCATCTCTGCGCGGATCTTGGCCGTCGCGAAGCCGCAGACAAGCATGAAGCCGAAGAATACCAGCCCGGTCATGGCGCCGGCGTGCGTCCACACGCTCCACACGGCAATGGTCGCCAGCGACGCCGCCACCAGCCCGATCGCGCCGCGGTATGTCCACTTCTCGACGGGATCGGCACCGGGAATTCGATTGAGGACAAGGCGGAAGATGCGCGCCAAATGGTGCCGCCCCACGAACAGCGCGAGCATGGCAAAGGCGATATAGCCGCCGATCGCCTGCTCCTGCACCCACGGGTAGCCGGGATACGAGCCTGGAAGGTTGAATGCCGTTCCGCAGGCCGGCCATAGCTGGAACACGGCAAAAGTCAGCCAGAGTGAGAAAAGCACATCTGTCTCAATCAGCAGGGCCACCGCCATAAGACAGAACGCAAATGCCCGCACCGTGTTGCCACCGCCAAACGCCGTGAAATACACCTTGAGCACCGGGTTATCGAAGTACTGGACCAGCTTCCCCTCACCCAGCGGGAGGGCCGGTAGCGAGGGATAGTAGAAGCAAAGCCCCTTCCATATCACCAGGGGCAGCGCGACGGCGAATCCCATCCACATCGCCCGGTTGCGCAGGATCGCGAGCCGGCCATTCTCCTCACGCAGCAACAGCTTTGGCAACTGGGTCAGGGGGAACGTAAACCGCTCATGCTCCACCCACTGCTTGCGCATGAGGAGATTCAAACCGAGGAAACCGGCAAACAGCGCCGCTATCAGCACGGACCACGCAACAGCCGGCTGGAGCCACTGGCCGAGAGGAATGCCGCCGGCAACGAGGTAGCGTAATCCCGCCAGGCTGAAGAGATTGTCAGGGCGTGCCTGCGTGAAATTGCGTTCATCAGGTCCCAGTGCAGCAAGGTTGCTCTGCCGCACCATGCCCCTTCCGTTATACATGCCCTCAATTGCCTCGACATTAAGGAACTGGATGTCGTGGACTGCCAGGGTTCCCTCCCCCTGCATCTTGATGGCAACGGTCAGACGGTTTGTCAAAGCAGCGGGAATGATCACCGGGCAGGCACCTATCCGCTCGAGGCCCGAAGGGAGCGCAAAGGACTTCCGGCTCCTCGACGCACCGGTCAGGAGAGGCTCGGACTTCCCGTCATCGGCACACATCTCGACCGTGTAGGATGAAGCCCCGGCAAATCCCACGGCCTTTACCAGCATGGAGAAGAGAAATCTTTCGCCGGGCACGACCGCCGAGGCAGGAATGTCATACGACATGATCGTCGGCGGATTGGTGGGCACCCGATTTGTCAGGACGGGCACCTGCCATGCGCGCCCGCGCCAGTCCACACTCGTCCACACCACGTCGCCCTGCTCCACTCGAAAGCCTTCCAGCTTGTGCTCAAACTGCCCGTTCTTGACCAGGTTCGGCCCGTGCGGCCACAGCATGGAGGGCAGGCTTTCATATGACTTGAAATCGGCTTTGTGAGGAACCCCGGCAAGGAGGCCGAAGAACCTGTGCCACATGCCCTGGCTCATCAGCGGCGCAGACATGATCAGAGCTGCATAGACAATCACCAGCTCGGCGGTGCACAACCTCAGCGACTTGCGGAAGATCCCGATGATCGCGCTGATGGCAAGCACAAGGACAATAACACCCACGGCACTGTTGGCCGGCGAGTTCTCGGCAAGCGGGCCACCGTAGTTGTTGAAAATCTCCTCGTACTCTATCCATGCCCCCATTATGAGCATGCTGACTAGGCAGACTACCACGGATCGCCAGGTCAACCCGCGACGGCGCGGCGGTGCGGCGGTCCCGGCTGAGTCAGCAGCCCGGCCACCGCAGTTTGTGCTGTCCTGGTTCGCCATAGATCCCTTCAACTCTCCTGTCTCCGCTCACCATGCGCGATGGCGTGATTCAAGAAGATGCGAATATATAGAAGCGGCATTACCACTGCAAGGGCGGAAGACCGCAAGATTCAGGAAAGGGCCGAATACCAGCCGTGCATCGGCCCGCCACCACCGTGCTTGAACAACATCAGGGTAGTTGATCCACCCGGCCGCCGATAGTCGCTCAAACGTGCTACCCCGCGGCAGCATCAAACTGCTGTGATCTCTTCAACCACGCTGGAGCCCGGCGCGTTCCGGATCGTGACGCCGAAGAGCCTGCCCCTGAAGCGCCGAGTCGCCCGTACAGAGGTCCATGCCGGCGGCAGGCATGGTTGCAGCCTCAGCCCGTCGCAAAGCGTCGGCCTGATGCCCAGAATGTACTGTGTCGCGGCGATGTACATCCAGCTGGCGGTACCTGTCAACCAACTGATGCCGCCCTTCCCGAAGTCCTTCCCCTGCGCCGGGCCGACAACCGTCGAGTTGAAGGCATATGGCTCCCTGCCCCAGTGATCCTGGCCCGTTTCCTCCGCTGCCACGGACGGCAGCATTTTGCGGAAATACTCGAAGGCGAGGTCGCCCCTGCCAAGCATGCACTCCGCGATTATCGCCCACGTGTTGGCATGGCAGAAGATGCTCCCATTCTCGCCCAGCCCCGGCGAATTGCCGACGAGCGGATCCTGCGGGGTCGGGAGCCCGGTATAAGGCGGCGAGCATATCATCAGGCCGCGTTCGGTGTTGAGCATGGCGCGCGCCGAATCCATCGCCAGCTTCCCTCGCCCGCCTTCGTCGCCGACACCGGAAATAACCGCCCACGCCTGCGGCTCAAGGTAGATCTTCCCCTGCGGTCTCAGCGCCGTGCCGACAAACCCGCCGTTGGAAAGCAGGAGCCGCCGGTACCATCTGCCGTCCCACACATGTCCGAGTTGAGGATGGAAGTAAGTTCCGCCGCCGCCTGCGAGCACCATGATGCGTCTGCCTGCCTGCCCATCCTCGCCGCATGCACCCCGAACATGCGCGCCGCGTGCACCATTTGCATCCCCAGCATGACACTCTCGGCCTTCGGGTCAAGGAACACGGCAAGGCCGTCATTCCAGTCGGCATCGAACAGGGTCGGCAGCCCGTGCGGGCCCCGTCGCTTCCAGATGTACTCCAACCCGAGCCGGATGTGCTCATAGACCGTCGCCTCGCCACCCTCGCGAAACCGAACCATCTCTTCAAGGAAAGATGTGTCGCCCGTCTCGTTGAGCAGGTTGTCGATCGTGAAGATCGGCCACACGGTGTTGTCGCACCTCTCGGGTTTGTCGTTTGTCCGCCTGTCCGGCGAGAACGGATAGAACGAGAAGTTGCCGGCGCCACTTTGCGATTGTGATGACAGGACCATCAGGATGCGCTCGCGCGCAAAGGCGGGATCGAACGAGGAGACAGCCAGTGCATCCTGCATGGTGTCACGGAACCGCATTCCGTCCACACCCATATGATCGGTGGATATATCACGCGTACGCTCCAGGGTGACCTGGGAGTTCAACGGGCCAAGGGCGTTCACCGCGCGGTCGAAGTGCTCATCGCCAGTCTTCACCTGGAGTGAATCAGTCTTGCCACGCCAGTAGTCGCCGAGCTCAACGAAGGCCCTGTCGACCGCCGGCAGGCCGGCGAACTTGCGCCTCAACTCCGACGCCTTAGGCCAGTCCGGCGCGACACCCATGAGATACGCGAATCGTTCCCGCCCGCCTGGCGGCAGGTCCAGGTTGACTGCAATTGTCCCGCAGCCGTGGCCGCCGCCGGGGAGTTCCGAGCCGCCCATCTTCATCGCCGGTCGTTCCAGGCTGCCGCCTGGTCCGCAGAAGGCGTCGCGCGATGCCTCGAAACCATCCGCGCGGCGCGTGCATGAGAAGAATATGGCCGGCGTATACGGCGCCTCGAAGGCGTGGTAGTGGTACTTGATCCAGTTCTCCGCCGGTTCGAACGAGAAGCCTATGTGGCTCTTCAGGTAGCACCAGAACATCTCCCGCATGAACTCGAGGAGGCCGAATTCAACATAGCTGGCAAGCGTCACCTGGCGCCGGTCTTTGCCACGGTTCTCCAGGGCGATGTCCCAGAGCATGATGTCGTCCCCGGGCGGGATGAAGTACGTGGCCTCAACCCTGAGCCCGTTGCGCTCGCCCGCAAAGCGTGTGTACCCGAGGCCGTGCCGGCATTCGAAGAAATCGAGCGGCCGGCAGGTCGGAGCGAAATGAGGGTTCCAGATTTCGCCGCCATTGTTTTCCCTGACGTACACGTAGAATCCCGGCCTGTCCGGCGGCGCAGGGAGCCAGTGGTAACGCGTCAGGCGACGTTGCTGCGGCTCGATGTGCCAGGCAAGCCCACCGGCCTGCTGGCTGACGAACGCGCTCAGGCGCGTGTTCCCGATGTAGTTGATCCATGGCGACGGCGTCAGTGGATCGGTGACCACATACTCTCGCCGCTCGTCGTCAAAACGCCCGTGGCAGGCCATCCCAGGTCTCATCTGGCTATCTCCACTGCCTGCACCCGGCCGCGGTGCATGAACTTGAAAGCAAGCCGCGTCCATCCTTCCGGCAGACGGGGTGTAACCGTCCAGTCCGGGCCACCCGGTGCCCGGGCATCGGCGCCCGTTAGTGTTGATGCGGCATCCACCCGCAGGCCGGCGAACCCGAAGACAACCGCCAGCCACACACCTGCGGCCGAGGCGGCGTGAATTCCATCCTTCGCATTGCCGCGAACATCCAGCAGGTCGGCGCTTGCGGCGCGGATGAAATGTTCGCGGGCGTCGTCGATCCTGCCGGCCCGGCAGGCCATGACGGCCTGGATCGCCGGCCCCAGGGAGGAGCCGTACGTGTGGTCTGTTCGCGCGTTGTAGTACTCGTAGTTGACGCGAACCTGCTT
>JBAXKQ010000065.1:0-15760 GCA_037135275.1 bacterium
GCCCGACCGGCGCCCTGACGGAGAAGTCATCGATAGACGAGGTGCTGGCGGCGATCGCCGATCCGCGGAAGATGGTCATTGCCCAGCATGCGCCTGCCGTGTCTGTGTCGCTTGCCGAGGAGGCCGGGATAAAGGCCGGCACCGACGTCGACGGCCAGATGGTCGCCGCGTTGCGGCGGATAGGCTTTGACCGCGTGTTCGACACTTCGTTCACGGCCGACCTGACGATCATGGAGGAGGGGTCGGAACTTGTGGAACGCATCAAGACCGGCGGCGTATTGCCGATGCTGACGAGCTGTTCGCCAGGCTGGATCAAGTTCGTCGAGGAATTCTACCCGGAATTCATCCCGAACGTGTCGACCTGCAAGAGTCCCCAGCAGATGATGGGCGCGATCATCAAGAGCTTCTTCGCCAAGCGCGAGGCCCGCGATCCGTCCGATATCGTGTCGGTTTCGATCATGCCGTGCACGGCCAAGAAGTTCGAGTGCGCGCGGCCTGAAATGGGCAGGGAACACGTCCCGGATGTGGATTATGTGCTGACGACCCGTGAACTCGGCCAGATCCTGCGCATGTACGGCATGGATTTGAAGGCGATCGAGCCGGAGACCGCCGACACGCCGTTTGGAGAGCGGTCCAGTGCCGGCAAGATCTTCGGCGCGTCGGGCGGGGTCATGGAGGCAGCCGTCCGCAGTGCGCACTTCCTGATTACCGGCAAGGAGCTTGGCGAGCTCAAGATACAGCCGCTGCGCGGGTTTGCGGGCTCCAAGGAGCTCCGGGTCAATATCGACGGGCTGGACGTCGGCGCCGCGGTGGTCAGCGGCCTTGGCAACGCGCGGAAATTGCTGGACCAGTTGCGCGAAGGGCGCAAGGATCTGCATTTCATTGAGGTGATGACGTGTCCCGGTGGCTGCGTGAACGGCGGCGGCCAGCCGCTGAACGCAAATGCCGATGCGGTGCGCAGTCGAATGCAGGCCCTTTACAAGATCGACCAGGATGCGGAGCTCAGGGTGAGCCACAAGAACCCCTGGGTCCTCCGGCTGTATGAGGAGTTCCTCGGCAAGCCGCTGGGCGAGACCAGTCACAGGCTGTTGCATACGCATTACGACAAGAGGGACGTGGTATTGTAACAGGCAGCCGGGGGCCGTGCCGGCTCCCCCCTGACGGTCGGCGGTTTGGCTTACATATGGCTGTTGTGCCGGCCCGGTGCCGTGATCCGGTGCCGGGTTGGCGTGGTGGGAAGCGGAGAAAATCATGAGCGAGAAGCGGAAGATACTGGTTGTGGACGATGATCCTGATGTCTTGGAGCAGTTGAGCGTGATTATCACCGCCCAGGGCCACGAAGTGGCCCGGGCGTCGTCGCAGAAGGAGGCCGAGGATGTTCTCATGGGCTTCCACCCGGACCTTGCGATCGTGGACCTCATGATGGAGCACCAGGACTCCGGCTTTGTGCTCTGCCACCAGATCAGGAAGCTGTACCAGGACACACCGATAATCCTCCTCACGGCTGTAACCGCCCAGACGGGGATGTCGTTCAGCCTGCAGCCGGGCGCCGCGAATGTGTGGATCAAAGCCGACAAGATCATGGACAAGCCGGTCCGTGCCGAACAACTTCGAGCCGAAATCAACAAGCTGCTCCGGATTCCGGACGCTGCAACACACGGGAGCCACTAGAATGACAACAGGACTCACGCATGAAGCGCATGCAAGGTGCTACGACAATCCCGCCCGTCTTTCGTCGATACTGGACAGTCCTGACGAAGACCTGAACAGGATCATCGAGAAGCAGCGGCTGGCCGAGAACATCTCGTCCTTCAAGGTCTATGTCCCGATCTGCGCCAGGTTCTGCCGGGCCGGCCAGTTCGTGGTCGTCCGCGGTCACGAGCAGGGCGAGCGAATTCCCCTGACGATTGCCGACTTCAACGCCGGGGAAGGCTGGATCACCCTGGTGGTGCAGATCATGGGCACCGGCACGCGCAAGCTGGACCAGCTCGGGCAGGGCGACAGGTTCCTTGATGTCGTCGGCCCGCTTGGGCATCACAGCGAGATCATGAAGTTCGGGACGGTCGTGCTGATCGGCGGCGGGCTGGGCATAGCGCCAGTCTACCCGATCCAGCGCGCCCTGAAGGAGGCTGGCAACACGGTTGTGAGCATCATCGGATCGCGGCGCAAGGATCTCATTTTCTGGGAGGACCGCATGCGCGCGACGAGCGACGAATGCTTCGTGGTTACCGACGACGGCTCAGCCGGGGAGAAGGGGTTTGTCACAGGTCCGCTGACCAGGCTTATCCAGTCCGGCCGGCAGATCGACAGGGTGGTGGCCATTGGCCCGGCGATAATGATGAAGGTGGTCGCGGAGGCGACGCGCGCCGCGAAGATCCCGACGATCGTCAGCCTCAACACTATCATGGTGGATGGTACCGGCATGTGCGGCGGGTGTCGCGTTGAGGTCGGGACCGAGACAAAGTTCACGTGTGTGGACGGGCCGGAGTTCGATGGTCACGCCGTGAACTTCCAGCTTCTCCTTTCCAGGCTCCAGACGTACAGGGAGGAGGAGTCCGCGGCGGTCAAGCACTATGAGGACAGGCGCAAGGAGCAGGAACCGGTCAAGGCCAGGGAGCGGGTGGGGATGCCGCAGCAGGATCCGCACGTCCGTTGCCGGAACTTCGATGAGGTGGCTCTGGGGTACACGGAACAGATGGCTGTGTCCGAGGCGCTCCGCTGCATCCAGTGCAAGAAGCCGGCGTGCGTGGAAGGATGCCCGGTCAACGTCAACATTCCGGACTTCATCAAGCTTATCCAGCAGCGGAAGTTCCTGGAAGCGGCGCGGAAGATACGAGAGACCAACAACCTGCCGGCCATCTGCGGGCGGGTATGCCCGCAGGAAACCCAGTGCGAGGTGAAGTGCGTCCTGGCGAAGAAGGGCCAGCCTGTGGCCATCGGGCGACTGGAGCGATTTGCGGCCGATTACGAGGCCGGGCAGGGCAGGATCCGCTGCAGGGCCAAGCCTGAGCCGAACGGCAGGAAGGTCGCGATAATAGGCGCTGGTCCGGCCGGCCTCACGGCTGCAGCTGATCTCGGGCTCAAGGGTTACGATGTCACGGTCTTCGAGGCGCTTCACTCGCCCGGCGGCGTGCTCGTCTACGGCATCCCGCAATTCCGCCTGCCCAAGGAGATTGTCCACCGGGAATGCCAGTTCCTCGAGGAGCTTGGTGTGGAGTTCAAGTGCAACCAGCCGGTCGGCCAGGCCCTTACCATTCCACTCCTGCTGGAGAGCGGTTTCTCGGCGGCTTTCATCGGGACGGGCGCGGGGCTGCCGTATTTCCTCAACATACCAGGTGAGAACCTGAAGGGCGTCTATTCGTCCAACGAGTTCCTCACCAGGGTTAACCTCATGAAGGCGTACAGGTTCCCGGAATACGACACGCCGGTGCTGGTGGGGACAAAGGTTGCGGTCGTCGGCGGCGGCAATGTCGCCATGGACGCTGCCAGGTCCGCGTTGCGGCTTGGTGCGGAGAAAGTCATCCTTGTCTACAGGCGAACGCGGGCGGAGATGCCGGCCCGTGCCGAGGAGATCGAGCACGCGCTGGAGGAGGGGGTGGACCTGCGTGAGCTCACGGCGCCAGTGCGTGTTGTCGGCGACAACGACGGCTGGGTGTGCGGCCTGGAGTGCAACCGCATGGAGCTTGGCGAGCCGGACAGTTCCGGGCGGCGGCGCCCTGTCCCGGTCAAGGGCAGCGAGCACATCGTGGAGATTGACCAGTTGATCTGCGCGGTTGGCAACGGTGCGAACCCGCTCCTTTCGAAGAACTGGCCGGAGCTCGGGGTGGACAAGCACGGGCACATCATGGTCGACGGCAACGGCATGACCAACGTGCCCGGTGTATTTGCCGGCGGCGATATCGTGACCGGTGCGGCGACAGTCATCGAGGCAATGGGGGCCGGGAAGCGGGCCGCGAAGGCCATGGGTGAATACATGAGCGGCGGGTAGGTGTTTATGAACAGGGTGGACGGCGGCAGTATCAGGACTATCAAGGAGCGTTGTCGCGTCTGCTACACCTGCGTCCGTGAATGCCCGGCAAAGGCCATTCGCATCAACGATGGCCAGGCAGAGGTGCTCGCAGTGCGCTGCATCGGATGCGGCAACTGCGTCAGGGTCTGTTCCCAGAAGGCAAAGCAGGTCGTCAGCACGATAGACAGCGTCAAGGCCTTCTTCAATGACGCGTCCCACCCCGTCCTGGCGCTAGTGGCACCGAGCTTTCCCGCCGAGTTCACGGGGATGGACGAGCGGACGTTTGTCGGGATGGTCCGGGCACTTGGCTTCGCCGGTGTTCACGAGGTCAGCTTTGGGGCCGACCTGGTCGCCAGGCGCTACCGGGAACTGACGAATGCGGACGGTGCGCGCCCGAGCATAGCCACGACATGTCCGGCGGTGGTCCTGTACGTTGAGAAGTACTGTCCATCGCTTGTGGGCTCGCTTGCGCCTGTGGTATCGCCGATGGTCGCCATGGCGCGGGTGGTGAGGCGAATCCGTGGCGGCAAGCGCTGTCGCGTCGTGTTCCTGGGCCCGTGCATCGCGAAGAAGGTGGAGTGCGTTGACGGGAACATCAGGGGCGACGTGGACGCGGTGCTGACGTTTGCGGAGGTCCGGCAGATGTTCGAGGACGCCGGGCTCAAGACCGACGCCGGTGCGAAGGCGGAGCCTTCCGATTTCGATCCGCCAAGGGCCGGGACGGGCGCGCTGTTCCCCCTGTCGCGGGGGCTTCTGCAGGCGGCGAAGATCCCGGAGGATCTCCTGGACAAGCGGATCATTGCCACCGACGGCTGCGCCGATTTCGTCGACGCTGTAAAGGCGTTCGAGGCCGGCGCCATCGACACCCGCCTTCTGGAGCTGCTCGCGTGCGAGGGGTGCATCATGGGCGCCGGCATGACTTCGCCGCAGTCGCTCTTCCGGCGCCGCGCCAGCGTGAGCGAGTATGTCAGGCGCAAGTTGCGGGAGTTCGACCCGGTAGCCTGGCAGCGCGACATGGACCGTTTTGCCGACATCGACCTGTCACGGCGGTTCACGGCGAATGACCAGCGCACCCCGATGCCGACCGAAGCCGACCTGCGGGCGATCCTGACGCGGATGGGCAAGCAGAAACCGGAGGATGAGCTCAACTGCGGCGCCTGCGGTTATGCGACCTGCCGCGAGCACGCGGTGGCCATCCATACCGGCCTGGCGGAAAGCGAGATGTGCCTTCCCTACACGATTGACCGCCTGAACAAGACCGTTGAGGAGCTGGCCTATTCCAACAACGACCTGGCCAATACCCAGGAAGCGCTGATGCAGTCCGAGCGTCTTGCGAGTATGGGCCAGCTGGCAGCAGGCATTGCGCACGAGGTTAACAACCCGCTGGGTGTGGTGCTAATGTACGCCCATCTCCTTCTCGAGCAGCTGGACGAGAAATCAAAGCTGCGTGGCGACGCAATGATGATCGCCGAGCAGGCGGACCGTTGCAGGCGTATTGTCTCCGGGCTCCTGCATTTCGCCAGGCAGAACAAGGTGTTGCGTGACGCGGTGGATGTCAGGACTGTTGTGGAACGAAGCTGCAAGCTCGTCGTCAAGCCGGCCAATGTCACGCTCGAAATCGAGCACATGATCGGCAATAATGTCGCGGAGATCGACGCCGACCAGGTGCTGCAGGTGTTCGTGAACCTGATCAACAACGCCTACGCGGCCATGCCGTCCGGCGGCCGGCTGAAAATATCGACAGGCGGGAACGACACGACAATCACGATTACGTTCGAGGATACCGGAATGGGGATTCCGCCCGAGAACAAGAGCAGGATCTTTGAGCCGTTCTTCACGACGAAACAGCCTGGCAGCGGGAGCGGGTTGGGGTTGTCCATTTCCTATGGCATAATCAAGATGCACAGGGGTAGCATACGGGTGGAGTCAAATCATGCACCCGAGGCCGGCCCGACAGGAACCAGGTTTGTGGTTGAGCTGCCGAGGAAGGACCTGGAATAGCCATGGTTGGTGAAGTCGCGCTGGAGGGATTGATGTGACAAGCCTGCGAATACTGGCGGTTGATGATGAGTCCGGAATGCTCACCGGCATCAAGCGGGCTCTCGAGAATTTCTCCGTGCAGGTCCCCGACACCGGCGAAGACGTTCTTGTGGAGACCTCCACGGCGGAGACGGGGGAAGAGGCTGTCGAGTTGATCAAGAAGAACCCGCCCGACATCCTCCTGCTTGACTACAAGCTCCCTGGTATGAGCGGCCTGGAAGTGTTGAACCAGACGTCGGTGGTCTCACCCGACACACTCACCGTCATGATCACGGCATACGCGTCGATCGAGACGGCAGTCGCCGCAACAAAGCGTGGAGCCTATGATTTCCTCCCAAAGCCGTTCAATCCGGCGGATCTGAGGCATACGATCAGGAAGACCGTTGCGCAGATCATGCTCTCAAGGCACGCCCGCAGGCTTGAGGCGGACCGCAAGCGGGTCCGGTTCGAGTTCATACGTGTGCTGGGACACGAGCTCAAGGCCCCTATCAACGCAGTCGCCGGCTACCTCTACCTGCTGCGGGATCGCACCCTCGGCGATTCCCTTGCAGCCTACGACCAGACGGTCAGCCGCAGCCTTGTCAGGATTGACCAGATGCGCAAGCTCATTGCCGACCTCCTGGACATGACACGCATCGAGTCCGGCGAAAAGATACGGACACTTGGGAAGGTAGACCTGGTTGATGCGGCCAATGGCGCGATGGATGCGGTCAGGTCGGAGGCCGCGGACAGGAACATAACGCTTGGGCTGAAAGCCCCGGCCAGGGTTGTCATGGACGGAGCCGACCGCGGCGAGATGGACATAGTGTTCAACAATCTCCTGACGAATGCGGTCAAGTACAACAGGAATGGCGGCAAGGTCCTGGTCTCGATCGAGCCAGGTGCCGGCGGAATCTCGATTGCGGTGGCCGATACCGGCATAGGCATGAGTCCCGGGGAAATCGGGAGGCTGTTTCATGAATTTGCGAGGATCAGGAACGAGAAGACGCGCGATGTGCTTGGCAGCGGGCTCGGGCTCTCGATCCTCAAGCGTGTTGTCGATTTGTACGGAGGCAGGATCGATGTGGCCAGCAAACCGGATGAAGGCACGACCTTCACCATTACGTTGAGGAATCAGGCTGTATCAGACTGAGAGCAAAATGGAAACGAACACGAAGAGGGAGTATCCGGATTTCATAGCGGGGCATGACTTCGGGGTCACACTGCGGGACACCGTGGAAGACGCCGCCAGGGTACGCGATGTAATTGCCAGGAGCATGGCGAAGGTGCCGCTGACGGTGGAGGAATGCGCGGTTCTGCTGGCGGTGAAATCGCAGCCGCTGGTTGAGGAGATCTTCGCCGCCGCGTGCGAACTCAAGAAGACCGTGTACGGCAACAGGATCGTGATCTTTGCGCCGCTTTACATCGGGAACCACTGCGTCAACGACTGCCAGTACTGCGCCTTCCGCCGGAGCCTCCGGACAATGGTGCGCAAGACCTTGAACGATGAGGAGCTGCGCGGGCAGGTGCTTGCGCTTGAGCAGACCGGCCACAAGCGGCTGATACTGGTCTATGGCGAGCATCCCAGCTACACGCCGGAGTTCATGGCGCACACGGTGAAGCTGGTGTACTCGGTGAAGAGCGGGAAGGGTGAGATCCGCCGGGTCAACATCAATGCCGCCCCGCTTGACCATGATGGATACAGGATTGTGAAAGATGCCGGGATCGGCACGTACCAGATCTTCCAGGAGACATACCACCGCGAAACATACGCAAAGGTCCATCCGTCCGCGACGCACAAGGGCGACTACATGTACCGCCTCCACGGCCTGACGCGCGCGTACGAGGCCGGGTGCGACGACGTCGGCATTGGCGCGCTGTTCGGGCTCTATGACTGGCGGTACGAGGTCCTCGGGCTCGTCGCGCATTCACGGTTCCTGATGGATCGCTTCGGCTGCGGCCCGCACACAATAAGCTTCCCGCGGCTGCGCCCGGCGCACGGCGTCGAGATGGACAAGGCGCATCTTGTCTGCGACGCCGATTTCAAGAAGCTGGTGGCGATCCTGAGGTTGTGCGTCCCGTATACCGGCATGATCCTTACCGCCAGGGAGACTCCGGAAATGCGCAGGGAAGTCATGGGTTTTGGCGTGTCGCAGATTGACGCCGGCACGCGCATTGAACTTGCCGGGTACACGATGGGCGGCAAGCAGCAGATGAACAGGGAACAGTTCCAGATTGGCGACGTCCGGCCCATGGATGAGATCGTGCGCGAGCTCCTGCAGACCGGTTATGTGCCGAGTTTCTGCACATCGTGCTACCGGCGGGGCAGGACCGGCCGGCAGTTCATGGAATTCGCCATTCCAGGCTTCATAAGGAACTTCTGCACGCCCAATGCACTGTTGACTCTCGATGAATACCTGCAGGACTACTCATGCGATGAGACCAGGCAGGTCGGGCGCAAGGTGATTGAGAGGGAGCTGGGGCAGATGGATGACTCCGCGATCAAGGTGAAAACCAGTGCCGGCCTGCAGAAGATCAGGACGTCGGGGGATCGCGACATCTATCTCTGACGGTGAACAGGCGCCGCGACGTACTGCCGGCCGCAGGGCGCTGGGATCGCACGTGAACAGGCGACAGCCGGCCGGTCACCCCGCACGAAACTTGATGTCGTTGGTGAATACATGAAACCGGATATGCCCGAAATAATGGAGAAAGACCCGGCGGCTGCGACGGCTGGCGACCTCGCCGACATGTTGCGCTGCGATGACCGGGCATTCGTTGACCGTCTCTTCAAGGCCGCCTATCGTGTGAAGGCGAAGAATGTCGGGAGGGTGGTCCATCTCAGGGGGCTGATTGAAGTAAGCAACATCTGCCGGTGCGACTGCTTCTACTGCGGGCTGAGGGTCGGCAACAAGGATGTGAGCCGGTACCGGATGGCGGCTGCGGAGGTGGCGGAAGCCGCCGGGTGGGCATACCGCAAGGGATACGGCTCGGTAGTGCTGCAGGCCGGTGAGCGTCGCGATGAGGAATTTGTCGGCTTCATCGAAAAAGCGGTAAGGGACATGAAGACGAAATCCGGGGGGAAGCTTGGTGTGACGTTGTCGCTCGGCGAGCAGGAGCCGGAGACCTACGCGCGGTGGTTCAGTGCCGGCGCGCACCGGTACCTGCTGCGGATCGAGACTTCGGACGAGGCATTCTTCCGGTCGATTCATCCGCCGGAGAATGACTTCAAGGCGCGGTTGGGCTGCCTGGTCGCCCTGCGCGAGGCCGGGTACCAGGTCGGGACGGGCGTGATGGTGGGGTTGCCTGGCCAGACGGTTGAGAGCCTTGCGGCCGACATCCTCTTCTTTAGATCCTTTGACATCGACATGCTGGGTATGGGGCCGTACATCCCGCACGACAGCACGCCGCTTGCGGCAAGGGCGGTTGAGTATGGGCCGGACGAGCGGTTCAATATGGCGCTGAGGATGATCGCGCTGTGCCGGCTTGCGATGCCAGCCATCAATATCGCCTCGACAACGGCCCTGCAGGCGATGAACCCGAAGGGACGCGAGCTTGGCCTGCTGGCCGGGGCCAACGTGCTGATGCCGAACATCACACCGGAGAAGTACCGTCGTGATTACGAGATATATCCGGGAAAGCCCTGTGTGGGCGACTCGCCGGATGAGTGCGCCTCCTGCCTGGCGGGCCGGATCAAGAGTATAGGCGAAACAATAGGTTATGACGCGTGGGGTGACTCGCCCCACGCGGTTGAGCGCAAGAATCGGGAGCAGAAACGTGGATAAGACACCGAAGGGAATGAGGCTGCACATCGGCATATACGGGCGGCGCAACGCTGGAAAGTCGTCATTCTTGAATGCATTGACCGGCCAGCAGGTCGCCATAGTCTCGGAAGTTGCGGGAACCACCACTGACCCTGTTGAGAAGACAATGGAGCTGCTGCCTATCGGGCCGGTGGTGCTGATAGACACGGCGGGGCTTGACGATACCGGCAGGCTGGGTGGTATGCGGGTGGACCGCACGCTGAAGACCCTGGACAAGGTCGAGGTGGCGGTGCTGGTGGCTGAGGGCGGCAACTGGGACGAGTTTGAGGAAGGCCTTGTCCGGGACTTCAAAGAGAGGCGGATACCGGTCATTGTTGTGTTCAACAAGGCCGATTTGTCGGTGCCGGGCCCCGGGCTGACCGCAAGGCTCGATGCGGAGATGGTCCCGCACATACAGACCATTGCCACGAGGCAATCCGGGATAGTTGAGTTCAAGGAGAAGCTGATAAGCGTTTTGCCTGAGGATTACCTGAATTCGCAGCCGGTTGTCGGCGATCTTGTCAGGAAGGGCGACGTGGTGATCCTGGTTGTCCCGATAGACCTTGAAGCGCCGAAGGGCAGGATCATTCTACCCCAGGTGCAGGTGATTCGCGACCTGCTCGACCACGATTGCTGCGCGATGGTGATCAAGGAAGACGAGTTGAAGTCCACCATTGGTAACTTGAAGAAGAAGCCGGCGCTGGTTGTTACCGATTCACAGGCGTTTGAGAAGGTGTCCGCCGACACGCCGCGTGATGTTCCGCTCACGTCGTTCTCGATCCTGTTTGCGCGGCACAAGGGTGACCTGGCATCGTTTGTCGAGGGTGCCAGGGCGATCGGAGACCTGAAGCCGGGGGACAAGGTGCTGGTTGCCGAGGCATGCACGCACCACCCGATAGGCGATGATATCGGGCGCACCAAGATACCGGCCTGGCTCAGCCGCAGGGCGGGCGGAGCCCTTGATATCAAGGTGACAAGCGGTAGTGATTTTCCGGATGACCTATCCGGGTATAAACTCGTCGTGCAGTGCGGTTCGTGCACGTTCAACCGCAAGCATGTCCTGTCGAGAGTACTAAAATGCCGCGAGGCTGGCGTGCCGATCACCAACTACGGCCTGGCCATTGCGTACTGCCTGGGAATTCTCGACCGGGCCGTTGAGGTGTTCAATACGAAGATTACAGTTCCTTCGCCATCTCGGTTTCAGCGAATTCCTCGCTGATAAAAACCCGGCCGTTGTATTTTTCGACCGCTTTGACAATGTCTTCACAGCCGCGTGTCATCATCTCATCCTTGATGAGTGCGAAGGCCTCATCACTGATGCCCTGGCCATCATCGAGTGCGATTAGAAAGAACTTGCGAAAGGCTACGTCTGACATCTTTCCTCCCTTTGCTTGGTAAAAGTGCCCGGAATGTCGTTTATCCCGCCGCACGTGATCGAGGTGTTTACCATAACCGCCAGTCATTCTCCAACTATAACTTCACGATGATTTTACATTGGATATTCCCGGTGGCGGCGTTACGATCAGCAGTAGTTACAACAGCATCGCAATGGAGCTTGAAGCATGATCGAGAAAACACTCAGGGAGCAGTTGAAGGAACTCAGGGCGGAGGTTGATGTTCTCGAGGCGGAGCATGCTGAGGCGAGAGCGCGTCTTGACAGCCTTATTTCCTCCATTGAGCACCAGCTTGAGAACGTCGGCGACAAGGCCCACCGGCAGACCTTGAGCGGGGAGATTCACGAGTACGTCGAGGACTTCGAAAACAAGCACCCCGGCATTATCGGTGTGCTCGACAAGATTTCGGTCACACTCAGCAACATGGGCATATAGCCCGCTATCCGAGCTCGAAATCTATCACCAGCGGCAGGTGGTCGGATGCATCGCGGGTCAGCTTCCCGCGGACCACATGGACCCGCGTGACATGGACTTTGCCCCGCACAAACGCCTTGTCCAGCGCCCAGACCGGCATCCAGGCCGGGAATGAGCGGAAACGCGACGGCGGCGCGGTAACCTGCCTGAAACCCTGTTCCTCGAAGTGCAGGGTTTCTAGTTTGTCCCGCCAGTCGTTCGAATCACCCACGATCATGGATGGAAGCGCGCGGGCCTCCTTGTAGAGGTTGTGTTCCAGGACGTACTTTGCCTGCCAGCGGCGTTCGTGTTCTGACAAACCCAGGTGCCAGTGTGTCAGGTGGAGCGGGCCTGAAGGTGTCATGACAACGGCGAACTGTGCGCCGCGCGGCTTGCGGCGCAGGCGTGTGACCGAGAGGTGGTGGTGGCTCCGGAAGGGCCAGTGCGACATCACAAGGTTGCCGTAGCCGCCGTTGCGGATCTTCACGTTGAACTGGAAGATTGCGCTGGCCGGCTTGAACCAGTCGGCCAGGAGCTCCGGCTGGTGGTCGAACCGGTTCCGGCGGATATTGACGGTGACCTCCTGAAGGCAGACGATGTCGGGCCTCTCGTGCTCCATGGCCCGGATGACCCGCTCCAGCCGGTAGAGCCGGTCCCGGCCGCCGATACCCTTGTGGATGTTGTAGCTAAGCAGTCGCATCATCAACTCCTGCCCGCACCGTTACGCCGCCGCCATCACGAAAACATCAATGCCCCGAATTATGATCCAGCAGCACCGCCAGGGCAAGAGGTGATTTGCCGGTTTGCAGGCCGCCGTGGGTAGACAACCGGGAGGGTGCAGGCAGGCCGGAGGCCGTAGCGACCGGGCCGCAATGTCGCAACACCCACGCACCAAACCGTTCACGACAAGAAAAGCCAAATATATCTGGACGTAGGACAGTATTTGTCCCAGCATCCGTGGTAGATTCCCGGGCGAGAAGTATGAATCAGCGAAAGACATGCGCCGTTCAGGCTTGGGCGTTGAGGCCGTACGAAGCACTCATGTGCGAAGCCGGCAAGGCGACGATGGGCAATCGCGAGACAGCCGACCCGACATGGGAACAGCGCTGGAAGCAGAGGAAGACGCAGTGAATTACTACGCCCACAGCAGGGAAGGCCGGCCGCAAGCGGAATGGCAGCCGCTGGAGGAGCACCTGAAGGCCGTCGCCGACCTGGCCCACAAGTTCGCGGAACCATTCGGGTCGGGGGAGTGGGCATGGAATGCCGGATGGCTGCATGATGTCGGGAAGGCGGCGCATGAGTTTCAGGCGTATCTCCTGCGAGAAAACGGATTGGACGATGCGGAGTACGATGGAGCGGGTGGCGGGCGTGTAAATCACTCCAGCGCGGGTGCTGCCTTGGCTGCAGATCGCCTCAAGCTGCCCGGTCGAATTCTCGCCTATTTGGCCGCCGGGCACCATGCTGGGTTGCCGGATTGGTATTCATCCGACACCGCGCATGCGTCGCTATCCGCGCGTCTTCCGGAAGGCCGGGCGGATTTGGCTCGAATCGAGTCACAGGCCGAGGCTGTCTTGTCCAGAATGCAAACTCTACTGCATGCTCCTGGTTTCGTGAAGCCAGACGGTCTTCACCTGTGGATGCGCCTGCTCTACTCCAGCCTTGTGGATGCCGATTTTCTCGACACTGAAGCCTTCATGCAACCTACGGAGTCGGAAAGACGATCAGGCTTTCTCGCGCTACCCGAACTCAAGAAGCTGTTCGATGATCACATGATCAAGAAAGTCCAAGGAAGCGCGCTTACGCGGGTCAATGCCGTGAGGCAGGAGATACTCGCGGCTTGCCGCGAGGCTGCCTTTCAGGCTCCCGGTGTTTTCTCCCTGACAGTGCCAACAGGCGGCGGCAAGACATTGTCGGGTATGGCATTTGCACTTGATCATGCACTCCATCACGGAAAATGCAGAATCATCTATGTGATTCCCTACACCAGCATTATTGAGCAGACCGCCGGCACTCTTGCCGGGATCTTTGGCAGGGATAATGTGGTTGAGCACCACAGCAATCTTGGTCCGGAGAAGGAAACCCAGCGTTCACGGCTGGCCTCTGAGAATTGGGATGCGCCGGTCATCGTTACGACAAACGTTCAGTTCTTCGAATCGCTCTATGCGGCCAAGGCGGGCCGTTGCCGGAAACTGCACAATATCGTCAATAGCGTCGTAATTCTCGATGAGGCACAGCTTCTCCCCCCTGAATTGCTGACACCCTGCGTGGACGCAATGAGCCAGCTCGCAAAGAACTACGGTGCAACAATCCTTCTTTCCACGGCAACACAGCCCGCATTGCCAGGAATCGGCCCCGTCAGGGAGATCATACCACCCACAGCCAACCTCTACGATCGCCTGAGGCGTGTAGAGTATCATGTGCCCATTCTACAGGAAGCTGTGCCCGTGGCGTGGGATGCCTTGGCGGCCGAGCTCCGAAAGCATGAGCAAGTGCTATGCGTCGTCAATACCCGGCGTGACTGTTATGACCTGTTCAATGCTATGCCGTCTGGAACTATTCACCTTTCCGCGCTTATGTGCGGAAGACATCGTTCAGCCGTCATCCGTTTGATTCGATGGCGGCTCAAAAAAGGGATGCCGATACGGGTTGTCAGTACCCAGCTTGTGGAGGCCGGTGTGGACATTGACTTCCCGGTGGTCTATCGCGCCTTGGCAGGACTTGACTCCATCGCCCAGGTCGCCGGGCGATGCAACCGCGAGGGAAGGCTGAATGACAAGGGCGCTATGGGGCAAGTGTATGTCTTTGTACCGCCCAAGCCCGCGCCACGCGGATTGCTACTGAAAGGGGAAGGAACTACACGGGAACTCTGTGCCCTGCCAAATTTCGATCCGCAGGCCCCGGAAAGCTTCACGAACTACTTCCGGCTGTTCTATGCCAAAGTCAACGACACAGGAAGCAGATTCCGTGATTTGCTGGTGAAAGACGCGGCTGACCTGCACGTTCAGTTCCGAACAGCGGGAGCGGATTTCAGACTCATTGATGACCAGGCACAACGTCCCGTTATAGTCCGTTACGGGAAGAGTTCGCATCTGTTGACGCAACTGCGTTTTGCCGGACCGACCCGCGAAATCATGCGTCAACTCCAGCGCTACACGGTCAACCTCCCTGCACGTATGGTGGACATACTGCTGGCCGATGGCCGTCTTGAGGAGGTGGCCCCCCGTAAGTCGCCGGGTATCGTTGCTCAGTGCAACTTGAAACTGTACGATGCGAAAATAGGGCTCGATGTATACCGTGAATCTCTGCCTGTCGAGGATTTGATGGTCTAACGGAGAGGAGAAAAGATCCATGAGAGGCTTCTGTCTTGAAGTAAGCGGGCCGTATGCCTGCTTCACGCGGCCTGAAATGAAGGTGGAGCGCGTCAGCTACGATGTAATTACACCATCAGCGGCGCGTGCCATATTCGATGCGATTCTCTGGAAACCGGCGATCATGTGGCACGTCAAGCGCATAGAGGTGTTGGAGCCTATCCGCTGGATATCAGTTCGCCGAAACGAAGTCGGCAAAGTGGCGTCGGCCCGTTCGGGCGGCATTTTCGTGGAGGACGACCGTCAGCAGCGCGCCGGCCTCTTCCTTCGTGACGTGAAGTACCGTCTGTTTGCCGAGTTCGAGTTCATTCCACCCGAGAAGCGCGGAAAGGTGCACAACCCCGTGCCCGAATGGCTCGTGGACGCCGAAGAATCAGCTGACCTCAAGAAACCCGACGCGCGGCCAGATGAGACAGAAGCAAAGTATGCTGCCATGTTCGAACGGCGGGCGAGAAAAGGCCAGTGCTTCAACCAGCCCTATCTCGGTTGCCGGGAGTTCTCGTGCGAGTTCAGGCTCGTCGATGCGCCGACGGAGCCGGCAAGGCCCATTGCCGAGACCCGTGACTTGGGCTGGATGCTGTATGATATGGATTTCAGCGAACCAGCCGATCCGAAGCCGCAGTTCTTTCACGCCAAGATGGAAAGCGGCGTCATTGATCTTCGAAAGGTGGAGGTGCGCTCATGATCCTGCAGGCATTGAAGGAGTATTATGAC
>JBAXKQ010000066.1:0-15529 GCA_037135275.1 bacterium
CCTGTGTGAAATGGAGACCGGCGGTCGGCGCGGCAACAGCACCAGGTGTTCTTGAGTACACAGTTTGATACCGCGTGCGATCGTATGGGTCCGGCCCCGCCGGACGCTTGATGTACGGAGGCAGAGGCGTCTCGCCAGCTTCTTCCAGAACTTTTAGAATGGGAGCGTCGGACCGGATATCCACAACCACTTCACCACCACCGCGAATTTCAACAACTGTGGCAGTGACCCTTCCACCTGCCAGATTGAACACCAGGCCAGTCCTGACCTTGCCCGATGCCCTGCACAAGGCTGACCATTTGCCAGAGCCTACGTCCTCAAGCAGGAAGACCTCAGCATGCCCACCGGTCTGTTCCTTCACTCCGCACAGCCTTGCCGGTATCACGCGGGTGTCATTGGCAACGAGAAGATCGCCGGGACGCAGGATAGCCGGCAACTCCCTGATGACACGATGTTCTATTGTGGAATCACAACGCCGTACAACCATCATCCGTGCATCAGTGCGAACCGGTGAAGGGTGCTGGGCAATCAGATCCGGAGGCAGCTCATAGTCAAAGTCAACGGTTTTCATTCCCCTACTATCTTCACAAGCACCCGCTTCCGGCGCATACCGTCAAACTCACCGTAGAATATCTGCTCCCACGGCCCGAAATCGAGATGTCCGTTCGTTACGGCAACAACGACCTCCCGGCCCATGATCGTCCGCTTCAAGTGGGCATCACCGTTGTCTTCGGCCCCATTATGCTCGTATTGTGAATACGGCTTTTCCGGAGCCAGTCGCTCGAGCCATCTCTCGAAATCCCTGTGCAGGCCGCTCTCGTCGTCATTTATGAACACCGACGACGTGATGTGCATGGAGTTGACCAGCAGCAGCCCCTCTCGTATTCCGCTGATTGACAGGCATTCTTGAACCTGAGGTGTGATATTGATGAACTCCCGGCGACTATGCGTCTGAAAACACAGCTCAGTCCGGTGAGATCTCATGTCAGCCCAGCACCTGCATGTCGCAAAGCATCCTGTAGCGGCCACCTGCCGCATACAGCTCTTCATGATTTCCACGCTCTGTGATACGGCCGTGCTCAAGGAGTAGTATCTGGTTTGCGTGCCTCACCGTACTCAGACGGTGGGCAATCGCCAGGACGGTTCTATCCTTCATGACTGAGCTGATAGCATCCTGGACCAGGCGTTCTGTAACGGTATCCAGTGCGCTCGTCGCCTCGTCGAGAATGAGAATCGGAGCATCCTTCATGATGGCGCGCGCGATGGCTATGCGCTGCCGCTCCCCACCGCTTAGCACAAATCCCTTATCACCCACAATCCGGTCATACCCGGCAGGATCAGCTATGATGAATTCATGCGCATTTGCCTTCTTCGCAGCGGCAACTATCCTGTCCATCGACACCCCTTTTGAGCCATACGCAATATTATTGGCTATTGTGTCATTGAATAGAATCGTCTCCTGCGTTACCACCCCTATCAACAACCGGAGCGACGATATGCTGATATCCCTGACATCCTTCCCGTCCAGGAGAACTCTTCCGGCCGTGGGGTCATAAAATCGGGCAAGCAGGTTGGCGATCGTCGACTTCCCCGACCCGGTTTCACCGACAAGAGCAACAACCCCGCCCTTGGGGATATCGAGACAGATATCCGATACTGCCGGCGCGGCTTCCGGACCATATGCAAATGTGACGCGATCGAACACAACCTTGTCGTGAAAGCTCTGCGCAGCCACGGGATTGGGATTTTCCCGCACCGATGTGTCGGTATCAAGCAGCGCGAAGATTCTCTCAAGCGCTGCAGCACCCCTCTGGATATTGGCGTTCACCCTCGTCAATTGCCGTATTGGACGGTACACAATGACCGCAGGAAGTAGAATCGGCGTAAGGCGCTCCAGCCCTATGCCCTTGGCATAACATACGACCAGGAAGGCCGCGGCAAACAGAAGGCCAGTTGCTTCCATCAGCGGTCCCATGAATAACTCTGCCCTTAGTGCCTTCAGGACTGACGTAAAGTACCTGTAGCTAACCTGCTTGAACTTCTCCCGCTCGAGCTCTTCTGTGTTGAAGGCTTTTACGACCCTGATACCGGTGAAGGTCTCGTGCATGCGAGAGACAAGATCGGATATCCTGTCAAGCGCCTTGGCAGTGTTCCGCCTCACCGATTTACCGAGCACGACGATCGGCACTATACAAAGCGGGAAAGCGAGGAACATGGCGGCTACGAGGCCTAGCATATTCTCCTGGGCCGCGTACGTCACAACAAAGATGGATGCCCCGATCAGCACCAGTGGCGCGGTAGCGAGGTCCGCAATTGTGAGATTCACCACATGTTCAACGATAGCACTGTCATTCGTGGACCTGCTTACCAGATTGCCTATATCACACTTTCCAAAGAACTTCAGTGACTGCGATTCGATCTTGAAGAACAGCTCGTTTCTCAGATCCAGCACAATCCTGGCTGCGAGCCATCGCATGTAGTAGGAGTTCAAGTAGTTGGCGAGTGTCCAGACGAGTATCACAATAGGAAGTATACTTAGCGTCAACAGGAAGAACTGCCACGTCATGCGGCCGGTCGAATCAAATCGAGGCACGGCAAGATAGTCAGCAAGCCTCAGAACATATTGGGCCTCCTTGCTCGATTCAATAAGCGCCTGATCGGAACCTGTACCGGCTGCTTCGATCGCAACCTGCTTGCTTGCCCCCGAAAAAGGCGAAAACAGCTTTGGTGATGCACTCAGGAGGGTGAACAAAGAACCCGAAAACACGACCCCGGCAAGAATGCCAACAGCCAGACGGACCCGGTAGGGTCGCGCGTACGCGAACAGACGTTTGTAGGCAGCATATGTAGATAGCATGGGGGACGTGCTCATAGGCCCTTTGACTCGAGATAACGCTGAGCCTCAAGTGCCGCCATGCACCCGGATCCAGCCGCAGTGATTGCCTGGCGATAGACACGGTCCTGCACATCGCCAGCGGCAAACACCCCGGCTCTGTTGGTGCGCGTATTCTTCGTAACGATGTAGCCGGTTTCGTCCATCTCAAGCTGGCCACGAAACGCATCGGTATTGGGCTTGTGCCCGATTGCAACGAACAAACCGCCAATTTCAATCTCGCTCACGGCGGCAGTCTTGATGTTCCTGACTCTCAATCCCGTCACCTTATCTCTGGTAACATCCAAGACTTCATCCACAGTGGAGTCCCAGAGGATCGATATTTTGGGGTGGGTCGTCACACGATCCGCCATTATGGGCGATGCCCGGAACCTGTCCCTCCGGTGAACGAGGAAAACTCTTGATGCGAACCTGGTCAGGAACAGCGCCTCTTCCATGGCAGTGTCGCCTCCGCCAACAACGGCCACGGGAACATTGCGATAGAATGCACCGTCGCAGGTTGCGCAGGCAGACACACCTTTACCACGCAGCTTCTGCTCCGACGGAATGCCGAGATAGCTGGCGCTCGCTCCGGTTGCTATGATTGCGGACAACGCCTCCACTACCTCGCCGGACTCAAGAACAAGGGATAAAGCCTTGCCCTCCAGATTGGCGGATTTCACGTCACCACTGACGATACTCGTTCCGAATCGTTCAGCCTGTTTCCTCATCTCCTGAACGAGTGAGTACCCGTCAATGGCCGCCGGAAAACCGGGATAGTTCTCGATCTCTGTCGTGGTGGTTAGCTGACCACCGGGAAGCAAACCCTCGACTAGTAACGGTTCAAGCCGGGCCCTCGCCGCATAGATTGCAGCAGTAAGCCCAGCCGGACCGCTCCCGACAATGGCAAGTTTTCTCATGTGTATTGAAGAACCTCTTCCACAGTCGTTCTGCCGCTCAGGATGTTGCGGATTCCATCCTCCCTGAGCGTCCGCATACCCAATTCTCGAGCCTTGTTCCTGATAATCAGGGTCGGTTTCTTCTCGTTGATCAGGTCTTTCACAGGGCCTGTCATTGACAGGTATTCATAAATACCAACCCGTCCCTTATAGCCTGAGTTGTTGCACTCACTGCAACCTTCACCGTAGTAGAAAGGCCGGCCACCAACCTCTTCCGTCCGCAGGTCGATCGACTTGAGCACGTGTTCGTCCGGCGTATAGGCTTTTCTGCAAGTATCACAGATCGTGCGCAGCAGACGTTGACCAACCACCGCCTCAAGTGTGGACGACAAGAGGTATGGTTCAACACCCATATCAATCAGCCTCGTCACGGCTCCCGAAGCGTCCGTGGTGTGGAGTGTACTGAATACAAGATGGCCCGTAAGGGCTGATTGTATTGCGATGACAGCGGTTTCAAGGTCACGGATTTCGCCGATCATCATGACATCCGGGTCCTGCCGTAGAAAATACCGCAGTATATTGCTGAAACTGTTACCTATCGCGGCATTGATATTCACCTGCACAATGCCCTCGATATCATATTCGACAGGTTCTTCTGCCGTCAGCAACTTCATGTCAATCGTATTGAGCCTTCGAAGGGCGCAGTAGAGCGTGGTTGTCTTTCCTGAGCCAGTCGGACCAGTCACAATGACGATGCCGTTAGGCTTGTCGATATCGGCCACCAGCTTCTGGTAGATATCATCCGACATCCCCAGATTCTCGAGATCAAGCTGCACAGTGCTTCTATCAAGCACCCTGAGCACTACACTTTCCATCTGATCCTGCGTCGGAAGCGTCGAGACACGCAGATCAATGGGCTTCCCGGCAACAGTCATGCGAATTCGCCCGTCCTGTGGAAGGCGCCGTTCGGCAATGTTGAGTCCCGACATTACCTTTATTCGGGATATGACCGGCATTGCCAGGCGCCTCGGTGGCGGCGCCATTTCATAGAGCGCGCCGTCCACCCTGTAGCGGATCTTGAACTCGTTTGCGAAAGGCTCAAAATGGATATCGGAAGCCCGGCTGTGCACCGCCAGGTAGAGCACTTTATTCACAAACCGTATTATGGGCGCAGACCCCGCAACCTCTGCAATAGCCGCATCGTCTTGCGTCTCCGAGACATCCTTGAGCTCTGACGCCTCCTCGACCTCGTCCAGCGACGCAAACATGTCGCTGACCGAAGCACTGTCGTCGCCATAGAACTGGTTAATGCAGACCTTCACATCAGCCTCTCGCGCAAGGACAAACGACACATCCCTGGTCAGGACAAACGTGAGCTCATCCATGGTTTGAGGGCTGATAAGGTCGGATATTGCAAGGACGGCCGCCTCTGCGGATTTCTCCACTGGCACAGCGTTGTACATCCTGGCAACGCTCGCAGGCACACTATGGATAACATCGTCAGGCACATCAGTGGCCAGCAGATTGATGACCCGGGTTCCCAGGTAACCCGCAATGATGTCCAGCATGTCATCCTCGGTCGTGAACCCCATATTGATGAGAAGCGTACGAACCGGCTGTCCAGTCCGGTTCTTGGCCTCAAGAATCTGCTCGATCTGCTGCTCCGAAAGCAAGCCCTGGTCGCCAAGCACCTGCAGCAGAGGGTCAACTTGTTCTTCTTTGTCCGCCATTTACTCTACCTCTTCTTCTTCTTGGCGTCTTCCTGCAGCTTCTCAACGATTGCCTCTGGGTCCTGCGACTTCGTGATCAGGTCCTCGTACTTAATCTGTCCGGCCTCGTACAGCAGCATGAGATGGGCATCAAGCGTTATCATGCCATACTTGCCGCCAGTCTGAATTTCCGACGGTATTCGGAACGTCTTATTGTCACGAATCAGCGCTTCAATTGCCGAAGTGGAAATCATGATCTCGAATCCTGCAATACGCCCCGGCTTATCCGCCCGCACAAGGAGTATTTGCGAGATTACAGCAACAATACTTGATGCAAGCTGCGTGCGTATCTGGTCCTGCTGGGTCGTCGGGAAGGCGTCCACTATCCTGTCGACGGTGCGCGCAGATCCGGTGGTGTGCAATGTGGCAAACACCAGATGTCCGGTTTCTGCCGCGGTAATTGCGGCACTCATGGTCTCCAGATCTCTCATCTCACCGACAAGAATGACATCAGGATCCTGGCGAAGCACACGTTTCAACGCTTCTCCAAACGAAGGAACATCGACGCCAATCTCGCGCTGTATGACAACGCTCTTCTTGTGAGTGTGGTAGTACTCAACCGGGTCCTCCACCGTCACGATATGGACGTCCCGTTCCTCGTTAATCACATTGATCATGCTGGCGAGTGTCGTCGTCTTCCCTGACCCGGTGGGGCCGGTCACAAGAATCAGCCCCCTCGGACGGAACAGAAGTTCCTTGATCTGCGAAGGAAGACCGATCTCCTCGATGCTCATGAGCAGGGTCGGTATCTGGCGCAGAACCACGCCGAAGTACCCCTTCTGTTTGAGAACACTCACTCGAAACCGTGCAGCCGTGCCGAAGCCGAAGCCGAAGTCGACGCCTCCATGCTCGCGCACCTGCTGCTGCTTGTCTTCGGAGGTTATGCTCTTCATGAGCCTTTCAGTGTCTTCAGGTCTCAATGAAGGCACATCCAGAGGCTGCATGCCGCCATGCATTCGGAACACAGGTGGCACGCCGACCTGTATGTGAATGTCAGATGCACCCTCATCCACTGCAAGCTGCAACAACTCACTCATTTCGACAGTTTTTGTTGCCATCAGTCTATGTCCCCCATCGTAGCTCTCAGCACCTCGTCCAGAGTGGTGATTCCGGCAACCACTTTCCTCAGTCCGTCCTCGCGGAGGGAGCGCATGCCCATTCTTCTGGCACAGGCACGCAGCTCGGAAGAGGGAACCTTGTCAAAAACCATTTTCTGAATCTCTTCCGTTAACTTGAATATCTCGAATATGCCCTTCCGACCCCTGAACCCCGTAAGCGCACACTGGTTACATCCCCTGCCCATGTAGAGCTTCGCCCCTGCCACCTGTTCTGGCTTGATTCCCAGGATATTGATTTCTGAGTCCGTCGGTGCATGCTCCTCCTTACACTTCTTGCACAGGTGCCGCACCAACCTCTGAGCCATCGTGGCCTTCACTGACGAGGCCACAAGGAAAGGCTTGATCCCGATGTCCAGGAGACGTGTGATCGCACTCGGTGCGTCATTAGTGTGCAGCGTGCTGAACACCAGATGGCCGGTCAACGCCGCCTCCGTGGCAATTGTCGCCGTCTCAAGGTCACGAATCTCGCCGATCATTATGATGTTTGGCGCCTGCCGGAGAATTGAACGGAGAGCGGCAGCAAATGTCAGGCCAATGCTTTCCCTCACGTTGACCTGATTGATACCCGACAGCTGGTACTCAACCGGCTCCTCCACAGTTATGATCTTCCTGTCTGACCGGTTGATGTGATTCAGACACGCGTACAGGGTTGTTGTCTTCCCGGAGCCTGTCGGTCCTGTCACGAGCAGAATGCCGTCTGCCGAGCCCTGGATGAGTCGTTCGAACTCCTGCTGGTCATCACTGAAGAACCCTAGTTCCGGAAGCCCCAGCATCAGGCTCTGCTTGTCGAGGATACGCATTACTATGCTCTCGCCGTGCGTCGACGGGACAGAAGACACTCGAAGGTCCAGCTGGCGCCCTTTCATCTGGACCTCTATGCGTCCATCTTGCGGCACCCGTTTCTCCGCCAGCTTCATGCCGGCCATCAGCTTGACGCGGCTTATGATGGCAGACTGAAGACGTTTAGGCGGACTTTCGACCTCCTGCAGCACCCCGTCAATCCGGTAGCGCACACGAAACCGTCGTTCCATGGGCTCAAGGTGAATATCGGATGCCCTCAGCCGATGGGCTTCCGCAATTATCACGTGCACGAGCCTTATGATCGGAGCATCGGTCTCTTCCGCGCCTGCGGTGTCTTCCGCTTCCGCAACGGTTCTGACCGTCATGTCCAGGGATGCATCGGTTGATTCAAGGATCGTCTCAAGTGCCGCCTCGGTCTCCACAGCGTAGTAATGTTCGAGGGCACCCCTGATCTCATCTGGATGGGCAACAACACCGATAATCTCAGCTTTCAGCACGTGCCGCAGTGCATCGAGAGTCTCCATTTCGAACGGGTCGCCGATTGCAACTGTGATGACATTCTCTGACTTGGATACCGGTACGACCTTGTACCGTCTGGCAACGTCTGCCGGGACAGAGCTGATGGCATCAGGCGGAATCTTGTGCCCAGCAAGGACCACGACCTCCATGCCGAATTGCTCAGCCAGAGCTTGAAGGACTACCCATGGGGATACTGCCTCCTGTGCAATCAACGCATCCAGGACGGTTCCGCCCTTTTCCGCCTTCATGGCGGCGGCCTCCGTCAATTGCTCCTTGGAAACAAGCCCCTTGCCCTCGACTATCTCCAATGCAAAATCGTCATTACTGGTCAAGGGCGCATCTCCCCGCAAGGTTGCCTCGGGTCCACACGCTCATATCTATACCACACTTTCACCCTTCGACAATCAAATTGGAACCTGCTGATCTGGAAAACTATCGGCTCCGGCCTGAGACTTGGAGGGGTCGACGACAGCGGCAGAGTGTCAACCCAGCTTCCGGCGTAGAATGTCCTGGACCTTGGCAGCATTGGCCTTACCGCGGCTCGCTTTCATCACATGCCCTACGAGAGACTGGAGCGCAGCAGCCTTCCCTCCCCGATATGCTTCAACCGACTTTGCATTCGCCGCAATGGCGCTCTCAACAAGCTCACTGAGAGAATCCTCATCGCTCACCTGTGAGAGCCCCTTGGCTCTGACAATATCCGCGGGGCTACCACCGTCTTCAAACATCGCGTTCAGAACCTCTTTTGCCACCGTGTTGTTGACGGCCCCGGCGTCTACCATGCCTACAAGCTCCGCCAACGCCGGAGGTGGCACGCAAATATCGCCGATCTGTTTCCCTGTTTCGGAAAGGTGACGAAGAACTTCAGTCATGATCCAGTTGGAAAGACCCTTAAAACTGGAGCAGTGGCGCGCGGCACTCTCAAAATAGTCAGCGACTCCCTTATCCGCGGCGAGGACTCCGGCGTCGTACGGTGGAAGCCCGTACTGGCTGATGAAGCGCTCAATACGCTGGTGTGGCAACTCTGGCAGCCTGCTCTTCCACTCCGCCACCACATCGGGGGGGAGAATCACAGGAAGGAGATCTGGTTCCGGGAAGTACCGGTAGTCATGGGCCTCTTCCTTCGAGCGCATCGAATGGGTCACCCCTGTATCGGGATCCCATCTCCGCGTTTCCTGGAGAATCCTTCCTCCGTGATCGACGAGCTCCACCTGCCGATGTATTTCGTACTCAAGGGCATGATATACGCCCTTGAAAGTGTTGAGATTCTTCAACTCGGCCTTTGTACCCAGCACGTCTGATCCGGCAGGCCTGATACTGCAGTTAACATCGCACCGTACGTTCCCTTCCTCGAGATTACAGTTGCTCACTCCCGCGTACTCCATGATCCGCTTCAACTCGAGCAGGAACTTCATGGCCTCATCAGGAGATTCAATCTCCGGCTCAGTGACGATCTCCATCAGTGGAATGCCGGCCCTATTGAAGTCGATACCGCTCGAATTGGCGAAATGCATGTTCTTTGCCACATCCTCCTCCAGGTGAATACGAGTGATGTGTATAGCCCTCCGTCCGTTCGCGGCATCTATCTCCACAGCCCCTCCGATACACAGCGGCTTGTCATACTGTGTAATCTGGTAGTTCTTCGGCATATCCGGATAGAAGTAGCTCTTTCGATCGAACTTGCTGTAGCCGCTGATCTTGGAACCTATCATCAGGCCAGCCATCACCGTATATCTGATCGCTTCGCCATTCATGACAGGCATTGCCCCGGGGTAGCCAAGGCAGACCGGGCAGACATGCGTATTTGGTACGTCACCGAAGCTCGTCTCGCAGCCGCAAAACATCTTTGACTTCGTCTTCAGCTGAACGTGGACTTCAAGCCCAATGGCAACGGCGTATTTCATGCTCTGCCCGCCTTCTGTGTCATGGCACCCTCAAACGCGTGCCCGACGTGGAGAATTCGCTCCTCCTTGAACGCCGGTCCAAGCATCTGGAGCCCCACCGGCAGCCCATTGTCACCAACCCCGCATGGCACAGACATACCGCAGATGCCTGCCAGGTTCGCTGGAATAGTAAGTATGTCGCCGAGGTACATCTGGAGAGGGTCGTTGATCTTCTCCCCGAGTGCATATGCCGTTGTCGGTGTCACCGGCGCCAACAGCGCGTAGCATTCTTCAAAGACCTTTTCAAAGTCCGAACGTATCAGAGTCCTGGCCTTCTGTGCCCTGATGTAGTACGCATCATGGTATCCGCTGCTCAGGACGTAAGTGCCGAGGATTATTCGTCTCTTGACCTCGCGACCGAGTCCGTGCGCCCTCGTGTTACAGTACATTTCAAGGGGATCCGCGCCTTCCCGTCTCGCCCCATAGCGCACCCCGTCAAAGCGAGCCAGGTTTGCAGAAGCCTCAGCCGTCGCTATGATGTAATACGTGGCAACGGCGTATTCTGTGTGCGGAAGGCTTACATCAATGACCTCTGCCCCGAGTTCCCGACATGTTTCAACCGCAGCCATCACGCTTCTCTCGACTGATCGATCCATTCCCTTCACGAAATACTCACGCGGCAGACCAAGCTTCAATCCCTTGAGGTCCTTTTTCATAGCCGCGGTGCAATCAGTCAACGGAACATCTATGCTGGTCGAGTCCATGCTGTCATGGCCGGCCATCACATCAAGCAGTGCGGCTGCATCACGAACAGTCTTGCAGATCGGCCCAACCTGATCGAGCGAGGACGCAAAGGCCGTCAGCCCGTACCTGGAAACCCTTCCATATGACGGCTTCATCCCCACGCAACCACAAAAGGATGCCGGCTGACGGATAGATCCACCGGTGTCGGTGCCTAGAGCTGCGATTGCCAGGTTGCCGGCCACGGCAGCGGCCGATCCGCCGCTTGATCCACCGGGGACAAACCCGGGATTAGCGGGGTTACGCGTGACCCCAAGTGCCGAGTTCTCCGTTGTGGACCCCATCGCAAACTCGTCCATGTTGGTCCGCCCAAGGAAAACGGCGCCATCTTGTCGCAACTTGGCAATGACTGTCGCATCGTAGGGCGATACATACCCCTTCAAAATGGCTGATCCGCAGGTACACGGCTGGCCCTGGACATTGAGGATATCCTTGACGGCGATGGGAACCCCCAGCAACCTGCACTTCTCACCCCTCGCCCTGGCAGCGTCGGCTGCCTTTGCCTGTTCGAAGGCACCTCCTTCGTCAAGACTGACGTAGGCGCAAATCTCCCTGTCTCGCTCCTTGATAACCTCGATCATTCCGGCAACCAGCTCGACTGAAGAACATTCACGCTTCTCCAGAAGCTCCAGCGCCTCGACAATTGTCAACTCACCCAGGCTCTTCATGTTTTGTCCCGCAGTCTCCACTCAAACCGCTCATCACTCCACAATTTTAGGCACAATGAACTGACCTTCGCGGTGAGAAGGAGCGTTCTTGAGCACCGTTTCCTGCAACAGGCTACTTCCGGGAACGTCGGACCGGAAGACATTGCTGATCGGAATACCATGCGACATTGGCTCAACAGAACCCACGTCAAGCTCCTGGACTTTCCTGACATAGCCCACGATGTCCCGAAGCTGCTCCTGAAAAGAGCGAAGCTCTTCATCAGTCAGATCGAGCCTAGCCAGCTTCGCAACATACCCTACATCGATGCCGTCATTCACTTCGTCGCGCATTGTCATCGAACTCCGCAGAATTGCCCGATTGGCTTCCTAGACTCGAACAGAATTCCGCAGAGTCTATGGGCACGAGCCCCGGGCCGCAAGCGATTATTCACCACGAATGTCTTGACGGATCCAGCAGCGTCTGAGACTATTTTTTGCAGACGATTGTTTCTTCGGTCCGATGATAAAACGAAACGGAGGACTACACAATGTCAGTGTTCATGCGAATCGCGAGTCCGGCTGTCGTGGCCGGGTTGGTTGCACTCCTCAGCGCGGGTTGTCAGGCATTCCAACAGTCGGTTGAAACCGTCGATGTGAACACTTCAAAGCCGTTAGATGCCAAGTACGACTATTCTGACTTGCGAACGATGAGCAGCGAAATAGTCGATAACCTTCTGGCCTCCTCGTTCGTAAAGGGCCTCGAAACGCCGCCCATCGTTGCCATTTTCACCATCGACAACCGCACAACGATTCATATCGATACCCAGGCAATGACTGATACGATGCGGAACAAGCTGATGAACTCCGGCAAGATGAGATTTGTAAATACCGCAAGGCGGGATGATATGCTCAAGGAGCAGGGATATCAGGGCAAGTTCGCTACTCAGGAAACCCGCGTTGGAATAGGCAGGCAATTGGGCGCAAAGTACATGATGACAGGCTCCATCGTTGAGCTCACTCGCCAAAGTGGCAGAGAAGTGCGAGTGTCCGAAAAGGAGGAAGTCTACTATCAGTTCACCGTTGAGCTGACCGACCTGGAAACCGGCCTTGTTGAAGCGGCTCCTCAGGTTGAGCGCGCCAGGAAGGCCAGCAAGCCCATGATCGGATGGTAATCGTCCACCGGCCCACACTCCGGTCCTCTTGCGGCCTGAGTAAAGGAGCCCAGAATGCTGCTTGCACCCGGACTTGAGTGCTGTGGCAGGGGGAACGGTCTTGCCATTGCCGGGAGATGCGGTCCGGTAGCCGGACGCCCGGTGCGGCCCTGTCTCGGATCGAAGCCCAACAGCGCTATGTCGATTGTTTCCAACACACGCAGAATCCTGCTCGTCTGCACCAGGCTGCTCCTTTTTGTCGGACTTGCATCCACAGGCTGCATGAGCCAGAAACTCTCTCCCGCGCGCGCCAGTTTCTATGCAGAACGCTCAGCAGTGGCGGAAAAGCAGCTTGCCGGCATCAAGCCGGATGAAAAAGATGCGATCCTTCTTCTGATGGAGCGCGGAACCATCCGACAGACCATGCATTTGTACAAGGAAAGTTGCGCCGACCTGCTTCAGGCAGTTGACCTGGAGAAGCACCTGACACCACGCAGCGCCACCGAGACGGCATCAAGTTTCCTGGCCAACGACAAGACCATATCGTACCGCGGTCCGCCTTTCGAACGCACACTGCTCCACTCTTTCCTCGCAAAGAACTACCTCTCTCTGGGAAATTGGGGAGATGCCGCCGTTGAGGCAAGAAACATCATAATGAACCTGCAGTCCCTCGACGGCTACCCGGACGATGCGTACAGCAGGTATCTCGCCGGCTTCTGCCTCGAACTGATGGGCGACTACTCCAACGCTTCTCTTCAATACCGGTATGCATCCAATCTGGTGAGCGGCGTATCCATTGACGACCGGACCGGCGCAATCGGGGCAGGAAGCCTGGACAATCGTAGCGACGGGATGTCAAGGGAGCTTGTGTGTTTTGTCGGGATAGGTCGATCCCCGAGAGGAGTCCAGATGTATTCAGGCCACCCGATCAGGACAGGTTCTCCAGTCAGTGCTGAGATATACATAAACGGCACATTGGCAGGCCGAAGCTACAACTTCACATGTGTGGGCGATCTCCTTCAGAAGACGCTTGCAAAGAAAGCCGCCATGCAGGTGGCCAAGGATGTGACCAGGATCGTCGTGAAGGAGACTATTGCCTACCAGATCAAGCAAAAGGATGAGGGAATGGGCCTCCTCGCCGAGATTATTATGCTCGCCCTTGAGTCACCTGACGAGAGGCGGTGGGAGACACTGCCAATGTGGCTCCAGGTCGCGCGCATCCCCTGCCCGCCCGACCTCAAGAGCTACGATGTGGTGTTCAAGAACGCTTCCGGAAGGACGATCCACAGAAAAACGGTATCAGGGCCGATAACTCGCCATGGAAATACATTCTTCTCGTTCTGCCGCGATCTCTCGCCTTGACTGCCGGCCTCGGACAAACGTCCATCCCTGTCTAGCCCCAAAATCTGAAGAACAGCAGTGCGAAAACAAGAATCACAAGGCAGAGCAGGAGGAATAGCGCCTTCCGACGCTGAATGCTCCGCTCCCTGCGCAGCGGCTCAACGACTTCCCTCTTGAGTCCGCCACTCATGAAGTAACTTGCGAATTGCTCGTCCTCTCGCTGAACAGGCTTCACAGCGGCAGCGCCTCTACCGCCCCCGCGGGAAGTCCTGGGTTCGGGGCCAGATGCGCCGCTGGCCGCGGATGACACGCCCGGAGTCCGCCCGGGGGGCGGAACAACCGGACGCGTTTGCGCAGTGCTGCCGGTCTCCTTCAAACCACGCCCAGCGCGTTGAACCGCGGCCTCACCTTGCCTCTCAACATCCTTGGAGAGAGCCCTGATTCTTCCGGAGATATCGGAAAGTTCGTCCTCTATACTGTCAATGCGCCTGGCGACCTTCGTTTGCCGTCGAAAGAAAATACTCATCTCAGGACCGGAATCCAAATCGAACCACGAGATACACAAACATTACGAAGAGAGCCAGCAACCAGAACGGAACCGACACGGCACATCCGATCTTCATCCAACTTCGGAAGCTCCGCTCCGCAGCTTCGGAACTGCCAGGACCTCTTCCACCAGCTCCATCACCAAGAATTGACTCCCGGCCGCCTTCCAGCGCTTGGATCCTGGCCAACGCCTTGTTGTACTCAACACGCGCGTCATCAATGATCACCAGCGCCCTGTAAAGCTCTTTTCTGAATACATCTTCGGGCCACTTGTCCTCATTGATCTCCTCGATCTCATTCAGCGCATCCTTGAATCTGTTTCGAGTGGCAACCAGCAACTCTGTCAACTGCGCAGATTGGACCTCCTTCTTCTCAAGAGCCACAATTCCCTGATTAAGGTGATCGATTACCTCACGCCTGCCACGTTCGTATTCAAACTACTTCTGCCCAAGTTCCTCGAGGTCGCGCTTCTCCTGTTCAAGCTCCGTCTGCCGAAGTCGCAGCGTCTCCATTTCGTTGATCGCACTGACCAACCCGCTCTTCACCTCCGCCTTGTGCTTCACCAGGCGCCCGAGACTCAGCTCGGAAATCGACTGAGCCGGCGCCTCGCTTTCCTCACCAGTATCGGGCTGGGACATCTTCCGGAAAGGATCCACAGACTTGCCCTCTCTCCTAAGCACAAGATCCGTGTCAATAAAATCAGTCTTCTTTTCCATTCAAAGGCCTCCAGGGGGTCACAACACTTGCCGGCCAGTATGACCCATGCGTTCTTCCCCGACAAGTGTTTTCAGCAGAGGCTGCGGGCCAGCACATTACCGCCAACCCAAAGCCACCACTTCTGCTCGTCCTGCTGAAGCGGCAAGACTCTCATAATAGCGTTCCGCGAGACAGATTGTGCCAAAGCGAAAGGCACTGACCTACCGTCTCTGGCTCGAAAGCGCTGCTTGAATGTCCAAAATATACCTGCTACATTCAGCAGACAAGTAGTGCTGTTGTTGCTGTAAACTTACTCGCGGCGTGAACATCAAAGGTTTGTTCGTCAACACAAGGAGGCGCAGATGCCATCTAGTAAAGTTACGGTAGCATTGCTGGTCTCATCGCTTCTCGTCAACACACTCCTCGCAGTACTGCCGTGGAGTTTTCAAAAGCGGAATTCTTGGAGCGAGCAAAAGCGGAAAGTGG
>JBAXKQ010000067.1:0-15413 GCA_037135275.1 bacterium
GCGAGGATCTGCGCTCTCGTGGTCGGGGTGGCTATCGGGATCGGTACGGATTCCCTGCGTGACGGTGGTGTTCACTTGCGGCAGGAGAAATTGACCGCGGAGTAAAGAGCAGAGCGAGGACCATCCCTGCGGGGCTTGAGGGAGAATTATCTGTATTGACTCCTCGCCTTTGATGGGCAACCCTGTCTTCGCGCGCGGGTAGTGGTGTGCATGCGTGAAGTACTTGCCTAGCCCGGCGCCGTATACGTCCCTTATGAATCAGAAGAATGGCGCTATGGCATCTGACGTCACATGGTTTACCAAGGCCCGCTTCGGCATGTTCATTCACTATGGGCTGTACAGCCTGCTGGAGCGCGGCGAATGGGTGATGAACCGCGAGCGCTTGTCCGGCGAGGCGATGCGCGCGCTGGCGGGACGGTTCACGGCGGCGTGTTTTGATGCGGGGGCGCTCTGCGACCTCGCCGTGGCCGGCGGCATGCGCTATGTGAACCTGACGACCATGCACCACGACGGCTTCCGGCTCTACGACACGGAGCTGACGGATTTCAACGCGAAAGCGGTCTGCGGCCGGGACCTCGTAGAGGAATTTGTCAAGGCCGCGCGGGAGCGCGGCCTGAAGGTGGCGCTGTATCACAGCCTGAACAACTGGACCGATCAGCCGGACGGAGTGGCTGCACTGGAGAGCCGCGATGCGTATGACGCCTTCATCGCGCGCACGCATGCGCGCATCCGGGAACTGGTCACGCGGTTCAATCCGATCGACGTGCTGTGGTACGACGGCTGGTGGCCGTTCAATGCCGACGGGTGGAAGTCGGAGGCGATGAACGCCATGGTGCGGCAGATTCAGCCGCACGTGCTGTTCAACGGTCGCAACGGTCTGCCGGGCGATATTGCCACACCGGAGGGACACATGTCCGCGCCGACTCCCTGGCGCCCCTGGGAAGGGTGCATGACCTTGAATGACAACTGGGGCTTTCATCGCGGCGACCACCATTGGAAGAGCCCTGGTGAGGTGATCGCTCTGCTGACGACGGCGGCGCAGGGGCAGGGGAATTTGCTGCTCAACATCGGGCCGCGCGGTGACGGGGCCGTTCCCGAGGCATCCGTGAAAATCGTGAGGGCGGTTGGTCGTTGGCTGCAGCACCACGAGGAGTGTCTCTTCGACACGGACCGGTTCACGTTCGGGTTGATGAACCGGGAGGGTCACAGCGGGGATTGGAGCCACAATGGTCCGTTCACGCGAAAAGGCAGGACGCTCTACCAGTTCGTGCGCAGCTGGCCGGGCCGCGAGTTGACCATTGCCGGTCTGGACGCCAAGGTCGAGCGCGTCACGCTGCTTGGGCGCGAGGGCGGGGCGGCCTGCCGCTTCGCGCAGACGGACGGCAAGGTTACGGTCGAGGGGTTGCCGGAGGGCGCTCCGGATCCGCTGTGCCCGGTGCTGCGCTTCGACTGCGAGTCCGTGCCGTCCATGTACCTCACAGGCGGCATGCGGGTGCCGAGCGCGCCGCATCCGCCTTACGATCCCTGTCCTTCCGACCTTCCGCACTGATGCTCAACCCGGCGGGTGGTGGTGGAACGTGGCGCCAGCTATGGCGTGACCCTCATGCCGAGACCCCTCAGAGTGGCCGGCGGGGAGAGATAGTTGTTGCTGATGATGAATGACGTACAGCCGGTAGATCTTGCCCTTGAATGAAGGCGAAGCGGTGGCCGTACACGCCTGCCCCCGGGAAGGTTACAGGCACCAAGTCCGTTGTGGATAGCACGTCCCTTCGGCGCTTTGACCGTGGAGATCGCGGACAAACCCGGCACCGTGGTGATCGTGTACAGGAGGGGCAAGTGAAGGGAACGCCAAGGGGGGGAGGAAGTTCTGATTGTGGACGGAGTGGACCCAGTGGACGGAGTGGCCCGGAAGTCTGCGGGGCGACCATGGAGTCAACACAGGCTGAGCTCGTGCTGCCGGCGGTTGCCTGCAGCCTGCTTGACCGCCAGATCGCCGCGAAGGCAACTGCCCTTGAAACCGAGGGTGGTTTCACCGAACGACTCCACCGTGTTCGCTACGGAAATCGTTCGTTGTCACCCGCCCAGTCCACCAAGTCCACTGCGTCCACTTCGTCCACACACCAGGACGGTAGCCCTTGATAAGGGTTCATCAAACACGCACTCGACACGGATGAAACTATGACCGGCCAAGGGCTGAGTAACCAAGAGGATGAGGAGAACGCAAGAATGGACTGCCACGTTTCGGAGGTTGGCAATGACGGCAGGATGGTGGACTGGCCGGCCTTTCTCGGGCGGCACGACCTGATCTGGGAAAAGTCGCCGGACTCCTGGTTCGAGGCCCCTTTTCTCGGTAACGGCACCATCGGGACGATGATTTACCGTACCGGATCGAAAACGGTGCGGCTGGATGTCGGGCGCGGCGATGTCTACGATCACCGGAAGAAACCGTTCGGCTGGTGGTTGCACCGCTGCCGCCTGCCGGTGGGGTATGTAACCCTGGAGACGGTCGGGGCCATCCGTTCCTTCACCGGACGGTTGGGGCTGTGGGACGCGGAGTTCAACGGCACGATCACCACGGACCAGGGGAAGATCCGTCTGCGCAGTATCGTCCACGCCACGCGCCCGGCGATGCAGTTCGATTTGGAACCTTCCGACGGAGAACGCGACTGCCAACTGGTCTGGCATCCGGAACCGGCGGAACCACCGGCGCGGACGGCGGTGATGGAATCGTGGGAGAAGATGCCGCTGACGGATCGGGAGAAAGCACCGGAGTACATCAAGGCCTGGACCAACCCGGACTATGTGGCGCACCCGCTGTTCGAGACGGGGATCGACGGTGAGATCCAGTTCACCTACCAACCGCTGCGCGACGGTGATGAACCGTCGGGTGAAACGACCACGGCCTGGCAGGAGCGCAAGGTCGGGAACACGCTCCGCCAGTTATTGGTGACCATCAGCCACACCTTTCCGGAGGCCAACTCGAAGGCAACGGCATTGTCGGCGTTGAAGGGGGCGCTTGCGGCCGACTCGGACGTCCTGCTCCGTGAACACCGCGACTGGTGGCACGCCTATTACCCGGCCAGTTTCCTGTCAATCCCCGACGGCTACTGGGAGGGCTTTTACTGGATCCAGATGTACAAACTGGCCAGCGGGACCCGCGCCGACGGTCCGGGCCTCGATCTGATGGGGCCGTGGTACCACGTCACCACCTGGCCTTGCCTCTGGTGGAACCTGAACGAGCAGTTGATCTATTCGCCGGTCGGGGATGCCAACCGCCTCGATCTGGGGGAATCGCTGATCGGCAGGATGGACCGTTACCGCGACATCCTGGTAGCGAACATGCCGGCCAATTTCCCTGATTGCGCTGGGATCGGCGGCATCTCCGGCCAGGATCTGCGCGCCGAGTGGTCGCAAATAACGCTCGGGAACCTGCCGTGGGCGATGCACAACTACTGGATGCTCCTGCGCCGCAGCATGGATGAAAAACGGATGCGCGAGAAATTCTTCCCGCTCCTCCGGCAGACGATCAACACCCACCTGCAGTTGCTCACCAAGGGAGAAGACGGCCGCTGGCACCTGCCGGTATGCTGGTCGCCAGAGTACCCAGGCGGCTACGTCCCGGATACCAGTTACGACCTCGCCCTGCTGCGCTGGGGATGCCAGACGCTGGTTGAAGTATGCGCGCGATTCAACATCGACGATCCGCTGTTGCCGCGATGGAAGGATGTGCTCGCCAACCTTGCCGACTTCCCGATGGATGCCAACGGCTTCATGATCGGCGCGGGTCTGTCCTTCGCCATGGCGCACCGGCACTGGTCGCACCTGCTCGCGATCTATCCGCTGCACCTGGTGAATGTTGACCGGCCGGGAGATCGTGAGCTGATCGCCAAGTCGCTGCGCCACTTCATGAGTTTTGAACCGATCGACGACGGGAGCCGTTCGGCGTACACCTGGGCCGCCGCCTCGTCCATGGCCTCGGCCATGGGGATGGGGGACCTCGCGCTGCAGTATCTCAACGGGACCAAACAACACCTCCCGTTCCAAGAGGGGATCCAGGGGGTCAGCCAAACCAACACCATGTACCGGGAAGCCTACAACCCGGTGATGGAAACGCCCCTCTTCATGGCGCAATCCCTGCACGAGATGCTGCTCCAGAGCTGGGGGGGCACCATCCGCATCTTCCCGGCCTGCCCCTCAGGCTGGAAGGACGCCGCCTTTGACAACCTGCGCGCGGAAGGAGCCTTCCTGGTGAGCGCCGTGCGTCGCGGCGGCAAAACGGAGTGGGTGCGGATCACCAGCCTGGCCGGCGAACCATGCCGCGTTACCATGGATGGTGAGACGCGGGAACTGAAACTGGCCAAGGGGGAAACGACCATCATCTATCCCGGCCTGCGGAGACCGGTTCCGGTCGTCGAGCCGGTCGCCATCGCCGACGCCAATTGTTTCGGGAAGAGCGGTAGAGTGGAGATAGCAACATGAATGAGAGTCAGGAATTCGGACGGATGGACTGTGGCGCAGAAGCACGGCGGCGGCTTGACTGCCACATTATTGAGTACACTCAGCCGGCCGCGTTGAACGTGAATCGCTACCAGGGGGGCGCTGGCGATGGCCCGCTGCTGGGTAACGGCGATCTTGGCGCGATCATTGTCGGTACGCCTGATCGGCTGCTGCTGCAACTTGGAAAGAACGATTTCCGTTCGTGCGTGGCCCGGCCACGTTATGTCGTTGATGAGCAATAGGATGAGAGACGAAAGGCGAGGATTCGCGACGTTAGGGGCTGATTTCGAGCTGGGAAAGTAGCGTTGGAGAAGAACAAGCCGTAGTGGAAAGGAATGGAGTGCCACGCGGGAAACGTTACTTGGTCGAAGGCTACACCTGTCACCTGACCACCGGTGCCATGATTGGAAATTTCTGCTGCGGTTTGCGCGTGACCGCGATGCGTATCGTGAATGACTGCGCGTTAACCCTCGTGAGTGTCCCTAATACACCTCATCATGGGAGCCGATGGCAAACGGGATGATGGTGCGGTCCTCGATGAGGAATTCGATGGTGATGCGATACGAAAGATTGATGGAAACGGAGTGCAGGTCGCGCAGGCGGCCCTTCAGCTTGTGGAGGCGCAGTGACGGGTGGAACGGGTTCAGTTCGAGAAGTTCCAGCGTTTTCCCGTACGCCGGCCGCAATTCCGGGTGCTTACGCAGGAACCGGAGCGCGCGACGGGTGAAACTTTCCGTGAAGACCAGGCTATACATGACGATCCAAGCGCTTCAGGTGGGCCTTGACGGAACGGTCGTCGATGCGGCCGGCGGCGTAGTCCGCCCGCGCTTCGCGGACGGCCTGGTCCAGCTCCGCCTCGCGCAGTCTGTTGTAGGTTTCCATCTTCATCACCACGTACTGGCTCTTGCCCCGGACCGTGATGATCGCCTGATCGTCCTCGGCCAGCGCGGGCGCCAGCGCGGATACCCCGCGTCGCTTCAATTCCACAGCCGCAACCGTACTCATGAGATATCTCCTATAGGGTCACTACAGAGTACTGTCATGAGTACCTCATGTCAACGGAAGAGGAGGTTCAATAATGAAGGGCGAAATGTTGACAGACCTCAGCAGAGGCCGTTTGAACTGAATCGTGCCGGCTAAGGGTTGAGTGACCCTCGGAGAACCTGCTTTATCGCGCCAGGGAGGCTTCTGCGGCGGCAATGAAGCGGGCGATATCGTTGATGTTGTGTGCGCTGGAGATGAAGCCGGCCTCGAACTGGGCCGGGGGCAGATAGAACCCGCGGTCAAGCATGCCGTGGAAGAAGGATGCGTAGGCCTTTGTGTCTGAGTGTTTTGCCGTTGCCAGGTCGGTTACGGGGGTGGATGTGAAGAATGGTGTGAACATGCCGCCAAGCCTGGCGCAGTGCATTGGCACACCGCTCCTCCGTGCCGCTGCGTCCAGACCATCGGCCAGAGCCTTGCCGAGCGCATCAAGGGCGGGGTAGGGGTTCTCTTTCTTCAGCAGCTTCAGCGTTGCCATCCCTGCTGCCACGGCGACCGGATTGCCGCTGAGCGTTCCGGCCTGGTATACGGGGCCAAGCGGGGCGAGCGATCGCATGATCTCTGCCCTTCCGCCGACCGCCCCCATTGGCATGCCGCCGCCGACTATCTTGCCGAGACAGGTGAGGTCGGGTGTCACCCCGCACAACGCACCGTACGTCGTTGGTCCCAGGCGGAAGCCGGTGATGACCTCGTCGAAAATCAGCAGGGCACCTGCTGCCTTCGTCAATGCGCGCAGGCCCTTGAGGAAACCAGGAGCCGGACGGACAAGGCCCATGTTGCCCGCGACCGGTTCGACTATCAGCGCGGCAACATCGCGGCCCTTTGGCGAGGAGAGGATCCGGCGAACTGCCTCGAGGTCGTTATACGGTGCCACCATGACCTCGGCAGCTGCGGATGGCGAGACCCCCGCCGAAGAGGTGATGCCGCCAGTGAGGAGGCCGCTGCCGGCAGCGACAAGCAGGTAGTCGGCATGGCCGTGGTAGCATCCATCGAATTTGATGATCCTGCGCCTGCCGGTGTAGCCTCGCGCCAGGCGGAGTGCCGTCATGACCGCCTCGGTTCCGGAGTTCACCAGCCGCACCATCTCAAGATAGGGAACCAACCCGCAAAGAAACTCGGCAAACTCCACCTCGCGCCTGGTGTTGATGCCGAAAGTTGTTCCCTCGGAGGCCGCCTTCTTTATCGCTTCTATTACCTCAGGGCGTGCGTGGCCAAGGATCAGTGGACCCCACGATCCGCAGAAGTCGGTAAGTCGCCTGCCGTCCGCCGTCCATATCCGCGAGCCCTTGCCCTTCTCGACGTAGATCGGTTCGCCACCGACGGCGTTGAATGCCCTCACCGGGCTGTTGACCCCGCCAGGAATAACACGCCTGGCCCTTTTGAAAAGAGTGTGTGAACTCATTGCTTGTCTCCCTTGCGGGCCGTAAGACCCGACGGCCGCTGACTGTGTGCCGATGCCGGATGCTCACGCACCCAACAGCTTCCTGTACTGATTCGCCCAGTAGGAAATCAGCAGATCCGCCCCGGACCTTGCCAGGGCGATTGTCGACTCGCGCACCATGTCCCTCAGAACACCCCAGCCCCTGTCCGCGGTTGCAATCAGCATGGAATACTCGCCACTCACGTTGTACGCCGCTATCGGCAGGTCTGTGGACCCGCGGAGTCTTGCGATTATGTCCAGGTAGAACAGCGATGGTTTCACCATGAGCATGTCCGCCCCTTCAGCCTCGTCCATCGCCGATTCGCGCAATGCCAGGCTGGGGTTCGCGAAGCTGGACTGATACCCGTGCCTGTCGCCTCGCTGTGGCGCCGATTTTTCGGCCTCGCGGAAAGGCCCGTACATGGACGACGCAAACTTTGTCGAGTAGCTCATCAGGATCGTCTGCTGGAAGCCTCCCCGGTCCATGGCGGCGCGTATGGCGCGGACCTGCCCGTCCATCATTGCGCTCGGCGCGACGCCGTCCGCGCCGGCCGCAGCATGGGATACGGCCGTCTTCGCGAGCAGCTCGTTGGCTGCGTCGTTGTCGACGTCGCCGGCGCCGGAAAGCGGCCCGCAGTGGCCGTGCGTGGTGTAGGCGCAGAGGCAGACGTCTGTGAAGACCACCAGGTCAGGGTATTCCCTGCGCACGGCGCGCACGGCCTGCTGCACGGGACCGTTGTCGTCGCGGGCTGAAGAGCCGTTGCAGTCCTTGTCCGCGTCCTCGACGAGCCCGAAGATCAGGATGCTGCCCACCCCCGACTCGACGACGGGGCGCAGGTCCCTGATGAGGGTATCGACGCTGTATCGATACTGGCCGGGCATTGAATCGATCTTCTGGCGCTGACGCTTGCCGGGGACCACAAACACGGGCCACATGAATCTTTCCGGGCCAGGCATCGGCATGTCAAACAGCCGTCGAATTGCCGGCGTCCGGCGCAGCCGGCGCAGCCGGACTTCTGGATAGTTGCTCATTTGTATTCCTCTCTCGTCACTCGCCGCTGCCTCCATCCAAACTACGCGTGGACGCAGGCTGTTTTCAAGGCTTCGCGCACATAATGCAGTGCAAGGGCTTCGATGCCGTCATCGACCGTTGCTTCCGGCGGAACCAGATCGACCGCCGAGCCTCGCATTTCAAGGGCAGCAAGGGTGGGCTTGCCAATCGCCACCACGATGGTTCCTTTCAGCGTGGCAATACCCCACTGTTTATCAAACGCTTCAACGGCCGAGGCGCTGGCGAAGAACACCGCGTCGAATTCCGGCCTGTGATCGTACTCGATCGTCTCGTTGCGGTACAGGATGCAGTCATCGACAGTTGCGCCAAGAAGCCGCATGGCGTCGGCGAGACCGGCCCCTGCCTTGTCAGAACGAAGCCGCAACACCCTGAGCCCCGGCCTGACGAGCCCCTCAACGGCCTTCTTGAGACCGTCTGCGCCAAAATCACAGGCTGGCTCGATGTCTGCGCGCAGGCCCATGGCGTTGAGTTCGCCCGAGGTGCCGCCGCCGCAGGTGACAAGCTTGGGAAGTGATCGCAAATCGGCCCCGGTACTCATGAGCAGGTCGGCAAAACAACGCACGGCTGATGGGGAGGTGAGGACGACCCAGTCATAGGTCCCTATCCGGCGCACATGCTCTTCCGCATCAGCCGTTGTGACCAGCCGGATGAGCGGGCGGGCGACGGGGATGCCGCCGGAATCGCTGACGATGCCTGCCGCCTTGTCCTGGAGTGACTGGCTGCATGTAAGCAGTACGCGCCTTCCCATGAGGGCTCCGCATTCCGTGTGGTAGCCGTACCTTGCGGCCTCGCCGATGATCAGGGTTCCCGGCAGCTCGGTCTGGATGCCCGCAACTGTAGTGCCGATTTCGGCAAGAGTGCTCCTGATAACCAGGGCCTGGTCGCCTCCGGCCCCGTAAACCATCGCGGCAGGCGTGGCGGGTGCCATCCCCTCGGCCAGGAGCTCCCCGGCAATCCTGCCCGTGACCGAAACAGCCATGTAGAAGACCATCGGCAGCTTTGTGCGCTCGGCGGCGCCAACCGTGCCGACCCCGCCGCCCTGTGTTCGCGGCGTCATCACGGTGAAACCGCGCGAAACCCCGCGGCGTGTCAGGAGCATCCCGGTCCCGGTTGTGGCCGCTACCAGGCTGCTGACGCCGGGCAGGACACGGTACGGCATTGCAAGGGTGTCAAGCGCCTCAACCTCTTCGGCAAGGCGCCCGAAAATCCCAGGATCGCCGCCCTTGAGGCGGACCACCCGCCTGCGGCGGCGGGCATACCTGGTGATGAGCCTGGTGATTTCATCCTGGGGCAGGCTGTGCCTGCCGGCTCGCTTGCCCACGTGCACGCATTCCACGTTGGCGGGGATGTGGTCCATTAGATCCGGTCCCATGAGGTCGTCGTGCAGGCAGATGTCGCACCGGCGCAGCGCCTTGAGCACATCCAGCGTGCATGTGCCGCCAGAGCCGACGCCGGCGGCGGCGAATGTCACCGCCTTCACAAAGAGCGACCGCATGCGCTCAAACCGCCTGTCCCCGGCCCTGAACGTCATTGCGAGGTGGCCTTGCCCGTCAGGCGGCGGCAACTCCGTGGCCGGGATCAATTCGGTGATCCTGTTCTCAAGACCAAGCCTGACCATCGCCGCAGCGGCCATGATCAGCACGTCATAGTCACCGCGGTCAAGCTGTGAAAGGCGGTCCTCAATGTTGCCGCGGATGCCGCACAGCCTGGCGCCGGTAAAGCGTCTCCGGCAGTAGGCCTCCCGGCGGTCGCTGCGGACGCCTACCCTGGCGCCGGGGGGGATGTCGTCGACCCGCCGGCCGGCCGGCAGCACGATCGCATCACGCGGGTCTTCGGTCCATGGCAGCCAGAGCCAGTCGAGCCCGGCCGTGACCGGGTCGGGAACATCCTTGGCGCTGTGTACCGCGCAATCCAACTCGCCCTGCAGGAGTTTCTCATCCAGGTCGCGGGTGAAGAAGTCGGGCGGCGTCTCGCGCAGGTCGGTGGTGCGGTCGCGATCACCCGGTGATGAGAGCGGGACATCCTTGAAGACGCACGACGGGAAACACTTCTCCAGCCTGTCAAGTGCGTCGCGGGTCTGCACCATGGCCAGCTTGCTGCCACGTGTCCCGGCCTTGAATGTCGTCTTTGCCATGGAATCTGCCACCCCTGCGAAAAGCTCTATTCCGCAATTGTCCCCAGCATGTCCGCTATCCTGTCTTTCACGATCTTTGCCCTGCTGCACGATCTGCCGCCGGTCGAGACTGATACAACGAGATCACCCACCCTGGTGATTGCGGGCGTGACGAAGTCGCCGTCAACCCAGTTGCTGTCGGATGCGCTGCACAAGACGCCATGGCGCCGGCACGCGGCGAGGACGCGCTTGTTCACGACCTTGCTGTCGGTCGTGGCGAAGACGAGAAACCTGCCTTTGACGTCGGCTGCGGCGAAACGGCGTTTGCTGACATGTATCTTTCCCGCCTTCGCCAGGGCCGTGAGTTTGGGTGTTGCCGCCGTGGCGACCACGGCCACCTGTGCCCCGGCATCGAGGAGGTGCCCCACCTTGCGTGTCGCCACGTCTCCGCCGCCGACGACCAGACACTGCCGTCCAGTTGCCAGCAGGCAGGCCGGTAGAATCGGGCGCACTAGCTTTTCGGTCCGCATTCTTGTTTCCAATCTGTCAGCGACGATCGTTCCTGGCCATAGGCCGCGCCAGCATTTCCTGCACGTCTTCCAGCCATATCCTCACGATGTCATCGTAGTCGGCCAACCCCTTTGTCACCGGCACGCAGCGGATCCCGGCGCGGCGGAGTGCCGAGGCCCAGGATCCGGGGTCGTCGCCAGTGATCTCGGTTCTGGCCGAGAAACCAGCCGCGATCATGAGCGGAGCCAGCAGGACGTCTTCCACGCCGGCAGCCTTGCATTCCGCGATGATGTCATCCGGTCCGGGCGGCGGCATCAGGGAGCCTATCATGACCAGCCGATCGAGCCCGCGGCAGAGCTTTGCGGCGTCCTCGTATGCCGCTCTGGCTGCCGTCTGCCTGCTGCCGTGGGCTACGAGGAGCAGGGCGGCGCTCTTCAAGTCCCGCGGTACGGATGCCAGCAGGATCCGCACAGTCCGCTCAAAATCGGCGGGTGTGGCGAGGAGAGGGTCCGACAGGGCGATTTGCCGGAATTCCCCCCGCCGCTCCTGCACGAGGTCACTGAGTGCCTTATACTCCATGCCAGGGGCGAGGTGAAGTGATTTCACCGCGACATCCGGAATGCCGGCCTGTCTCAGGCGGTCCAGAGCGCCGGCCGGGTCGTCGACCGGCTTGCCCGCCTTTTCAAGCTTCCGGCGCACGCCGGAAGACGTGAAAGCCCAGAGCATGCGCGTGGGGCCGAACCTTGCATCAAATGTTGCCTCCATGCGCCGGAGCGAGGCGGTTGCCTCGTCTGAGCTTGTCCCAGCCAGCGCGAAGATGACGGCTTGCCCTGTCATGTGCCGGATTCCGTCTCCATGAAGAATACCGGGCTGGATTTCTTGAACTCACGCACCGAGACCAGCATGCGGCCGCCTGTGAGCCCGGCCTTTTCGGACAGGCGCCTGAACGTGGCCTCGGCCTCGGGCCGCGCCCTGGCATGAATCATGGCGTAGAGGTTGAACGGTACTGCAGGCGACGAGGACCGCTCGTAGCAGTGCGTCACCTCGGGGGCGCCGGCGAGCGTCTTGCCGGCGCGCTCGACGTCGTCCGCCGCAACGGGCCAGACGCACATGCCGTTCGCGACGAAGCCAGCCTCGCGGTGGCGAAGGATGAAGCCGATGCGGCGGATGATCCCGGCCCGCTTCCAGGCTGTCAGCGTGTCGATGAGTTTGTCGTATTCCCACTTCAGGTCGTTTGCGATGTCCGTGAAGGGCTCCTCAACCAGCGGCAGGTTGCCCTGCAGTTTGCGGATCAGGTCCTTGCCACGCCCGTCGAAGGTAGGCGGCGTGTTCCCGATTGCCGCGCTGGGTATGATCTCGCCGTGCGCGGGCTCGACATCGCCGCTGCCGGCGTCGAGCACGACCTCGACCTTGAAGCGCCTGCTTGCGGGGAGGTTGAGCAGGATGTCTGGCGCCAGCGCGCGCCTGAGTTTTGCAAGCTCGTCATCGAGCTTGTCTGCGGGCGCCGTGAGAGTGAACCACAAGTCGGGTTTGCCCTCGCGTTCGTAGCAGTGCGTGACACCTGGGTGTGGCTGGAACATCGCCGCGACCCGCTCGATATCGCCGGCGGGCACGTCAACAGCGCACAGCGTGCTGGAGTAACCAAGCCGGCGGGAGTCGAAAACCGCACCGAAACGACGGGCTATGCCGCGCGTGAAGAGATCCTTGCCGGCCAGCAGCACATCGGCTTCCGTCCGGCCGAGCGGCGTGGCGATCTCCATCCACGGCCGCCGCGTGATAGGAATGCCGCGCTGAAGCGCCAGCAGTAGCGCCTTCTCGGGATCTGTCGGTGGATGGTCGCTGTTCATGATAGTGAATTCTCCTTTCGACCCGGTTCGTCAATTATGCCACGAGTGATATGCTCCGTCGCGAGGACGGGATGCGCCGTCAGCATTCCCGGGCCTGAGTACTTCATAATCTCCCTGACCTGTGCGCGCATTGCCGGCTTGCAGCAATGTGTCGTACACGTTGAGCGCGTCGATTTCCCGTCCCTTCCGGGCAGCACGACTGCCCGGCCCTGCGATCAATCTCATTCCTGCGCGTTCCCGGCTGCCGTGTCGGGCAGGTATGCGCAATCCGGGTCCTCGCCGAGGAAGTCGGTCGTGGCGGCGTAGGATCTTGCCCGGCAACCTGCGCAGACTTTGCGATAGCCGCAGGAGTGGCACTTGCCCTTCAGTTGCCCGGGGTCACGCAGGGCCTCGAACGCTTTCGATTCCTTCCAGATGTCGCCGAACCTTGTCTTGCGCACGTTGCCGACGCAGAGAGGCAGGTAGCCGCATGGCTGGACATCGCCGGTGCGGGAGATGAAGCAGACGGCGGAGCCGGCAAGGCAGCCGCGCGTCATGGCCTGCATGCCGTGGCCAGTGGTTTCAAGCTTCAGGCCACGCTCCCGCGAGACCTCGCGCATGATCCGGTAGTACTGAGGCGCGCAGGTTGCCTTGACGTGCACCCGGCCGCGCAGTTCAAGCGACTTGTCGAAGAGCCACCTGAGCACCCTTTCCATCTCGTCAGGTGGCAGGCGGACGTCGGCGCTCAGTTCCGCGCCGCAACCGACCGGCACCAGGACGAAGACATGGAAAGCATCTGCGCCCCTGTCCAGGGCCAGTTTGAGGATGCCTCCCAGCTCCGCTGCGTTGTAGCGCGAGACGGTGACGTTCACCTGCACAGATACGCCGGCCCGGCGGAGGGCGTCGAAACCACGGAGGGTTGCATCGAAACTGCCGGGCAACCCGCGGAAGTTGTCATGGGTTGCGGCCGATGCGCCGTCGAGGCTGATGCTCACCCGTTGGATGCCGGAGTCGGCGATTCCGCGTGCCATGGCGTCGTCAACAAGCGTTCCATTGGTGGCCATTGCCACGCGCGTGAAGATACCCGAGCAGCACCTGGCGATGTCAAGTATATCGGTCCGTACGAGCGGCTCGCCGCCGGTCAGGATGATGATGGGGTCGCCGCAGTCACGGATATCCCTGGCCACCCGCATGACATCCCCGGTGCTGAGCTCGCCAGCAACGGCGTGGTCCTGCGCCTCGGCCCGGCAGTGCTTACAGGTCAGGTTGCATCTGGCGGTGAGTTCCCAGAAGACCAGCCGCAGCTCGTTGCCGGCCGCATCCTGCCCATGTTGTGAGTGCGGATGCATATCAGCCCTCCAGGCCGATCTCCCTGTTGGAGAGGTAGCAATCAGGCTCTTCCGCCCAGACGTTTCCGGTAACCGCTTCGGCCCTGACGCGGAAGTTGCCGTTGCAGATATCCAGCCACTTGCACTTTGCGCAGCGGCCTTCGAGGTGCTTCTTGCGGTCGCGCAGGCTGACGAGCAGTTCGTCAGCCGGCTTGCCCCAGATTTCGCTGAACGGCTTCTGGCGGACATTGCCGCACGTGTGGTGCCGCCAGAACTGGTCGGGGTGCACCGAGCCGTCCCAGCTCACGCAGCCGATGCCCATGCCCGTGCTGTTGCCGCCGTTCATTTTCAGGAGTTCCAGAACTGACGCGGCCTTCACCGGGTCCTCCCGGAGCAGCCGCTGGTAGAGGTAGGGACCGTCAGTGTGGTTGTCGACGGTGAGCACTTCTATCGGGCGTCCCCTTGAGTGAGACTCCCTGGTCCGGTTCATGATCAGGTCAACTGTTGCGCGTGTGTCCTCGTGAGACATCCTGCTCGAAGACACCAACCTGCTGCCACGGCCGGCGTAGACCAGGTGGTAGAAGCAGACGCGGGGTATGCCCTCGCGCTCGATGAGGTCGAGAATGCCGCCAACGTCCTTGAAGTTGCTGCGGGTCATGGTGAAACGCAGCCCGACCTTCACGCCGCTCGCGAGGCAGTTTCGCACGCCGCCCAGGGCCTGCCCGAAGGCGCCATCCACGCCGCGGAAGCGGTCGTTGGTGCTTTCGAGCCCGTCGAGGCTGATACCAACGTAGGAGAGGCCGGCATCTTTCAGCCTGGCGGCTACGTCCTTTGTTATCAGCGTGCCGTTCGTGGAAACGACGGCCCGCATCTTCCGCGTTGCGGCGTGCTGGACCAGTTCAAAGATATCGGGGCGCATGAGCGGCTCGCCGCCTGAGAAGAGCATGACCGGGCATCCGAAGCCGGCCAGGTCATCAATCAACCGGACTCCTTCGTCGTGCGACAGTTCACCGGAATAGTCCATGTCGCGTGATTGCGAGTAGCAGTGAACGCACCGCAGGTTGCAGCGCCTGCCGACGTTCCAGACGACGACCGGCTTCTTGTCGGCGGAGAACTGCAGCAGGTGAGATGGCAGGTCTTTTGAACGTCGCCCGTAACGTAGAGGATCAGATTGCTCGACCGTGCCGCAGTAGAGTTTGGATATCCCGATCATGCTTCCTTGTTTTCCTGCGTGCCGCCCACGTCCCGGCTTCGTTTCGTTTCGTCGAAGTTGAAGAGGTCGTTCAACACATGGGCAAATTCATCGCACTGGCCGGTTCGGGCTGCTCTCTTGAGAGCGTCCCTGGGGCCCATCAATAGCCGGCCAACCGCCTTTTCCGCGACGATGCGGAGTTCTTCGCGCATCTCCGGGGATATCCCGGCCATCTTCTCTTTGGCCAGTGACTTCTGCAGCACACTGTCCACTGCGTCCCGGCCGAGGTCGTCGAGCCTGCGCATCATCTCCCTGAGGTCCGCGCTCTCGAACAGGGACGACACCTCCGCGGCGCCTTCTCTGACGATGGCCCATGCCTGGTCAAGAGCCTCGCGCCGCTTTGCGAGATTCTCG
>JBAXKQ010000068.1:0-15082 GCA_037135275.1 bacterium
CATTAGGAGCCCGTTTTGGCTTGCCGATGTTTGGTGGTTGCATACAATGGCGGCTCGGGATGATATAGGACTTGAAATGACATTGAGCTTGTGACCCGATTCTTGAGAGGGGAGAGGACAATGAAACTGAAACTTATGCATTACTTCTTTCTTGCCGCGTTGGTTACCCTGGTCGGGTGTGACTGGGAATCGTACAACGAGGAAGACTCCTGGGTGGACGAGGGTTACTCATGGGTGAACCTGACGGGATCCTACAGGGCAAAGACAGCCAAGGATATCATGGTGGTGGATCCGGCCTTTGGCACGGGTTCAGGTGGTGGTACGAGCACTATCACGACGAACACCAAGACGGAACTGAGTGACGACATCATAGTATCTGATGGGGCACTGACGGTGCTGGCCGGACAGTGTGCGTACTATCCGCTTGTTCCAGGGACACTGCGGGTCGTTGGAAGCGGGTACACCTTTCTCGATTCGGCCGGAACCAGCAATCTTGTAGGAACGGCCGGTGCCGTTGGTTCTGTCGAATACGAAACCGGCAAGGTAACCCTTGATTTTGGCGGAGTCGCGCCGGAGCCCAACCAGCATTTCATCGCAAGCTACGTCTGGATCGAAGGCATTAATGAATCCGGAGTCTTCACGAACGCCACTGGTACTCCCCAGGGCAATAGCGGTTCGCCGATATACATGATGCTTGTGAGTCAGCAGGGCAATAAGATCACGGTCTCAGACAGCAATGGTGACCAGTATGAGGGGATGCTGATATCGGTGGAATCCACAGCCGGGACCGGTTCGGTCGGGGCTGACGGGATGATCATTGCGCAATACCAGTTGCAGGGGCTTGGGAAGAAGTCGAACGTCACCATCGAAGGCGTGTTCATGGGCGAGTATGTCCGGCAGAAGGAGATGTCCGTGCAGGAGCAGCTCATTCGCCAGAGCATGGGCCAGACAATCAATCCGGGGAGCGTGGGCAGCACGGCGATGTTCATCAACCGCACCATGACCGGAACGTGGCTCGAGCACGATCAGGCAGGGACTGTGGTCAAGGCGGGCGATGTATTTGGTGTCTCCGATGTCCAGACCGGCAGTCAGACTGTGCCGGTGGAGAATACCGATAGCATGCCTGACGTAGTGATTAATGTCTAGCCGCAGCCACGGCGGACAGTCGGGGCCCGCCGCCTGCCAGGGCGGCGGGGTGGTTGTGGTGCCTGTCGTCCTGCTGTTGCGCAGGTTTCCAGCGGTCGCCTCTCAATGAAATTCGATAACGATAAATTCGACGGTGTCTTTCCGCGACGCAAGCCCTGGTTCATAATGCTTGTCGTTGTGGCTATTGTGGGCATACCGGTTGGTCTCTGGCTGATGTACCGCGGCAAGGCGGGATCATCTGCCGACAACGCGGGTTCTGCAGCACTTCCAGTCGCTGTTCCGGTGGTCGCTACCGCGCCGCCTTTCACGCCGCCTCTGCCTGCCGTCAGGCCGGTTGTTGTTGCCCGTCCAGCGGAGGAAGCAGTCCGCCCGTCCGCGCCGCCGCCCCCCGCTGCAGCCCAACCGGTGGCGGTTCGTGCTGGCAGCAGTACGGTGGTGCCTGTTCCTGGCATCACAGCGGAAGAGGTTCGGAATGTTCTCTCCAAAGGGCAGGCGCTTGAGGACAAGGGCGCCATGCTTGAGGCCGGCAAGGCCTATGTCGATGCCATAGCGTCATGTACTGACGAGAGGTTGCTGGCGGCTCTCGAGGAACGGCTTGGTAAGGCAAACGTGGGGCTTCTGCTTTCAAGGCAGAAGATGCCCGGGAAGGTTGAATATGTTGTGAAGGCGAATGATGCCGTGGAAAAGATCGCCCGCAAGAACAAGACCACGACGGAACTTGTCTCGCGGATCAACGGGCTTGGAAGCAAGGGGATCATTCGCAACGGGCAGTCCCTGACGGTGTTTACGGGACAGTGGTCGATTGCCATAAGCAAGTCGAGGTTTGAGCTGGTGCTCGAGCTGAATGGCGCGTTCTTCAAGCGGTACGAAGTCTGTGTGGGGCCCGGAGCGAAAACGCCCGCCGGCCCATACGTGATCACGTCGCGCGAAATTGATCCGACGTGGTGGCCGGAAGGGCAGGGGCCAATCCCTCCTGGTGACAAGAAGAACCCGCTTGGGACGAGATGGATGGCGATAAAGGATAAGCAGAACCCGGCTGGTGACAAGCGTGGGCTTGGCATACACGGCACCACCGACGACAGCTCGATAGGTAAGGCTCTCAGCGCCGGATGCATCCGCATGCGCAACTCCGATGTCGAAGAACTCCACATGCTCGTTCCCCTCAGCACCCCGGTCGTTATCGCAGAATAGCCTTCCACTCGCTTGCGCTCGTGGCTTAGTGGAATGTTCACCTTTATCGATCACCCTAATCAATAGCCCTAATCGACCATCGGGGTACACGAATAGGGTGCACGAATAGGGTAAGGGCGGTGTGCTGCCGGCAACTGCATCCCTTTTGTCTTGTGTCCGGGCCCCGATTCCGGTATTCACGGCACATTTCCGTTGGGATTGACGGAGGTCAAGAAGATGCATCAATACAGAACTCATAACTGCGGTGAATTGCGTGTTTCACATCAGGGCAGCACCGTAAGGTTGTCCGGCTGGGCGTTCCGGAAGCGGGATCACGGCGGGATCATCTTCATCGACCTTCGCGATCACTACGGTCTCACGCAGATAGTGGTGAGGCCCGACAAGGAGTTCTTTGCCACCTGCGAGAAGATCAGGCCGGAGAGTGTCATCACGGTCACAGGCAGTGTTGTTCTGCGCTCGCCCGACACGGTCAACCCCGAACTGCCTACGGGCGAGATTGAAGTGGTGGTCGAGGAGATAAATGTGGAGAGCATGGCGGATGCGCTGCCGCTCTACATTGCCGGCGAGGAAGACGGGCCGGAGGAACTCCGGCTTACATATCGTTTTCTCGACCTCAGGCGGCCGCGGATACACTCAAACATCATGCTCAGGGCGAAGATCATCGCGGATCTCCGCCGCCGGATGCTGGGTCACGGGTTCTCAGAGTTCCAGACCCCCATTCTCACAAGCAGTTCGCCTGAAGGCGCCCGAGACTATCTCGTTCCGAGCCGGGTTCATCCAGGGAAGTTCTACGCACTGCCCCAGGCTCCACAGCAGTTCAAGCAGCTGCTGATGGTTGCCGGGTTCGACCGTTACTTCCAGATTGCGCCATGCTTCCGGGACGAGGACGCCCGCGCGGACAGGTCGCCCGGCGAGTTTTACCAGTTGGACATAGAGATGTCGTTTGTCACGCAGGATGATGTATTCGTCGTTGTTGAGGATGTTATCAGCGGCGTATTCAAGGCCTTCTCGGACTGGAAGATCACCGAGACGCCGTTCCCGCGGATAAGCTACCGTGACGCGATGGTCAAGTACGGGTCCGACAAGCCTGATTTGCGCATACCGATCGAGATGGTGGAGGTTGGGGATCTGTTCCGTGGTTCGAAGTTCAATGCCTTCAGGAACGTGGTTGAAAAGGGTGGGGTTGTCAGGGCGATTCCGGTCCATTCAGCTTCCGACAAGCCCAGGAGCTTCTTTGACAAGCTGGAGGAGTTCGCGAAATCCCTCGGTTCCAAGGGGCTGGGTTACCTAGTATGGACAGCCGGCACAGTCAAAGGGCCCATTGCAAAATTCATGACTCCCGACGAGCTGGCGGCGCTTGCCGCAAGGTGCGGAGTTGGTGACAGTGATGTTGTCTTCTTTGTCGCGGATGGCGCCAAGGTTGCCGCGAAGATCGCCGGCGAGCTGCGGGTGAAGATAGGGCGGGACCTCGACCTGGTTGAGAAGAACGTCTACAAGTTCTGTTGGATCGTTGATTTCCCATTCTTCGAATTTGATGAGGAGGAGCAGAAGGTTGTCTTCTCGCACAATCCATTCTCCATGCCGCGTGGGGGTTTGAAGACGCTTGAGGAGACGAATCCACTGGAAATTGTAGCGTGGCAGTATGACATCGTGTGCAATGGCTGTGAGCTTTCCAGCGGTGCGATCCGGAACCACGATCCGGAGGTGATGTACAAGGCGTTCAGCATTGCCGGGTACTCGAGGGAAGAGGTTGACCAGCGGTTTGGCGGCATGATCAAGGCCTTCAAGCTCGGAGCACCTCCGCACGGCGGCATAGCGCCGGGAATAGACCGTATGGTGATGCTGCTGGCCCATGAGGATAACATCAGGGAAGTTATTGCTTTCCCGATGAACCAGGGTGCCGAGGACCTCATGATGAACGCGCCTTCGACGGTTACAGAGCGTCAGTTGCGCGAGCTGCACCTCAAGGTGGTTCTGCCGCCGAAGCAGGCACAGCCTCAGCCCGGTGCCCCCGGCGCGACGCCGGCGGCAGGCGGCCCAGTCGCCGACAATCCCAAGGTCTGATAGTCCGCTTGCTTCAGGAGACTGATTCTCCACTCGCTTGCGCTCGTGGCCAAGCGACCGCTTCAGCCAGTTCGCGCCACAGAGTGGCACTCCTGCATGGCGCCAATGGCTCTCCCGGAATCCGGGTCGGTTCATATCCGACGGGGCGGCTGTCACCGTGGCTTTCCAGGCTCATTGTCGCCATTCCGCTGGAGCCGGGGTGCCCTCACCCCGGCGTCGAGTCTGGTGCCTGTTTGTTGACACCCAACGGCCGCAAGTCCGGCAATTGACGTTCATATCCCCAGGGTTTCACCCTTGGCTGTCATGTAGCTCCCCTCCGGGGAGCAGAAACAGGCGGAGTCGAGGAAGTTCTTGAGCAGGAGCGACGGTTCACTTCGGAATGGGCAGTTCCCGCTCGGTTCTATCCACCATGTTCTTTACGCGGGCCAGGCCCTTCAAGATGTCGTCCGGACCGAGGTATATGGCCTCTTTGAAGCCTGCCTGACCGGCCCGGGAGAAGAAGGCCTTTGCCTTCTGGCTATGTAGCGCCATATCCACGCACCGGCCATCCTTTCGCAGAAGCTGCGCGATGGCAACGGCTGGCGCGCGCTGTGTGTCTTCCATGTACCCCAGGGTGATGTCCCGGTCCGAGGATTGTGACGGGTGCTTGCCCTTGGCGACGAGGTAGTCGGAGATCACGACATCACCGAACCCGAGGCCGACGGCTGTCATCGGCTTGCCGCCGATGTCGCTCAACAGCCCGTCATAGCGGCCGCCCCCGAAAATCGCGCGGAACTGACGCTTGCTGTCAAAAGCCTCGAAGACCACTCCCGTGTAGTAGCCGAGCCCGCGCACGACGGACAGGTCGAACTTCACCATGTCGGCTATTCCGTGGCCGTGGAGCATCTCGAACAGGTCGGCGAGCGCGGTGTATGCAGGGGTCGGGCCGCCCAGCGCCGCCAGCACGCCAGGCATGTCGGTTATGCCGGCCAGGCTGTTGACCGCAGCGATGGAGGTGGCATCGAGGCCCGCCTCCTGGAGCAGCTTCAGCACTTCGTCATCCCCGATCTTGCCGCGCTTGTCGAGTACAAGGAATGTGGCCGGATGAAACCCGGGATCAACCCCGAGCTTGGCGAGGAGATCCGACAACAGGGCCCTGTTGCTGACGTGAATGATCACATCGCTGCGGTCGAAACCGAGAAGGAGCAGTGCGTGCGCGGCCGCGGCGAGGATCTCGGCCTCCGCCGCAACCGAGGGTTCCCCGACAATATCCATGTTCCACTGGTAGTGTTCGCGCTTCCTGCCCTGGGTCATGCGCTCGTACCTGAAGCACTGGGCGATGGCGAACCACTTCATCGGGAAAGGCAGCGCGCCCTGGCGGGCGCATATCATCCTGGCCAGGGTTGGGGTCATCTCCGCCCGAAGCGCAAGGTCACGGTCGCTCTTGTCCTTGAAGGTGTAAAGCTGGCCGGTGATCTCCTCGCCGCCCTTGCGCTTCAGCAGCTCGAGCGACTCGACCACGCACGCGTCGTACTGGTAGAAGCCGAACTGCCGGGCCGCGGACCGCCACGCGTCGAAGATGGTATTCCTGAGCAGCATGTCCTCAGGATAGAAGTCACGCATTCCACGTGGCGGGGCGAAAGAGACGGGCGAATCTGAACTCATGCGACCGGAGCCTTTACCGCCAGGCTGAGGTTGCGAAGAGTCTTGCCGGGCTTGAACTTGACGACCCTTCGCGCAGGGATGACCACCGAATTGGCAGGGCGTTTGGGATTGCGGCCGATGCGGCTCCTGCGCGTGGCGGTTTCAAACACGCCGAAATTACGGAATTCAAAACGCTCGCCGTCAACCAGGCCTTTGGCCACGTTGTCCAGGAACTTCTGGATTATTGCCAGAACCTTCTTGGGAGGCACATTTGTGTCAGCAGAAATGCTGAGAGCCAAGTTGCGTTTCGTGTTGGGCATAGACATATCCGTACCTCCTCGCGCGTAAACAACGGCTGACGTCCGCCCAAAACATCCTGGCATCCGGCCAACCGTCCCCTGCACCGCAGTCAACGCCCCATATTTCACACAACATGAACTTGATGTGCAAGCCTTATTGCTGGCAACCGTATGCGGCCCCCGCGGGCAAGACCCGACTCGCTCTGTTCTTGCAGACGCGGCGGTGCAGGCTATTATGGGTGCGCAATGGAAAGCGACGCCACGACAACTCCGATGATGAAGCAGTACCGGAACATCAAATCCCGGCTGCCGCAGGGGACAATACTCTTCTTCCGGCTGGGCGATTTCTACGAGATGTTCCACGAGGACGCCAAGGTCGCTTCGCAAGTGCTGGATATTGCGTTGACCAAACGCCAGCAGGTCCCGATGTGCGGCGTGCCATACCATGCCGCGGACATGTACCTGGCCCGGCTGGTCCGCGCGGGTTTCAAGGTCGCGGTCTGCGACCAGATGGAGGATCCAGCCGCAGCGAAAGGCATCGTCAAGAGGGATGTGACAAGCATTGTGACCCCGGGAACGGTGACTGTCGACAGTATCCTCGAATCAAGCCGCAACAACTACCTTGCGGGGATCTACCATGCCCGCGGGACATTTGCCCTTGCCCTGCTTGATCTCTCCACCGGCGCCTTCCAGGTTGAGGAAAGCGCCAGTCCGGCTGCGTTGCGCGACAGTTTGAAGCGCGCCGCCCCCAGCGAATGCGTTGTTCCAGCGGAACAGTACTCGTCCGGGAGCCTGGCCGGCGTTCTCGATGGCTTTCCGGCGGCGTCAGTGACCGGTTGCGACGACTGGACGTTCGACTACGACGCAGCCAGGGATCTGCTGATCAGGCACTTCGGGGTGCGATCCCTGGACGGTTTTGGCTGTGAGGGCATGGCGTCACTCGCCGGCGCGGCCGGCGGCACGTTGCATTATGTCACGGAGCAACTCCACAGGAACGTCGGCCATGTGCGTTCGCTTCGCGTCACCAACCCGGCGGCTTTCCTAGTGCTCGACGAGGCTACATGCGTCAATCTTGACCTGGTGTCCGAGCGCGGCCGTCCCGGGGAGGCGGCGCGCGTGTCGCTGCTCACCATTCTTGACTGTTGCAGGACTGCCATGGGGTCGCGACTGCTGCGGAACTGGATCCTGCGGCCGCTTGCCGATGCCCCGGCGATAGTGAGGCGGCACGAGGCGGTTGATGCGTTATGCCGTGACCGGAACACGCTACACCGGTTGAGGGAGGCCCTCGCCAACGTGAAGGATGTCGAGCGTCTCATAGCGCGGCTTGGGAGCGGCGGTGGGAACGGGCGGGACCTGAGGGCGATGGCTCAGTCTCTTGCCAGTCTGCCGGCGGTGAAGGACGCGGTCGGCGGCAGTTCCCCGGCGCTGCTGAATGAGCTTGCAGCCGGCATTGCCCTCATGCCAGACATCGCCGGTTTGATCGGGCGCGCCATTGTAGAAGAGCCCCCGATCGCCGTGAAGGAAGGTGGTGTGATCTGCCGGGGATACAACCAGGAGCTGGACGCGCTGCGTGATGCGGCTTCAGAGGGCCGGAGCTGGCTGGCGCAGTTCCAGGCGAAGGAGCGTGAACGCACCGGCATCAAGACGCTGAAGATCTGCCACAACAGGGTATTCGGCTACTACATCGAGATATCGAAGGGACAGCTCGCCAATGTGCCGCCGGAATACAGCCGCAAGCAGACGCTTGCGAATGCGGAACGCTTCGTCACGGAGGAGATCAAGGAATACGAGCACAGGATCCTTGGCGCCCAGGACAGGGCGGTCGCGCTTGAGTACGAGCTCTTCACGCAGGTGCGGGATGCTGTTGTCCGGGAAACCGCCGCCATCCAGTGCACGGCCGATGCGTTGGCCGGGCTGGACGCACTGGCTTCATTTGCCGAGCGGGCGCTGGTTTCGCGGTATGTCAGGCCTGAGATCAACGATGGCGACCGGATAGAGGTGAAGGACGGTCGCCACCCGGTGGTTGAGCAGATGCCCGACGCGGAGCGGTTTGTTCCGAACGACATTCTCCTCGACTGCAGATCGAACCAGCTCCTGATAATCACCGGCCCCAACATGGCCGGCAAGTCCACCTACATCAGGCAGGCGGCGCTCATAGCGGTGATGGCACAGGCGGGTTCATTCGTCCCGGCGGCCTCGGCTACGATCGGGGTCGTTGACCGGGTTTTCACGAGGATCGGGGCGAGTGACGATCTGATGCGCGGCCGGAGCACGTTCCTTGTGGAAATGCAGGAGACCGCGAACATACTGAACAACGCCACCAGCCGCAGCCTGATTGTACTGGACGAGATTGGCCGCGGCACGAGCACTTTTGACGGCATCAGCATAGCCTGGGCGGTGGCGGAGTTTCTCCACAGCAATCCGAGGGTCAAGGCCAAGACTCTCTTTGCGACCCACTACCATGAATTGACCGACCTTGCGCTCACCATGCCTGGTGTGAAGAACTACAGCATTCTCGTGCGTGAAAAGGGCGACGGCATCGTATTCCTCCGCAAGATCGTCGCCGGTGCGGCGGACAAGAGCTACGGGATTCACGTGGCCAAGATCGCCGGGCTCCCGCCTGAGGTCGTCGAGCGGGCGACGGAGATACTGCAGAACCTCGAGGACGGCGAGCTCAGTGATGCCGGCAAACCCAAACTTGCGCGTACCCGATCAAGCAAGACAGATGCGTCACAACTGACATTGCTCTAGTACCTCAAAGGCAGGAATCAGTGGCGAAGTGCGCGGTTGTGGCGGGCAGGAAACAACAATGAACAGTCGCTGGACAGTGGTGCTTGCGATAGGCGTGGCGGTCGTCCAGCTCGTGGCTCCCGGCGCATGCCAGGCGTTTGACGACGACTTTGACAGGGAATCCATGGAAGAGCCCGCCGGGGCCACCTGTTCGCTGCTGGCAGGCCCGGATGCCGGAGTCTACGGCTTGTCCTTCGGGTCCGGTGTATGGCTGAAGGGATTGCCGGTGTATGGTGATTTGTGGATGAGCCTGTTCCAGAACGATACCGAGGACTCGTTCTATTCCGGAATTGGACTCACGGTGCGGCTCATGCCGAGATGGAAGTTGGCCCCTTTCCTGGGCGGTGGCGGCAGCTTCAACTATGACTGGGCATCCGGTTACTCAACAAACGGCACTTCGGACATACCGGCAGAAGCTGTGGCTGAGGCGGCCAGGAGAGGCGGCGGATCCTACTGGGGTGGGCACGCGGAGTGCGGGCTGAGGCTTATGCTTGATTCAAGGCCCGGACTGATCGAAGTTTTTGGCCGCCACACATGGAGCTCATCCGGGGCGTATGCCGATCACTGGCTGATTGGCCTGTCGACCGGCGTGGGGTGGTAGCGATGTGGCGGCTGTCACCGTGGCTTTCCAGGCGCTCGTTGTCCCATTCCGCTGGAGCTGGGGTGCCCTCACCCCGGCGATAGACAAGGCCTGAACGTGTCCGCCGGGGTGGGGGCACCCCGGCTCCAGCGGATGCGGAGGTGCTGCGGTGCGCAGCGGGCGATGTGAGGACACGGGATCGCCCATTTGCAGCCGAGGCGCCTGGGTGAGGGTTGTTTTCGACAGACGTGAGGTCCCGCAAAGGCGAAAGCTTCAGGACCGGGTGATGGAGGCTCGTCTGCCTGGAGCCGGGGTGCCCTCACCCCGGCGTCGAGTCCGGCGCCTGTTGTTGTCTGCCGGGGTGGGGGCACCCCGGCTCCAGTTGGCGCTGAGCTCAGTCAACGGTGACACTGTGTTTCTCCGGTAGTGCTGAGGGCGGTAGGTGGAAGGTCCATTGGCACAATCAAGCTGCCCATGATTATGTCGCCTGGAGGGCGAGGCTGTGCCGAGCCGTGTGCGACCCGGCAGCCCGGTAATTCCTCCACTCACTTGCACTCGTGGCCACGCATAACCGCCATATTCCTGCTTGTGCGATGGCGAACAGGTCTGCCAGAATTGGCGCCTATTGTCTTGGAAGGAGGAGCAGGTGGGCTGCGATGCACAGAAGGAACTGACTGACGCTGTCTGGCCGTGGAGGAACCGCGAACAGAAAGCCGTCAAGACCGCGGCTATCCGGCGGAAACACCGGGTCCTCCTGCAGGTCTCGTTTGCTTCTGCGGCGGGAGGCGCCCTGACGGATTGTGAGAGCAATTCGCTACGTTGGACGGTTGATTGTGGAGTTTCTCGGGTTCGCATGGCAGAACAAAGCCTGGTTGATCATACCAGTTGTGCTCGTCCTCCTCCTCCTGGGCATCATCGTCGTGGCCGGCGCGGGCGGTGTCCAATTCATCTACACCGCATTTTAGGTTACCAGTGAAGGCTCTAATCATCGACGGTTACAACGTTATTCATCGTGTGCCCGCGCTCCAGCACGCGCTTGCAAGGAGCCTTGAGGCTGGGCGTGAGGCTCTTCTCAGCTACTGCGGCCGCTGGCGGGACACGCGGGGCGACTTCACGGAGCTGCATGTGGTCTTTGACGGCGACTCATCCGTGGACGGATTGAACAACCGGACGGTGCGGGGGGTGCAGGTGACCTACACCCGGACCGGTGAGGATGCCGACGACCGTATTCGCGGCATGCTTGAGGACAGTCCGGCCAACCGCAAGTGTGTTGTTGTAACCGATGACAACGAACTTGCCGCCGCGGCAAGGAGCCGGGGTGGCGGGCTGATGTCGGTGGCGGAATTCTCGGGCACACTGTCCCGTCCGGCTCGCCAGGCGCATGGTGGCGAGCGGGATGAGACCAAGTCTGCACTCACACCGGAAGACGAGCGCAGGATCAACGATGACCTCAGGCGGGCCTGGGGAATCCCGCCGGCGAGTAGGTGAGTGTCACGTATGTGGAAAGTAGAACGTAGAAAGGCAAGTCCGCCTCACTTAGTCGCAGTGCCGGGTGTCGCCGGCGTTCGACAATTGTTGAACGGGACAGCGGTTGTCCTGTACCGGCGAATTGGATTCTGATACTCTCCTCTGAACATCATGAGACTGATTGTTGCAAATACAGACAGATCGGCCGATCTCGGGCAGCAGGTATCTGCGGCTGCAAAGACCATGGTCGCCTCCGTGCCCAAGGATGAATTGCCCGGCGTCACGGGTGTCTTGTCCCTGAGATCCGTAAAGACCGAGGCTGAATACATGGACAAGCTCACGACCCTTTTGGTTGAGAGGAGCGGCGTGGCCGCGGTCGATTTCCACGTGCCGCGGAAACAAGGGGTCATGGGGGCGGTAAGCGCCGCGGTGAAGACTTTCCTGTGGAAGGTGCTGAGGTACCAGCACGACCGGATGGCATTCCAGCAGAACTGCGTCAACTTCCAGCTCACCGCATCCGTTGAATTCCTGCGGGCTGAATATGAGCGCAAGATCAAGGCCCTTGAGCAGAGAGTCGCAGAACTCGAGAAGAAGGATCGCTGAGCGATGCGTTATCGCATAGACCAGGTACTGTCGGGGTTTGCCGAGGGCGATGCCATATCGACCGAGGCCGTGATCCTGCAGGGGATGCTCAGGAAGTGGGGTTTTGAATCCGAAATATTCGTTGAGGCCGGCCGGGTTTCGCCGCCAATGCGGCCTCGCGCCAGGCGGCTGGACGAGTATGTTGATTCCGCGCAGAATATACTCATTCATCACTACTCCATTGCATCCCCGGCCGCGGAGCTCTTCTGCAGGGTCGCGGGGCGGAAGATCATGGTCTATCACAACATCACGCCGGCCGAGTTTTTCGACGGCTATGACGATGGAATTGCACGCCAGCTTCGGGAGGCAAGGGACAGCCTCAAGCGCGTTGTTGATTGCTCTAATGCCGTCTGGGCGGTTTCCCGGTTCGACGCAGCCGAACTTGAGGCGATTGGCGCCCGGGATGTGAAGGTGTTCCCGCTCCTCTTCTCGATCGACCAGTTCAATGTCACGCCCGACCCGAATGTATTCAAGAAGATCGCGGCGCCACTCCGGAACATCCTTTGCGTGGGGCGCATAGCTCCCAACAAGTGCATCGAGGAGCTTATCCTGGCCTTTTCCTGGTACAACAAATGCCTGGACCGGTACAGTCGCCTGCTGATTGTTGGCTCTGAGCGTACTGCGCCGCGATACTATCTGATGTTGAGGATGCTAGTGCGGGAGCTTGATGTGCAGAACGTGTGCTTCGAGCATTTTGCCTCGCCGGCCGGGTTGCCGGCGTACTACGACATTGCCGATGTGTTTGTCAGCACCAGCAGGCACGAGGGATATTGCCTGCCGTTGATAGAGGCCATGAGCAGGGAAGTGCCGGTGATCGCAAGAAACACCGGTGGAATACCTGAAGCACTTGACGGCGCCGGGATCATGTATGATGACCTTGCGCCAGAAGAACTGGCCCAGTTGATTCATCGCCTTGCCACCGACAAGGAGATGAACCGGACCGTGCTGGAGTCGCAGCGTCGGAGAATTGAACGTGCCTTGGCCAGAAAGCCTGAGGATGAACTGAAAACGCTTCTTGGAGGGTTTCTCCAATGACGGAAATATCTGTCGCTGTGCCGGTCTACAACGAAGTTGAGAGCCTGACTGAATTCTGCAGGGAACTGCACGAGACGATGGTCGGGATAGGGCGGTCGTATGAGATACTGCTCGTTGACGATGGCAGCACCGATGGCAGCTGGAACCTGATGAGGGAGCAGGCGGCCAAGTATCCGCACATGCGGTTGATCCGGTTCAGGCGTAACTTCGGACAAACGGCCGCCATGAGCGCAGGATTCAGGGAATCGCGCGGCGACATTATCATTACCATGGATGCCGACCTCCAGAACTCGCCGGCCGACATTCCCAAACTCCTGGCCAGGATGGATGAGGGGTGTGATGTTGTAAGCGGGTGGCGGAAGGACCGCCAGGATGCGTTCCTGAACAGGCGGCTGCCGTCCATGTTTGCGAACGGCCTCATAAGCCGCATAACCGGGGTCAGGCTGCATGACTACGGCTGTACGCTGAAGGCGTATCGCCGGGAGGTGGTCAAGAATGTGCACCTTTACGGCGAGATGCACAGGTTCATTCCTGCACTGGCAAGCTGGGTTGGCGGCTCCGTTTCAGAGGTGGCGGTTGACCATCGGCCGCGGCGTTTTGGGGCCTCCAAGTACGGTATTTCAAGGACCGTGAGGGTCATACTGGACCTGATCACGGTCAAGTTCCTCATGCAGTACAGCAAGGGGCCGATTCAGATGTTCGGGCGGCTGGGGCTTGCTCTTATCGTTCCCGGGCTCGTCATTCTTGGGGCGCTGGTGGTGGGGAATGTTGTCCAGTGGTGTACCGGCGAGGCCAACATGGTTGCGGCGCTCGCGAAGCGACCGTTCTGGGTGCTTTCCCCCTTCATGTTCATAATCTTCGGGATCCAGTCGATCAGCATAGGGCTCCTGGCGGAGATCTCGATCAGGACATATCACGAGTCCCAGGACAAGCCCATCTACGTCATCCGCGAGACGGTTGAGTCCGCCTGAGATTGCACTGCCGTAGCTGCGAGCGTGAGCGAGCGGCAGCCATTGTGTGGTGGGAGGCGAAGCCGTGCCGTGCCGTTGCCGGCCACGCCTTCAACTTCTACCGGTGACTGCGCTCAGCGCCAACTGGAGCCGGTGCCCTCACCCCGGCAGTCAAGAACAGGCACGAGACGGCCGCAAGTTTGGGAATTGACGTTCACATCCCCTGTCATGTTGCTCCCCTCCGGGGAGCAGAAACAGGCGGAGTCGAGGAAGTGCTTGCTTGGACTGAATCGTTCCGGCCTAAGGTCTTCCCATCAGCCTACGCGACCTGTTGGCTGGTGATTCGATCGTGCAACAGACCAGGCACGAACGGGGGCACCGGGCAGTTGAGGGCGTCGGCCACTACCCTCAGGAGTTCCGCCTCCTCGGCTGTGATCAGGTCGTCGGTTGCCACGCAGGCGGCGCATGCACTGAGGATTCGCTTCTTTATCGGCGGTGCGGCGAGCTCCAGCACGCCAAGCGCCTCATCCACGGTCGTCAATCCGCACTGGTTTCTTCCCAGCAGCTTCAGGGACAGGCTTGCGCCGAGTTTGCCGGCGGCTGAGAAGAACGCCTTCTCTGCGGAAGCCTGGTCGTCGGCTCCCCAGTAGGCGAGGCAGGACAGGAGCTTGGCGCAATGCGGCAGCAGCGGGCTGATATCGTAGTACTGGGTGACAGGCTTGGCGACACTCCGGAAAACCGGCTCGAGATGCCTTACGATCATGCGCTGGAGGGTGTATTCGAACAGGTCCACCTGGTCGTCGGCCTCGATCAGGTGCACCGTTGCGTCGCAGAATGTATCGTACTGTGTTTTCGAGAGCCCCTGCAGGCCGGCGATGGCAAGCTCGGCAAGGGGCAGCCTGTGTTCGCGCTGGACGGCGTCGATCCATGGAAGCAGTTTGAGGGTTTCGTCGTGGATTGCCTGCCCGGCGTGGCTGGCTATGACATTCATCTGTGCCGCCCGCGTGTTTCCGTCGCTGTTGGCAAGCAAGCCGTACAGGAGGGCGGATGCTCCGAAAGGTTCGCCAGCTGCCTCAGTCAGTGCAGGCGGTAACGATGCCACGGCTGCGCTCGCAAACTGAAGGTGTTCCGGCTGCGGCATTCCTATGCTGGAAACCATCTCGGCAGGCGACATCCCGCGGCCGGTTCCCGTTCCCGCAAATCCGGCGACGCCATGCCGGTCCTCCTGCATATCCCGTGACGGCTGCCCTGTCTGTACCTTTTTGAAATCACCGTCGAAAGCCGGATCTATCCGC
>JBAXKQ010000069.1:0-14850 GCA_037135275.1 bacterium
ACACCTGCGTGCCAGGGGTCACTGTGGTCAATATCGACAACGGCTTCGGGGCGGGCGTTGCCGCCGCAATGATCAACCGGCGGGCCTGAACATGACGTGGAAACGTGTCAAGGGCATGTCGGGAATGCTCTTCGTGCCCGGTGGAGGGGTCGAGCGAAAAAAGAAACACCCCTGCCCCGACTGCTATGCCTGCGGATGGTGCTCGGATGAACGCTGCCAGGTGTGCCTCGCGGAGCAGAAGGCATCGCATTGCGCTGCAAAGACACCGGAGAAAGTCCGTTCCCCACGCTGCGGTGCGACCATGCGGTCCGGCCGCTGACACCTGTTGTCACAGCACCGGTTTGCCTGTCATTCCATCCGATGGTTCAACACCGAACTGATCCATGATCGTCGGCGCCAGATCACTCAATGCCGGCCGGGAAGCCTTGACTGGCCTGTTGCAGAGCAGCACACCAGGTACGTGCGGAGCATCGATCGAATGATCACCGCTCCACGGGTCTGTGTTGTCCGCGAAATGCTCCTTCGGATACTTGCCGAGAACGGTATCCCACGATGCGCGATATCCCCGATTGTAGCCGACCACAACGTCAGGCGCGGATCCGGCGTAGGGGCCTGAATAGATATCGGACCCGCGATAGGCATGGGTAATCACCTGTTCTCCTGTCACTGGATCCCTAACGGCTTCGAGCTTCGATACCAGCTCCGCCATGAGAGCGTCTTTCTCAGACCCCTGCCCGACGACACCCTGCGGCTCGCGCCCTTTGATGTTCAGGTAGAGACTGTTGATGCCGAGCCCGTATGCCCTGGTCTGTGTCCAGTCGGTGTCCTGGAAGTAGCCGGCGGATCCGCGCGATGCGGACGGGACTGCGCCGGCGTAGCCGTTGTCCATGAGCCACGAATTGAGGTTGAATTGGCGCCGGAACGACGCAAAACCGTGATCCGACATCACCATCAGCATGCTGCTTGCATCCAGCCTGGCCATGGCTTTCCCTACGACCGCGTCCATTTGCGAGTAGAGCCACGGGATGAAATCCCCCTGCTTCGCCGCGAGCCCGGCGGAGTAAAGTGGATGCCCGCGGTCCAATGCCCTCCAGAACACATGACTGTTAAGGTCAAGTGATGAGAAGTAGCAGAAGAAGAATCCGCTTTCGAACCTGCCGAACTCGCTGTCGAACATGCGGATGTTCTCGTTCAGCACGTTGACGGCCAGTTGCTTGTACTCGTCATCCGAGAGCATGCCGGCTGAGAGCGCTTTCGTGTCCTCTGCCATCCCCTGGGTATAGAAGCGGCCGATTCGCGAGACAAGGTCAGCCGAATACCGCGGCGGCGTCGAGATCGGCAACGACGGCGCGGCCGGATCGATATTGACCGGCGTTACATACAATGCGAAATCGTTCCTCGCCTTCCGGAGGAAGAACCGGCATATCCCAGGCACCTCCGCGATGTGTGGAACAAGCGGGAAGGAGAGAACAACCCAGTCGCTCCACTCCCCCTCCTTGAGGATAAATTCCTTCCCCTGCACGGAAACCAGCACCGCCGGGTTCGACGGGTCAGCAAATACCGTGAATGGAATGTTCACATTCCCGCGATCGCGGCGCAGGGTGTTGACCGGCCCCGGCAGCACACAGTCAATCGTGTTGTCGTGCGAGCCGACGTTGACAACCCGCCCGCCAGGCACGTCTCTGGGAACCTCGCTGGCCTTGTCAGTGTAGAATGTGAACAGCCCGTAGCTGCCGTGGATATCCGGAGTGCCCATTCCGGATATGCTCCGCGAGCGGCACTCGGTCGGGGGAAAATTCGCCGGAATCTTGAGCACGGTACAATCAACGCCTTGTTCCTGGAGATCCTTCCAGAAGGTTGGTCCCTTCCTGAGATTCACCATCCTCCGGCCCGACAGCGGAATGTCGTAGCCAGCCACACCGATGGTCTTCCCGGCATCCCCCATCTCGGAGGTCGAGAGGTACGGCACCAGGGTGGATGGGTCCCTGGCGATGAAGTCATATATGCCATGCCCGCCTGGATTGGTGCCGGAAATGAAGTTGGACCATGCCACAGGGCTCTGAGGCGGATCACTGGTCTGGAGCCTGGAGAATGAACCGCCGGCAATGAGCTTGGCACAATTGGGCATGCGGCCTTCCCTGACGAACCGGTCAAGGAGGACCGGGTCCATGCCGTCAATGCCGAGCACAATGACGCGCCTGCTCCTGCGGCCACGGCCGGCGGCGAGAGCGGGCATGCCGACGGCACCCGCGGCCAATCCAGCCCCGGTGAGCTTGATGAACTCACGCCGTGTCAACCCGTGTCGTTTCACTTTCCAGTCTCCATCGTTTTTCCGTCCATGTACGCCGGCGGGCTGATTCCAAAGATGGACAGGATGGTCGGTGCAAGGTCGAGGATCGATGGCCGTAGCCCGTGCAGGTCAAGCTTCCGGTTGCTGAACAACACGCCGGGCACCAGGTCGCGGTCGATGCAATGATCCCCGCTCCACCTGCGAGTGTTGTCGGAGAATACCGGCCCGCCCAACGCGCCTTTGGCGGTCTCCCATGACGCGCGGTAGCCGGCTTCATAGCCGACGATCAAGTCAGGGCCTTCGCCTGCGTAAGGTCCAGAGTATGCCTGGCTGCTGTCGTATACCTTGTGGATCGCCGGTTGGTTGCCCTCCGGATCCTTCAGGTCGGCGAGTCTTGTGGCGATTTCCCTCTTGAGGTCCCCTGCTTCACCTTCGCTCGGCACTATCCCATGGCCCTCCCTGCCCCGCAGGTTCAGGTATATGCCGCTCAACCCGAAGCTGTACGCCCTGGTCTTTGTCCAGTCCACGTCGGCAAGATATGCCGCGCCTGCGGCGCCAGCCTTGCGTACCAGGTAACCCTCCTGCTCGAGCCATGCATTGAGACTGACGGCACGGCGGAAATCAGCGAACCCGTGGTCGGAAAGCACGAATACCGCCGTCTCGGGGCCGGCTTCCTTCATCACCCTGCCAAGAAGCACATCCATGGATCGGTAGACATCGTCAATGGCCTGGGTCGACGCCGCGCCCGACTCGCCACCCCAGGCGCCGACCTGCTGATCCTCGCGCACATAGCGATAAAACATGTGCTGCACCCGGTCGGTCAGGTCAAACACTGTTGCGCACACACCGCGCCTGGTCCGCTTCAGCGCCTCAAAAAAAGCATCCTCCCGCGTGCGTTGAATGTCCAGGGCCTGCCGGAGAAACGCTGCGTCGTCGATAATACCGTCATTGAGCGCCGAGGTGTCCTCGGCCAGGCCAAGCGTGGCAAATGTGCCGTGGAGCTTCGCAAGGTGAATCGCATAGTACGGCGGGTTGGATATGGGCATATCCGGATGTTCTGGATCAAGGTTGACAGGTGTTACGTAGAGCCGGAACTCCGGTTCGACCGAAACCAGCAGGAGCCGGCAGACACCGTGGGCACTGCGCAGCCCCAGCCGGTACCGCACCGGGATCCAGTCTGAGTACTCGCCGAGCTTCAGAACCACTCGTTCCCCGCCAAGCCGGACAACAGCACTGGCTCTGCTGCGATCCAGCTTGATTCTGACCGACAGCTGCAGGGATCGACCATTCCCTGACGGCGGTCCCGGCAGGAGCACATCAGCCTTGCCGGCGGAATCGAATTCCACCGGAATGCGTACACCTCCGTCGCCACTCTCCCTCCGGGCCCCCTCCTCATAAACCGTGTAGGTTCCCTGTGTTCCACGAAGGTCAGGCACGCACATTCCGGACAGCAGAAGCCCTCGAAACTTCTCAGGCGGAAACGTCACTGGAACCCTGAGAATGGTGCTGAACACACCGTGTTCGCCGAGTATCTTCCAGAATGGCGTACTGCGACGGAGCAGGGTGATTTCCTTCCTGCCCACGCGGGTGGATGAAAGACACGGTATGCAGGTGCGCAGGTCGCGGTTGAGGAAGTCAAAGATGCCGTGCTTGCCGGGGTTCACCCCGGTGGCAAACGATGACCATGCAACAGGAGAAATCGGCGGACAAGTGGTCTCCAGTTCAGAGAACGTTCCCTGCCCGGCCAGCCGGCTGAAGCCGGGCAATTCGCCCGCCGCCATAAGCCGCCTGACGCGAGCCGGATCAAGCCCGTCCATCCCCACCACCACCACACGACTGGTCGGCCCGGCTGCTCTGCCACTGCGTCGCCGGAAGAGTGAGATGACAAACCTGACTGGAAGAAAGAGAATCGAAGCCAGCGCCAGCAGGAGCCCGAGGAAGAGGATGAAGAAGGAGCCCAGGAAAGCGAAACCTGCACCAGGGCCGATGTATGCACAGGGCAGCAGGCCGGAGAATACCGCTTCACCAATCACTGTTGCTCCCACTTCCGTCCGACGGCTACGAGTACAACGGCACGAGCAGACCTTCCTTGAACAGCTTCTTTACCGCGAGAACGTCAAGGGAATGCCCGGCCTTGAAAGACACAACCGTGCCAACCAGGCGCCCGGTCTCGATCAGCGCAATAGCCGCCAGCAGGTCGAGGACGGCCCTGTGCCAGACGGCCTCCAGGGACTTGCCGTTGTGTATCATGTGCGGCTCATTCAGATAATGGTCCCGGCCAGCAATGAGAATATTCTGCTTCGTATAGCCAAGATTCCTCGTGTCGGCAAACATCTTCCCGATCGTCCGGCAGTACATCATCATGCCGAGCGTGGCGTTCGTCCTGGCGAATGCCCCGTGCTTGAACACATCCCTGGTTATGTCGATCTTTATCCTCTGCCTGCCTATCGCCGACGGGAAATTCACCCCGCAGTCGAGCCTGAGCAGGCGTGGATCTCCTATCCTGCAGGGCAGGAACGCCAGAATGCCGCCGTTGGGCGAGCCGATGCACACAGGCTCCTTTACCGTGAGATACTGCACCGGCCTGGCTTGCGCGACGAGCCCCGCCGCCTCAACGGCCTCAACCATATCGAGGCTGCTGCGGTCAAACAACGGCGGATCGCCGGACTCGACCTTTATAACGACATTGTCCAGCCCGCATCCGAGCCGCAGCGCGATGATGTGTTCGACCATCCGCATGTAGTTGTGGGGAGATCCGCTGCAGAGGACGATGTTCCGCGCGGTGGTCCAGACATTGCTCGCCGCCACGCGAATAGGGAGCGAATCCGGCAGGTCCACCCTGTTGAACAACCAACCCTCATCCTCGGCCGGTTCAAACCGGAGGGTCCTGGTGACTTGGCCGCGGTATGTACCGGGACCGGCGGCGGTAAACGTCTTGGCCAGCGTGGTCTGAAAGCGGTCGGGCGCCCAGCCGCTGGCGGCAGGCATCTCCTGGTCGACCGGCGTGTCGGCCCACTGCCGGTATGATTCGCGAATGACCTCCGGCGACCCGGCCAGAATACGATCAGGACAACTGCTCATCATTGAATCGACACTCCGCTCCGCAATTCCACCGGGACGACTACACTCGTCCCCCAACCCATCGGGGAGAACGAGACGCGATGATAGGTGTTTTGCTCGGAGTTGGTCAACTGCCGAAAAAGGTAAAGACCAGGGAATACCGGCGGGAGATCTACCGCTGGTTTGTGCCATTGCCGGCTCACGCGCCCGCTGCCCCCCCGCACCAACGGTTTTACCTTTCATCCCGGCCGCACGGCAAGTGCGATCGGGATTGCAGAACAACCTCCGCATCCCTATCATTCGGCCGACATGAAATCCGGATTCCCGCTCTTGTCGCGTTTCGTTGTTGCGATATTTCTCGGCGCCTTTCTTCTCTTCCAGATTCAGCCGCTGATCGCCAGGTATGTCCTGCCGTGGTTCGGCGGCGGCCCGTCGGTCTGGACGGCCTGCATGCTCTTCTTCCAGTGCCTGCTGGTAGGCGGCTATGCCTATTCCCACTGGCTGAGCCGGTTGCAGCCGAGGCGACAGGCGGTGCTTCACGTTGTCCTGCTTCTCATCTCCCTGCCTTTTCTACCCATCATCCCTGGCGACGGCTGGAAGCCAGGCGCAGCAGAAGACCCGACCTTCCGGATACTGCTCCTCCTCGCCTGCACGGTCGGTTTACCATTCTTCGTTCTTTCAACCACAAGTCCCCTCATTCAGTCGTGGTTCGGAAGATCCTTTCCGAACGTCTCGCCATACCGCCTGTTCGCGTTGTCGAATACAGGGGCGTTGATTGCGCTTGTCTCCTACCCTGTCGTTGTTGAGCCCGGACTGACGCTCCGGATGCAGGCCATCTCCTGGTCCATCGGCTACGTGTGTTTCGCCATGATATTGGTGTATTGCGCCCTGCGTATGTGGCGGACATCCGGTGCTGCGGCAGGCGGGGACCAACAATCTAACGACGGCGACACCTGCGAGGGGGCTGCCGGAGAGGCCTCCGGCGCCACAGGAATCAGGATAGGGACACCGGAGACCATGCCGGATTGGGCCGCGAACCCGAACATGCTGGTGAAGATACTCTGGGCCGCACTGCCGGCATGTGGATCGGTGCTCCTGCTGGCGGTGACAAACCAGTTGTGCTGGGATGTGTCGGTGGTCCCATTCCTCTGGGTGCTCCCGCTCGCTATCTACCTTCTCTCGTTCATCCTGTGCTTCCAGAGCACTCGATGGTACTTCAGACCGCTGTTTGGTCCGCTCCTGATCGGCTCGATCATGGCAATGATCGGGCTGGCGAGCGCGGGAGTCAGGGCGCCGATATGGCTGCAGATCGGCGGGTTTTCCGCCAGTGCATTCGTGTGCTTCATGGTGTGTCACGGCGAAATGGCGTTACTCAAACCCAGCCCGAAGCACCTGACGCTGTACTACCTCATGCTGGCTGTTGGCGGAGCGGCCGGCGGTATATTCGTTGGCATCGCCGCGCCCCGCATGTTCACCGGCTACTCCGAAATGCAGATCGGCTTGTGGGCCTGTTTTGTCCTCAGCATGATCTCGGTGCGTTTCGTCCGCCTGCCTTACACATCAATAAGGTTCAAGTCCGTGGCACGGCTTTCCGCGGTTTTCGAAACCCTGACGGTGGTTACGGTTGGCTTCATACTCTACGCGCACGCACACGTGCAGCCGGCAGGCCAGCTCAGCGCGTCCCGGAATTTCTACGGCTCGCTCAAGGTAATGAGATCTGACACAAAGGATCCCGCAAGGAAGTGCCTCTCCCTGCAGCACGGCCGCATCAAGCACGGCTCTCAGTTCGAGTCAGGGAGAATCCGCAGCAGTGCGCTGAGCTACTACGGAGGAAAAAGCGGGTTCGGCATGGCGTTCAAGAGCCTCAATACGAATCTGCCGATGCGCGTGGGCATCCTGGGCCTCGGCGTGGGGACAATCGCCGCATTCGGCCGCCAGGGCGATCTCTATCGTTTCTATGAAATCAATCCCAACGTCATCCGGGTGGCTTCCGAGTACTTTACCTACATCAGGGACTGCCCGGCGAAGTGCGAGATAGTTGAAGGTGACGGCCGGATGTCCATGGAGCGGGAAACCATTCGCGATTTCGACCTGCTGGCAATCGACGCCTTCACAAGCGATGCCATTCCCGTCCACCTGCTCACAAGGGAAGCGGTGGTCCTCTACCTCTCTCACCTGAAGGCAAGCGGCATTCTCGCCCTCAACATTTCAAACCGATACCTCGACCTCGAAGGGACACTGCAGGCGCTTGCCGCGGACCTCGGCATCAGCATCGCTGTCATCAGGCACACCGCCACCGACGAGGACAAGACCAACGGCCTCGACTCTTCCACGTGGGTGCTCCTGACCAGGGACAGGGATGTTTTCGCCAGGGACCCGATTCTCTCAGCCAGCCGCCGCGCACGCCGGGCGGCCGGTCGCCTCAGCGCAGTGTGGACCGATGACTACAACGACCTGTTCATGACCCTTCTCACCAGAAACCAGGGTGCACACGGGCAGAATCAACGCAAGGGCAACCCAACGCCACGGGCGCGCACGCGACCTCAGCGGTTGGACTGATGCACCACGGCCGGCACCGCAGGACCGCCGCCGACCCGGTGGCCGGCGCCTGCGTTCTTCAGATACGATACTTCACATCGACCGTGCTGCCAGCAGAGCGGATCATGGTCGCGATCAGTTGATCCACGTCATAACCGGTGGTGCGCGACTGGTCGCCCTGCCTGCCTGCGCGAACATTGTTGCAGAAGAAGCGCAGGGCGTTGTCAAAGGGAGAACAGGGCGCAAAGCGATGCTCTGTGGCGATCCCCGTCGCGCGATCGTAGTGCACGAGCATCGACGCTTTGTGCTCAACCTGGTCCCACAACGGACTGAAGACATGCAACGTACCGCGAGTGCCCACAATCTCAACCTGCTCGTCAAATCCGTCCCTGAGGAATCCGAGACGGTCAAGGGGATGGGCTATGACCTCGAAGTGAGCAACACCGTTGGGTGTTTCCATCATTGCCGACGCGCGAAGGTCGTAGTCACGGCCCTTCGGGGTGTACATGGAAGCTGACATCCGCGTGGGCCGGCCCAGCAGGAAACAGACAAGGTCGAGTATGTGACTGCCGCCGCAGACCAGGATTCCGCCGCCGTAGTTCTTCCTCACCTGCGACGCCCCGCCGGGGGGAGTGTGGAAGAAACCACTTTCCGGTGTCGTCTCCCAGAGGTCGCCCCAGTGCTGGTAGGCGCGTAAGTGCGTGGTGATGACGGTTCCGATTTCCGGCAGCAGTTCCTTCGCCTTGCTCACAGCCGGCATGAACCGTTTCATGTAGGAGGTATAGAAGATCGTCCTCGCCCGGATGGCCGCCCGCGCTATTACCAACGCATCATCAGCGTTCTCCGCCAGCGTCTTCTCACAGACAACCGCCTTCCCGGCTGCAATGGCTGCCAGGCAGATTTCCTTGTGGACCTTGCTGATCGTCGTGACGTCCACGAGATTCACTGTGGAGTCGGCGATAGCCTCGCGATAGTCCCTCGTGTAGCGTGCGCCGAAGCGCTCTGCCCAGGGACGCGCCGCGGCTTCGTTCAAATCGCATACCCATGCGATCTTTGCCCCAGCCTTTTCCAACCCGGAGAAATGAAACTTTGAGATGTTGCCACACCCGATCACGCCTGCCCGAATGGCTTTGCCCATCGCAGTCAACTCCTTTCCTTACCCGCGCAAACTTTCGGGACAATAATCCCAAAGACTGGCCCGACGCAACAAGTTCTGTTCTTCAGTATTTGCCCGTCTGTGTGCTTGCGTGGGGGGCTCGCAACTGGTTTACTCACCAAATGCCAAAAGTTTTCTTGAAATCAGGTAGAGACCGCAGCCTCCAGCGCAGGCACCCCTGGGTATTCTCAGGGGCAATCGGACGAATTGATAGCAAGGCCCTGCCCGGGGAAACGGTTGATGTGTGTACTCCCGACGGCACAGTCATAGCGCGCGGTGCCTATTCACCTGGCTCGCAGATAATGGTCCGCATCTGGTCCTTCGACCCTGCCGAAGAGGTGGCCCCCGCCATGTTCAGGCGAAAACTCGAGCAGGCTCTGCTCATCCGACGGCATCTCGCGGCCCCCGAATGCGCGTGCCGATTGGTCAATGCCGAGTCCGACGGCCTGCCCGGCGTTATCGTAGACCGCTACGCCGACTACCTGGTTTGCCAGTTCCTTTCCGCAGGAGCCGAGTTCTGGAAGGCGGAGATAGTACGGCAGTTGTCTGAACTCGCGCCCTGCAAAGGCATAGTCGAACGTTCCGCGTCCGACGCCCGCGAGAAGGAAGGACTACCCGTGGCCGACGGCCTCCTCGCAGGGACCCAGCCGCCCGAACTGGTCGAGATCCGCGAAGGCGACTGCCGCTTCCTTGCGGACCTCAGGACCGGTCAGAAGACCGGCTTCTACCTCGATCAGCGCGAGAATCGGGCCATCATTGCGCCATACGCCGACGGCGCGGAGATGCTTGATTGTTTCTGCTACACCGGCGCTTTCACCGTTCGCGCCCTGAAGAGCGGCGCGGCGAAGGTGACACAGGTCGAAGCATCGGCCGACGCTCTCCGGCTCGCAATGCGCAATCTCGAGCAGAACAGCCTCGACGCCGGAAAGGTCGAGCAGGTCGAGGGCGATGCGTTCCATGTGCTCCGCCGTTTCAGGGACTCCCGCAGACAGTTCGACCTGGTGATTCTTGATCCGCCCAAATTTGCCGACTCGCGCGGCCACCTCGAGCGGGCCTGCCGCGGATACAAGGACATCAACCTGCTGGCTTTCAAGCTGCTCAAGCCGGGCGGAACGCTGGTGACATTCTCTTGCTCGGCCCACATGGAAACGGACCTCTTCCAGAAAGTGGTAGCCGATGCAGCCCTGGACGCCGGCGTGCAGGCTAAAATCCTCCGCCATCTCAGCCAGCCGGACGATCACCCGGTTGCCATGTCGTTCCCTGAGGGGAGCTACCTGAAGGGATTGGTCTGCAGGATCTGAGCGGCTACAGAAAGCGACCTGCCCGGTTGCCCGTGAACTTGCCTGCGGACCAGGTGAGTGCTCCGTTCACAATCACGTGGTCAAGCCCCGTGGAAAGCTGGTGCGGCTTGTCGTACCAGGCCGTATCGCGAACACTCCCGGGGTCAAACACCACTACATCGGCCTTTGAGCCGCGGCCGATCTTGCCGCGGTCGGGAAGGCTGAATGTACGCGCGGGAAGCGAGGTCATCTTCCGTATAGCCTCAGGCAGCGGGACAGTCTTGCCGTCGAGGCTCATCCTCAGGAAGCGCGTAAAACTCCCGTAGGCACGGGGATGCGGATGATCTGTACTCAACGGCCCTGCGGGCGCCCGTAGCGACGCGTCGGTGCAGAGCATCACATAGGGCTCAGCAAGAATCCTGGTCATGTTCTCCTCGTTCATTCCAAAGAAGAACGCGCCTGTCTTGAGCTTGTCTGTCTCAATAAGATGCAGCGCCGCGTCGACGGGTTCCAACCGCAGGCTCGATGCCACATCCACAAGGTGATTTCCCTGGAACTGTTTGTTTGCGGGGTGGTCGGTTGAACCGACCATCACGGCTTTCCAGTACTCGGCAGGCCGCGTCTCAAGCAATTCCTGCCGCAACCGCTGGCGCGTAACCGCATCGTGGAGCCGATCCATCACGGCCTGGTGCCCACCCTCCGCGGCCCAGGCCGGGAATATCACATCCAGATCCGTGTCCGACGCCGTGTAGGGATAGCGATCAGCACTGAGGTCGACGCCGGCGTCCCTGGCCGCACGGATCTTCTCGATCACCCGGTCGATAAGCCCCCAGTTGTCGCGGCCGGACGTCTTGAGGTGTGAGATCTGCACCCGGATACCGGCGCCTTCTGCAATCGCTATGGTCTCGTCAATAGCCTCAAGAAGACGCTTTCCCTCGCTGCGCATGTGCGTGGTGTAGATCGGCGCAACACCTGCGGCACGCAGGCGCCCCGACTTGGCTGCCACCCGTGAGAGCTCCATGAGTTCCTCCTGCGAGGTAAACAGGCCCGGAGCGTATATCAGGCCGGATGTGACTCCCCTCGCCCCTTCGTCAAGCGCCTGGTCGATCTGCCTGGCCATTGCCCTGATGTCATCCACGGTCACTGAACGGTTCTTGTAGCCGACAACCCCAGCACGTATCGAGTTGAGACCGACCAGGAAGACGAGATTCGGCGCCGGCCTCACCTGTTCCACCAGCTTGCGATACTCCGCAACCGTGTTCCACGTGCCGGGATACGGCTTGTCGCGCCAGGTGGAAGGCATGCGGTAGTCACCAATAAGCGGGGCGGCTGACGCGCCGCAATTGCCGGTGATCTCGGTGGTTATGCCCTGGCAGATCTTGCTGTCGGCCGTGGGCTGGACGAGGATGTAGCCGTCGGAGTGGGAATGCGCGTCAATGAATCCAGGACAGACCATCTTGCCTGCGGCATCAATCGTTGACCGCGCCTCGGCACTGGAAAGATCCCCGACCTCCGTGATGCTGTCTCCGGCAATGCCGACATCCACCCTGATCGCAGGCGAACCGGTCCCGTCAAGCACCTGGCCATTCCTTATCAGCAGGTCAAGCATTGGCATCCCCCCCCCCACGAAACCAGTTGTTACCGGATGCTAGCCCACCACAGCCGCAAAAGACAACGCCAAATCCTGACATGCCCTCTGTCGCGACCCCGATCTTGACAGCCGGCATCCCAGCCCTACCTCAAAACATCCGTCAGGGACAGACAACTTCTCACACGTGGGATTGAGGAACGATGGGGAGAGGCCTGTCCCCGTGGGGCCCCGTGATAACAGTCGCCTTCAGGCGATCACGGTGGACGAGGTGCTGGGCAAAGCGCTTGCATGCCTGTCGTGAAGTGGTCCGAAACCCTTGTCGCACGGTCGGCGGGGTTGCCCCCGCCGACCCCGCAAGGCATTCTGACGCACGATCATCACCGGCTTGGCTGAGGCGTCGGTTCAACTCCCATGCGACAGGCCCGTTCTGGACCGTCAGAACGCGGCACGAAGACTGACTATCAGTGCTCCGGTCTTGATGGTCTCATCAGCGGCCACAAAGTGCCCCGAATGCCCATCGTATTCGGTGCTGCTGAACGTGACCTCCGAGGCGTCGTATCCGGCTTCAATCTGGACCGCAACAAACTTCTTCCTCATGAACTCCATGCCGAACGCGGCGAACCCCCCAGGCGTGGACTTGTCAACATCGTCACCGCCCACAAAGTGATGCTTCACGCCGACCCGAACATACGGCGACACCGACCCATGGGGCACAAAACTGAATCCATAGCTAAGCGCTACAGGCACATCCCAGTAGCTCACATCCCCGAGGACCATGGCAAACGGTCCAAGATCCACACCGATGCGGGATCCATGGTCAAACTGGTAGTAAGGCGCCAACGCCAGACCTATCGGAACGGACCCGCCGAGAGACTCCATGTTCGGCTTCGACTCGTAGTAGTCAATCACATCGGCAAATCCCGAGATGTAACTGATCCCAATCCCGAACCGCCATTGTGCCATGGACTCATCGTCCATGCGCTCAGCATGTAACGCGACCGCAGACGCAAGGACGACACCAGCCGCTACCGCCACAGACCAGACCTTTCTCATACGATCAACCCTCCCTTTTGCTGCTGCAGACAACTTGACTCCCCACGCATGGCTCACCGTCACACGTGCAACGCCCGACACAGCCTCCCGCCGCTCCTGAACCAACCCCCATCTCAATCCCCCTCACTTCCGGCACGCTATCAGGCACTCCGTTCCGGCACAAGGGCAAGTGCTGTCTTCTTTTCAGGACACAGCCGTCAGGGACAGACAACCTATCACACGTGGGATTGAGACAGCCGTCAGGGACACGATGGAGAGAGGCCTGTCCCCGTTGGGTTTGTCCCCGTTGGGTTTGCTATCTGCCGCTGCGACTGCTGTCGCCCATGAGCTTGGAGAGGAGGGGTTCCATCGCCTCAGCCCAGCGTCTGGCGCCTTCGGGGTTGGGGTGGAGACAGTCGGGCATGAGGGCCTGGTTGATCGAGCCGTCGGGATTGAGGAAAACGGCGTTGACGTCGAGATAGAAGACTCGTTCGTTGTCGGCTAACGCCTTCGCAAGGTCGCCGGCCCGCTCCAGGATCATCCTGTGCGAGGTGGGGGCTGTGCCGTCGTAGGATCCGGGAAAAGGGCGGAGCAGAAGGATCTTGGCGCCGGGGCATTTCTGGCGGATCTCGCCAATAATCGCCTGGATGCCGCCGGCCAGTTGCCCCGCGGTATGGCGGATTGGGTAGTTCTTCTCGTCAACGTTATTGGTGCCGATCATCAGGGTGACGACCTTGGGCGACTGGCCGGCGAGTTCGCCGTTCCGAAGGTTCCAGATGGTGTTTTCGGTGCGGCAGCCGGAATAGCCCAGGTTGAGGGCGCGGCGCGGGGCGAAGTACTGCTGCCAGACCGGCATGTATTCCGGATTCTCGAAGTTGTGGATGATCGAGTCGCCGACAAGGATCAGATCGAACGTCGCCTTCTTTGCCTCCTCAACCTTGGCGCTGTGACGACCCTCCATGCCTTGCTGCGGCACGGGAATGGCGGCGGTATTCTCCTGCGGTGCCGCCTCGGGATTGGCGTCGAGAAATGCCTTGAGCATCCCTGGCCACTGCTTGGCGGCGCCGGGCAGGTCCCCCTTGATGTCGAAGCCGTGGCCGCCGTCGGGGAGGAGATGGAAAGCGGCCTGGCCGTCGTATCCCTTCCAGGCCTTGGCGTAGATGGAGGCGCCGCTGACCCATTCCGGGCGGTCGTCTGCGGCAATGAGGAGAAAGAGGCGTCCTTTCGGCGAGAGGGGGGGCAGGACGTCGGGCCAGACGCTGTCCTCCGGGTGTGCGTCGAGGTGTGAGGGATGGATGAGGATGAGGTCGTCGGGCTGGATGTCCTTCGGGTTCCCCGCAAGCGCCTGTGTAATCCGGGCTGCCAGACGGCCACCCGCCGAACAGCCCATTATACCAAAGCGGCCCCCATGCAATCCGAACGCCTGCGGCTCGGTCTGCATCATCCGCCACGCCTGGATGGCGTCGTCAAGCGTCATCTCCAGGGTGCCCGTGCCGGCGTTGATCCGGTATTTGAGAATGGCGACATCGAAACCGCATTGGTTGAGAAATTCGGCGGTCGTGGTCCCATCGTGGAGGGCGGTGGGTGTACCAGCGCCACCATCAGGAAAGAGGAGGATCGTACCCAGGGGCGCCGCCGCTGTGGTCCTCAGAAGGCGGATCGCCGGAGCCTGATGGCTATGGCCCCGGTCGTTGGGGGGCGTGGCGTTCCGCTTCCCCGCGGTACTGTGGAGTTCAAACATCTCTTCTCTCAACTGGGAAATCCTGCTCACATGCCACCCCGTCAACCCCGTGTCCGTCAGGGACATGTCCGTCAGGGACACACTGTCCGTCAGGGACACACAAATTATCACAAAGTTGCTCTTTCGTTACAATAAAACACCACCCTCCTGCGTTATTCATTA